>NZ_VFME01000001.1:624891-937337 GCF_006714895.1 Gramella sp. Hel_I_59 | reverse complement strand
GAAAAGGCATTGATACCGGGGAAAGTGCAGCAACCTCAGCATTGGGGAAACCCGGAATTATCCATGGTAGTAAAACGCTTCTTATGCAAACCGGCGACGGACAGATCACTGAACCGTATAGTATTTCAGCTGGCCTGGATTATCCTGGAGTTGGACCAATGCATGCTAACCTTTTTACCAGTAAAAGAGGAGACTTTATTAGCATTACAGATGAAGCAGCTATGAAAGCCGGTTTAGAACTAGCTAAGCTGGAAGGTATTATTCCCGCAATAGAAACCTCCCATGCCCTGGCAGTTTTTGAAAACCGAAAATTTAAGAAAGATGATATCGTTGTGGTCAACCTATCAGGAAGAGGCGACAAGGATTTGAACACATATATTGAATATTTCAATTTATAGAAAATGAATAGAATTCAGGAGAAATTAAAAGAAGACAAAAAACTTCTTTCCATATATTTTAGTGCAGGCTTTCCAAATATTGATGATACTGAACAGATCATTGTGGATCTTGAAAAAAGCGGTGTCGACTTTATCGAGATCGGCCTTCCCTTTAGTGATCCACTGGCAGATGGACCTACCATCCAGGAAAGTTCTACCAAAGCCCTTCGGAATGGGATGACCACTCAAAAGCTTTTTGATCAACTCAAAGATATCAGGCCCAAAGTTGAGATTCCGCTGATCATGATGGGTTATTTTAATCCTATGCTTCAATATGGAGTGGAGGAATTTTGTAAAAAGTGTGCTGAAACTGGTATCGACGGACTTATTATCCCAGACCTTCCAGTAGATGTGTACCACGAAGAATATCAGGAGCTTTTCGAAAAATATGGATTGATCAATATTTTTCTTATCACTCCTCAAACTTCAGAAGATAGAATCAGGTTTATAGATTCTATTTCCAATGGATTTATTTACATGGTGAGTAGCGCCAGTGTCACAGGATCTACTTCAGGTTTCGGAAATGAAACTACTGATTACTTCCGAAGAATTCATGAAATGGGTTTAAAAAATCCTCAGATCGTAGGTTTCGGTATTAAGGATAAGGAGACTTTCAAAGCAGCAACTCAATTTGCTAAAGGTGCAATTATTGGTAGTGCTTTTATAAAACATCTTGATATCGAGGGAACCTCGAAAATTTCAAATTTTATCGAACCTATCAAGCTTTAACCTAATTGTAACAGCTTCTTGGCAGCTTATTAGACTACATGTCCTTATCTTAGAGTAAATCATAAAAATTACTAGTTATGGGAGGACCAATTGAAGATAACAAGAGAGAAAGAACGAAAGAGCAGAAAAATCCAACGAATCCAACCGGAAATCGCAACGAAGAAACGAATAAGGTGGATATAGATGAAAAGACCATTAAAGATCAGCAAAACAAAAAATAAATGGGTAGAGGTGATAAGAAAACTAAAAGAGGTAAGATCGCGATTGGAACCAGCGGGAAGCTAAGACCAAAACGTCGAAAATTTAAGATCAAACCTACTACACTGGCTAATCAGGATAAAAAAGAATTGCAGTGATCTAGAAAAATTCTTTATACTGAAGAACCCTGAAATCAAGAGTATTGAATTCAGGGTTTTTCTTTTTCATCTCTTTATAAAGTTCAGAACTGCCAATTGAAATATTCGCAGCGCCGGATGGTGCAATTAGTGATACAGTCTTGATTGATCGCCCATCCAGAATAAACTGATGAACTCTGGGTGATTTATTTGACACGATCTTTAGCTTAATCTCTGCCAACTGTTCTTTTAGATATTTTCTGAAGAAATATTCCGGTCCGTTTTTAGAATTACCACCGGTAAAAAGAAGCGTATCCATTTTTGGATGCTTACGAAGAATTTTAAGCATATCACGCAGCTCCACTTTTTGCATTCCCAGGTCACTTGCATCGATCTTTTCGCGCCGGCTACTTTCCACTATATCGCAGATCCCAATATTTCTACTTTTCAAAAAATCCTGTCGCTGTTTTATTGCTTCTGAAGTATTCTCATACTTCAGGTTAAGCTGAAATATACGATCCAATACTGGCCACAATAAACCATCCCTGCTTCCGTAGCAAAAATCCACATCATCTGGCTTTAATTCCCTACGCGTAAAACGTGGAGGCGGCAAAGTACCAACAATGAGTTTTGTGGCGCTTTCAGGAATGAATGGCGGAAATGGATGTGTGTGGTGAAAAAGCTCCAGAATATTATCTTATAAAGGTTGGATGATCTTCTTTTTCCGTATGTTCTTCACTGAATCGATAATCATCGTAATCGAACCCTTTAATATCTTCCAGAGTTTCACAATCTTTATCGATAATATATCTTACCATAGAACCACGGGCTTTCTTCGCATAAAAGCTGATAATTTTCAGCTTTCCGTTTTTGTAATCCTTGAAAACTGGCGCAATAACCGGAACTTTCAATTGTTTCGTATCTACTGCCTTAAAATATTCATTACTGGCAAGATTCAGAAACAACTCATCTTCTTTCAATTCATCATTCAGCGATTGCGTGATCTTTTCTTTCCAGACTTTATAAAGATTATCATTTCTTTCAATCCCAATAGAAGTGCCCATTTCCAGCCTGTACGGCTGCATCAAATCCAATGGTCTTAAGATCCCATACATCCCGGAAAGTATTCTCAAGGTATCCTGAAGCTTATCAAGTTTATCTGTAGAAATAGTATAAGCATCCAAACCTATATATACATCCCCATCGAACGCATACATCGCGGGTCTTGAATTCTTTTTGGTATGATCTTCTTCGAATTCCTGGTACCTCGTATAATTCAGGTCAGCCAGTTTATCGCTAATACTCATTAATTCTGAAAGATCTGACTTAGTCTGGCGAGATAACTTTCTATTGAGCTTAGCGGTAGTTTCCAGAAATTGTGGCTGTGTACCTCGATTGCTGGGTAGTTTTGAATCGTAATCCAGACTTTTAGCTGGGGAAACAACAATTTTCATTTTCCTGTTTTTCCCAAATATAAGCCGAATCACTAAAATTTCTGAAGCCTAATAAAATTAGTTATCGATAGATCAATAGACAGCTTTTATCCTAAAGATTCTCTAGCTGACTTTTAGCATATGCTCTCCACTTATCCACGCAATTTTGAATATCCTCAGGAATTTCAGTATTAAAGCTCATCCATTTTCCTGTTTTTGGATGTTTAAAGCCTAAGGTTTTTGCATGCAAGGCCTGCCTTGGTAGTATTTTGAAACAATTATCTACAAACTGCTTGTACTTGGTAAATGTTGTACCCTTAAGGATCCTGTCTCCTCCATAGCGCTCATCATTAAAAAGCGTATGTCCAATATATTTCATATGAACTCGTATCTGGTGTGTTCTACCAGTTTCCAGTTTACATGAAACCAGAGTTACATACCCAAGTCTTTCAATCACTTTAAAATGCGTCACTGCTGGTTTTCCTTCTTCTGCAAGGTCTCCTTCGTAAACTAAGTTCTGTAATCTATTCTTTGGGTTTCTTCCTATATTTCCTTCTATAGTACCTTCATCCTCTTCTACGTTCCCCCAGACGATCGCTACATATTCTCTTTCGCTGGTCTTGTCAAAAAATTGCTTTGACAGGTGTGCCATCGCTTCTTCAGTCTTGGCGATCACCAATAGTCCGCTCGTGTCCTTATCGATCCTGTGAACCAATCCTGGGCGATCACTACTATTATTCGGTAAATTATCAAAGTGATGTACAAGTGCGTTGATAAGTGTCCCACTATAATTACCATGACCGGGATGTACTACCATTCCGGGAGGTTTATTAACTACCAGCAGCGTATCATCTTCATATTCAATATCAAGCGGAATATCTTCAGGCACCAGTAAAAACTCGTAAGGAGGATGCTCGAACATCACCTGCACGGTGTCTCCAGCTTTTACCTTAAAATTTTGCTTTACAGTTTCACCATTTACATAGATGTTTCCGCTCTTAGCCGACTTCTGAATTTTATTACGGGTAGCATTCTCGATGAAATTCATCAGGAATTTATCCACTCTTAGTGGTTTTTGACCGGAATCTGCTACGAACTTATGATGTTCATAAAGACTTTCATTCTGGTCGTTATCTTCAATTTCGTCGTTCTGGTCTATATTAGAATTCATCTACTTCGCTTTCAGTTTCCTGTTGAACATCCAGACTATCGTCTTCAAGTTCTCTATATCTTCCACTACCATCGCCCAGTACAAGGTCTAATACAGAAGTTTTCATTAATTTCTCACCAGCTTCCACCAGTTTACCTTTATGTCTTATTTCCAGCACAGCATCTTCAGCAATGTCTGGCTTGTAGCTAACATCACCAATCTCAAAACCTAAAGATCTTAAGGTTGGTTCTACCTGTCTGCGGGTTTTTCTAATCAAATTCTCCGGAATTTCAACTTTACGATATCCGGAAGGATTCAAGGTTAAGTAGATCTTACGGTCTTCCTTCACAAATTTACCTGGTGCAGGTGCCTGTTCTATTACTGAATACCTCGGGAAATCCGGATTGAAATTCGCAGAATCAAGGATTTCGAAATCAAGATTGAGTTCATCCAGACGATCCTCAACAATATCCAGATTCATCTTGGCGAGGTCGGGAACTTCGATTCGCTGATCCTGGTTCGTGGAGTAATCCAGCCATTGCATAGCCAGAATAGCAAGTACAACCAATACAATACCGGCAAGCACCAATTGAATTAAAAAGGTCTTGCTGAAAATAAATCGAAAAAATCCCATAGTTTCATGATAATGGACAAAGATATAAAACCCTTTGGTTTTGGTGACTGCCCTATTAAGTGATATTTTTGTTTAACGACTTCAAACCGGAAATATTGAATATGAAGAAAACTATCGCCATCGCTATGGGCGGTTATTCCAGTGAATACCGCATTTCGATAAACAGTGGTAATATCGTTTATAAAAATCTTGATCGTGACCTTTACGAGCCATACCGTGTTCATATCCTGCAAAGCGAATGGTTCGTGGTTACAGAAGATGACACCCCTTATCCTATCAATAAAAGCAACTTTACAGTAACTATAGATGATAAGGTTATTAGCTTTGACTGCGTTTTTAACACAATTCATGGTACACCGGGTGAAAACGGACTACTGCAGGCATATTTAGAGCTTATTGGAGTACCGCAAACCAGTTGTGACTACTACCAGTCGGCATTGACCTTCAACAAACGGGATCTTATTTCGGTTTTAAGACCCTACGGAGTCAAAACTGCCACAAACTATTTCCTGAATAAAGGTGAGGATATCGACACAAAGGCTATCGTAGATCGCGTTAGTCTTCCATGTTTCGTTAAGGCAAATCGTGCGGGAAGCAGTTTTGGGGTAACTAAAGTTAAGACCGAAGAAGAAATAGTTTCTGCGGCAAAAACTGCTTTTACTGAAGATGATGAAGCAATCATTGAATCATTTCTGGATGGAACTGAAGTCTCTGTTGGGGTGATTATGTACAAAGGTGAAATTGTTGCTTTGCCGGTTACTGAAATCGTGCCTGATGGGGAGTTTTTCGATTATGAAGCCAAATACCTCGGAAAATCCCAGGAAATCACACCAGCTAGAATTTCTGAAGAAGATACTTTGAAAGTACAGGAGATCGCTAAAATGATCTACCGTAAACTGAAGATGAAAGGTTTTTCAAGATCAGAATTTATCTTTCATGAAGGTGAACCACACTTTATAGAAATGAACACCAACCCGGGAATTAGTCAGGCAAGTATTTTACCTCAACAAGCCGAAAAAGCAGGAATCACATTAAAAGACCTATTTGGTAGTGCCGTGGAAGCAGCATTGAATCAATAGAATTAAATCGCGAATTATGAAAATAGCAGTTTTCCCAGGTAGTTTTGACCCGCTAACCTTAGGTCACACAGATATTATCGATAGAGCTTTGCCTCTTTTTGACAAGATCATACTGGCTATAGGCACTAATTCCAGCAAAAAATATATGTTCAGCCTGGAAGAAAGATTGCATTTTCTAAAAGAAACTTATAAAGACGAAGAAAAAATTCTGGTAGAAACTTATAGCGGACTTACCGTAGACTATTGCAAATCCAAAGATTCAGAATTTATTTTGAGAGGTTTGCGCAATGGCCAGGATCTTGAATTTGAAAAAGCTATTGGTCAAACGAATTACAAAATGGCCGGTATTGAGACCATATTTTTAATCTCAAGCTCTGGACTCGCTCATATTTCTTCCACCGTGGTAAGAGATGTGATGCGTCACGGTGGAAGTTATGAATTCATGGTTCCTGAAGTCGTAAAAACCCAGTCTTCTTAAAGGCTTAATTTCAAATTTAGACCCGCGTAATAATTTCTTGGCATTCCCGGGTAATAATAACGTGGTGCAGAACCTCCAAAACCTACCGCGTTAGTTACGATACTTGAAGCATAAAGCTCATCTGTGATATTATTGATTCCAAGGCTCGCACCTGCCTGCAAATAACTGGTTAATTTTGTATTGTAATTCATTCTGAAATTCAGCAATTCGTAAGCTTCAGTATAACCAGAATTGGAATCATCCAAAGCTATTTCTCCAAACATCTGATAATTGATATTTGCTGAAAAATCCTTATAATCGAATCCAATTGTTGGTGTCAACATATATTCTGGAACACCTGGTAATTCATTTCCAGAATAATTTTCCCCAAGATCCACGAATTTATCAAAGGTATAATCGGTAAGATTTGCATTCATCATAAAGTTCAACGAGAGATCATTCGAAATTGGTTGTTGGTAAACTGAAGTAAATTCCAGCCCATAATGATCAGACTTTCCTGCATTGACTCCTACATAGCGATCCTGGTCAATTCTTCTGGCTACCAGAAGGTCCCGAATCTGTATAGAATAAGCGTTGACTTCAGTATATAACCTGTTTTCGAGCCAGTTACCTTTAAAGCCTATTTCGTAGTTCCATCCAGTTTCTGTTTGAAGATCTGTGTTGATATTTCCTTCCGGAGTTAGAGTTTGCGCTACCGTAGGAGTAGAAAACCCATGACTTGCTGAAGCATAGAAGTGCTTTCCAGCAAAAGCTTCATAGCTTAATCCCAGTCTCGGAGAAAGTACTGCATCAAAACTATAATTTTCAGATTGATCTTCTGAATCCTGATTAAAATTATCCTGCAGATCGTAGGAAGTTGTATTAAAATTCACTCCAAAATCGGCAGTTAATTTCGAGGTTAATTCCAGCTGAACCTGTCCGAATAAATTGATATAATTTCGATCCTGCTCATTATTACTTAGATTGTTTCCCTGAACGCTGCCTTGATTCTCAAAATCCTGATATAAGTTCTGGTAGGTTTGAACTTCGTAGAACTCCAGCATCCCTTCAGCTCCAAAACTAAATTTCGCAGGCATACTGGCAATCGCAGTTTCGTGATTAAAATTGGTTCGCAGACCTATAGAATTCCTGTCTTCATCAAGAATATCAAAAGGTCGTGGTTCGTATCCATCACGAGAATTCAGAAAAACAGTGGTTTGATTTTTCCAGTTTTCAGAAAAATTGTGGGTATAGGCTAGCCCAAGAATATTCTTATCATAAGATTCATAACCTTCAGCACTTCCCCAAGTAAAGGCAGCTTTTGTGGGTGAGTTTAGAAAATCATCCTGATTCAAAGAACTTGGAATAAAAGCTTTTAGATTGGTATAATTATAGAAAAGATCCCAGCGATTTCCTTTTTTATTTAGCAAACCAGCTGTTACAACGAATGAATTTCGATCATAAGCACCGTTATCACGATACCCATCGCTATCCAGTTTATTATAATTGACCGAAATATCAAGACTATCTTCTACATAGTTCACATTCACACCCGTTTTCATGGTATTAAAACTTCCGTAGCTAAAACTCGTCTCTACAGAGCGTTGATCCTGCCTGTTTCGCTGAGTATAAAGATTGATAGCACCTCCTAACCCTGCTCCAAATATGGAAGAAACCGGACCTTTGTAGATCTCAATCCGGTCAAGGTATGAGTTGTCAAAATCATCCAGCGTTAGTTCACCTTCCGCAGTAGTGAGAGGGATTCCATTAATATAAGCCTTAATGCGGTTCGTACTGTATTGAGCCCGCGCACCAATTCCTCTAATATCGATCTTGTTGGTATTCAGCGCGCCCTGACTAACAAAAACACCGGGTACATAATTGAGATTTTGCACCAGGTTGAAATCATCTACTCGTTTAAGGTCTTCTGCTGAAAGCACACTCACCGCCGCTGATTCCTTCAGTAATTTCTGCGGAATATTGGAACTACGCAAAACAACTTCAGACAAACCATCAATATCTCGCTGTAGTTCAATAATTTTTCCTTCTTCTGAAGCACTAAAAATTTCAGTAGATGTCTTATAGCCTATAAATGAAAATTTCAGCTTCAACGGAAAACTGATTCCGTCAAAACTGAAATTTCCATTGGTATCTGTCACCTGAATTTTTTCTGATCTCACGGCAGTCACCGTAACATCATTCAGAAATTCTCCAGATTCGGAGTCCTTTACTTTCGCGCTAAAATTCTGTGAACTTACTATAGCAGAACTGAATAGCAAGAAAGCAAGGACTAAATGTAGTTTCTTCAAATTTTCTAATTATTCTGCGGAGACTCTCCAAATTGTATTTCCGTCGTCATCATTAACAAGCAGTGATCCATCAGGAAGCGTTGTTACACCAACAGGTCTACCATAAACCTGGCTTGAATCGTCGCTGGCAATAAAACCAGTAAGGAAATCCTCCGGTTCCTGCGGAATCCCGTTCTCATCGAAAGGAATGAATACCACTTTATATCCTGCAAAATTCGATCTATTCCATGATCCATGCTGACCTACAAATGCTCCATTATGATACTTCTCTGGAAATGCTTCCTGAGTATAAAAAGTCAGTCCAAGTGATGCAGTATGAGCACCCACTGGTACATCTGGAATAATAGCTTTCTCCACCAGCTCATTATGTGGATCATTAGCCCATCTTGGATCTTTAATGTTACCATAATAAGAATATGGCCATCCATACCAACCACCATCTTTTACACTGGTCACATAATCTGGTACCAGATTATCACCAATCTTATCTCTTTCGTTTACGGCTGCCCAAAGTTCGCCGGTAATTGGATTCCAATCCACACCTACTGGATTTCTCAAACCAGAAGCATAAATTCTTTCACCACTACCATCAGGATTGATCTCGATAATATTGGCTCTGCGTTCTTCTTTCTCCATCCCATGTTCGCCAACATTACTGGAACTACCTACAGTGATGTATATTTTCTTGTTATCAGGACCGGCAATCATATTTCTAGTCCAGTGATGATTATAACCTCCTGCTGGAAGCGCATAAACATCCTCACCTTTTTGATCAATAGCATTCTGTCCTTCCTTATATGGAAAACGAACTACGCCATCTACATTGGCTACGTAAAACCAATCTCCCATTACCAGCATTCCGTATGGTTGATTCAGGTTTTTAAGAAAATTGTATTTTTCTTCAGGTACTCCATCCTGGTCCTTATCACGAAACATCGTAATCTTATTCGCACTTTTCTTGGCGTCATCAGACTCCACCACGAAAATATCATGGTTTGGTGCGACATAGGTTCGTCTTGGATGTTCCAGACCTTCGGCGAATTTTGTCACTTTAAAACCAGCCGGTGCCTTAGGCATCTCTCCTTCTGGCCACTCTACTAGCTTGCTCTCCTTACTTACAGATTCAGTTGAAAACGGCGCTGGTAGTTTCAGTTCCCCAACGGTAGTTTTAACGATATCTGGTCCAGATTGAGCCAATTCATTCTTTTTCTCCTCACTTAGATTCTCGATAGCCTGACCCATCATATTTACCGAAAACAGGACGGTACCGGCTAAACATAGATTTCTTACATTCTTTCTCATCTTTCAGTTTTCAACAAAAATAACCTGTTTTATATAGCTGCAGTAAACTGGGGAAGGGATTAGTTTTAATTTAACATCGACCTGCAACCTGCTAGAAATGCTTTCATTTTTAGCAATAGTGTCAGTTTTTAACTAAGTTTACGCTTCCATTTTTAGAAATATTTATGAAAAAATTGTGGTTGATATTGGGGCTGGCAATCAGCTTTAGTTCTTGCGACTTTTCGAAATACAAATTGGTTAAGGATTACGATTTCGAAACGCGTTTCGAAAAATCTGGTGGTAAGGAAACTGGCACCTACGAGGAAGTTATTAGCTATTACGAAAAACTTGCTGAAGCGTATCCTTCCGTAGACCTTATTGAATTTGGAAGCACAGATAGCGGCTATCCTTTGCACCTTGCCATTTACAATGCCGATGGAGAATTTGACCTGGACAAAATACGTAAGTCTCATAGTTTTATTCTTATCAATAACGGAATTCATCCTGGGGAGAGTGATGGTATCGATGCGACCATGATGCTCTTTAGAGATATGGCTGGAGATTCTATTAACTCACCAAAGAATACGATTGTTGCTACAATTCCTATTTATAATGTTGGGGGCGCATTAAATCGTAACTCAGGCACAAGAACCAATCAAAATGGCCCAAAGGAATACGGTTTCCGCGGAAATGCCCGTAACTATGATCTTAACCGGGATTTCATAAAAGCCGATACTAAAAATGCTCAAACCTTCTACGAGATTTTCCATTATGTTGACCCGGAAGTATTTATTGATAATCATGTAAGTAATGGCGCAGATTACCAGTATACACTTACCCACCTTTTTACTCAGCATGACAAACTTGGAGGGAATCTTGGTAAATATTTAAATGAAACCATGATGCCCGCTCTGGAGGATTCCTTAAAGAACAAGAATTGGGATATCACGCCTTACGTAAATGTCTTCAATGATGTTCCTGAAGCAGGTTTTTCCCAGTTTATGGATTCTCCCAGATACAGCACAGGCTACACCACTTTATGGAATACCCTGGGAATGATGGTGGAAACACACATGCTTAAAAGATATGACAAGCGAGTGTATGGAACCTACGAATTGATGCAGTCCATGATCAGGATCACAGACAAAGAATCAACAACAATCAAGGATTTACGAAACCAGGCGAAAAGAAAGTATTTAACAGACAGACACTATAAACTGAAATTTGAAGTTGACGAGGAAAACCCGAGCAAGAGAGATTTTAAAGGTTATGAAGCTGAAAATATAGCTAGCGAGGTCACAGGTGGTGAACGCCTGAAGTATGATGACAGTAAAGAATTTACTAAAGAGATATCTTACTACGATAATTTCAAGGCTACTGAAGAAATAGAGATCCCTCGAGCTTACGTAATTCCGCAAGGTTGGTGGCAGGTTGTGGACCGCCTGAAAATGAATAATATTAAGATGGAACCGCTCGATCGTGATACGCTGATCCAGGTTGAAGTCTATAAAATAGAAGACTACGATACTTCAAAGAATCCGTATGAAGGTCACTACCCACATCAAAATACAAAAGTGAGTAAGACAACGGAGGAAGTCCGATTTAGAAAAGGTGATTTCCTGGTAACTACTTTTCAGGATGGAGCGCGATATCTTCTAGAAACTCTGGAACCATCTGCGACAGATTCCTTCTTCAACTGGAATTTCTTTGATACCGTTCTTCAGCAGAAAGAAGGCTTTTCTCCTTATGTTTTCGAAGATAAAGCGAAAGAATTGCTTGACAGCGATGCTGAGCTTCAGAAGGAATTCGATCAAAAGAAAAGGGAGGATGCAGATTTCAGAAATAACTGGTATGCGCAACTGGATTGGCTGCATAAGCAATCTTCAAATTATGAAGAAGCACATTTACGCTATCCTATCTTTAGATTGCCCCGCTAAATAACGTTCAGGAAAAAGCATTAAAATATTCGCGTAGGATTTTGTGAGTGCCTTCTGGGTCTTCTCATAATTCTTCCATTTAGCTTTTTTAATCCCTTCTTTAGCTTCCGGCACCAGGTCACCTTCATATTCAGTATACATTTCGTACCAGTAAGTTTCCTTCAGGCGAAGTTTGCCATTCCTTTTGAATATGTGAAAGGTCCTTGTAATAAAACGCTTGATCTCGAGCCCCTGAACTCCGGTCTCCTCCTCTACCTCACGAATCGCGGAATCCTCTATACTTTCATCCTTTTCTGTTTTCCCCTTCGGAAGGTCCCAACGATGATTGCGATAGATAAATAGGATTTCTTCCTTTGAATTGATCACCATTCCGCCAGCAGCAGTAACTACCTTCATTTTCTTCAGAAGAAGATCCAGCAATTTGGTTTCATCCTTATTATAAAGATTTACGTGGGTGAGTCTGCCATCCAGGATCTTCCGGACTATTTTTTTAAGACGAACTGTTTTTAATCGATAGTTCTTATAGTTTCCTCCAAAATCCTTTCTCGTAGAAATTATTATGGGGATATCATTCACAAAAACTTTATACATTTGTATCTATGATTTTGAATAAGGAAACAGCAAAAAAGACCGCTGAGCTTTTAATGCAAATTAAAGCAATAAAATTAGAACCGCAAGAGCCTTTTACATGGGCTAGCGGCTGGAAGTCGCCAATCTACTGCGATAACAGAATCATTCTTTCCTATCCTAGCATAAGAAACTATGTTAGAGAGCATTTCGCCAAGCAAATTGAATTGAAATACGGCAAAGCAGATGTTATTGCTGGAGTTGCGACCGGTGCAATAGGAATTGGAATGCTGGTAGCAGAATATCTAAGTCTTCCATTTGTCTATGTGCGGCCTGAACCAAAAAGCCATGGTAGAAAAAACCAGATCGAGGGAAACCTGGAGCAGGGACAAAGCGTTGTCGTTATTGAAGACCTTATAAGTACCGGTAAAAGCAGTCTGAATGCGGTGAACGCACTAAAGGAAGCTGGTGCCAATGTTAAGGGGATGTTCGCTATTTTCACCTATGGTTTTGATGCTTCCGAAGAAAACTTCAAAGCTGCAGAAATAGAACTACATACGTTGAGCGATTACGATCATTTGATAGACACTGCTCATAACACCAATTATATAAACACTGAAGAGGCCGATATCCTTAGAACCTGGAGAAAAGATCCGGCAAACTGGAAACCATAATATGAAATTAGAAAGTCAAAAAGTACAAGCGAATAAAAGTCAGCAGGAAATGTTCAATTTCCTGACCAATGTTGAAAACTACGAGGAGATCATGCCTAAGAGCAAGGAAAAGTTCGTAGTTACTGCTGAAGATACCTTCATTTTTCAACTAAAAGGTATGCCGGAGATCAAACTAAAGATCACAGAAACAAAGGAACCGGAATTAGTGGTTCTTGGATCAACTTCAGATAAGTTTCCATTTAGCTTAAATACGCATATTTCTTCTGCTGGGGAAAATAGCAGTGAAGTGCAAATGGATTTTGTAGGAAAATTTAATGCGATGATGGGAATGATGATTAAAGGCCCGCTGCAAAAGTTCATTAATGCTCTTACAGAGAATATTGGTGAGCTCTAAAATTTACAAAGGCCGGATTCAAATCCGGCTTTTTTAATACAGCAATTTGATTTCCTTAAGATCATAAGTCTGGAATAACTCTTCTTCCTTTTCTACCTTGAGTTTTCCTTCGGAAGTGACCCCTCTAATAATCCCATTAAATCTGGATCCATCTGCTTCAAACGTGGAAATGATATCCTTTCGGAATAAGTTCTGCTGATACTTATACATAAGTTGTTCTTCACTCATTTCACCTAATGCTTTCAATTGAAGGTCCAGAGTTTCACAAAGCTCGTGTAGCAGTTCATCAACATTCCAGTGAATACCGGTAACGTTCTTTAAAGAAGTGGCCTGAGGCAGGTTATCAAAGTTGGTCTGATTCACATTAATACCTATCCCAATGATACTTGCGACAATGCCTTCGGTCTTGACAATGTTTTCGATTAAAATCCCTCCCAGCTTTTTTCTTTGTGACATAATGTCGTTAGGCCATTTAACCTTAAGATGAGGTATATTTTTAGCTCCAAGGACCTCTAAAATAGCCAGAGATATGCAGATGTTGAGATTGAAATATCTCGAAATATTGAGTTCCTGCTGTGGGTAAAGTATACTGAAAGTGAGATTATGACCGGGTTGCACATACCAGTTGGCACCTCTCTGCCCTCTGCCTTTCGTTTGATGAGCTGCGCTTACGCACACAGGTTCTAAATGATCTTTATTGTCATAGAACTTACGCACGAAAGTATTCGTAGAGTCAATGGCATCAACTTTGATTATACGCATGATAGTTATAAGAGATATAGGCGTTAAATCTTCTGTAAGAATCTCTTCGAAAAGAGCAAAAAATGATAAATTTGCATAAATAAATCAAATTAATGTCAGAAAAGGAAAAAAACAGCGATCAACTTATTGCACATATTATTAAAGGGATTGAGGAAGTAAAGGGTAATGACATTGATATCCTTGATCTTAGAGAAATTGAAAACACAGTTTGCGACTACTTTATAATCTGTAACGGTACTTCAAACACACAGGTTAACGCCATAGTCAATTCCATACAAAAAACGGTTAGTAAAGAATTAAAGGATAAACCCTGGCACATCGAAGGTAGCGAGAATGCCGAATGGGTGCTAATGGACTACGTCAACGTTGTTGTACATGTTTTCCAGAAGCATATCCGGGAATTTTACGATATTGAAAGCCTTTGGGGTGATGCGAAGATCACTTCTATCCAAACAAGTTATTAAATTTAATTTTTAGCAAGACATAATGGCGAATCAAAAAGCGAAGAAAAAACTCGATCCCAGAAAACCTAAATTCAGTGCTTACTGGATTTATGCTGCGATCATTATAATATTTCTTGGTCTCAATTTGTTCGGGAACGGTGGCTTCTCTGAACCTGCAAAAACAAACCCAGCAGAATTTAAAGAATATCTTAAAAACGGTGATGTAGAAAGAGTTGAGATCATCAACCGTAATCAAGCACACGTGTTTCTTACTAAGGAAGCAAAAGAGAAAGAAATACACAAGAAAAACATTGATCCGGACCTGTTTTCAAGCGGGGATTCTCCGGTTTACTCATTTCAATTTGGTGATCTTCAGAATTTTGAAGACGATATCGATGAAATCAAAAATGAGAATAATTTAGCAACGGTAGTTACTTACGATACGAGCAGCGACATTCTGGGCGATCTTTTCCTTACTCTCCTCCCATTTATCTTAATCATTGGTGTATGGATATTTATCATGAGAAAGATGAGCGCTGGAGGTGGCGGCGGAGCTGGCGGACAGATCTTCAACATAGGTAAGTCTAAAGCAAAATTATTCGATCAGAACACAGACGTTAAAACTTCTTTTAAAGATGTTGCCGGTCTTGAAGGTGCCAAGGAAGAAGTACAGGAAATTGTAGATTTTCTTAAGCAACCAGAGAAATATACTGCTCTAGGAGGTAAGATTCCAAAAGGAGCGTTATTAGTAGGACCTCCTGGAACAGGAAAGACCTTATTAGCTAAAGCCGTTGCCGGTGAAGCTAAAGTTCCTTTCTTTTCTTTATCTGGTTCAGATTTCGTAGAAATGTTCGTAGGTGTTGGTGCTTCCAGAGTACGTGACCTATTCAAACAGGCCAAAGAAAAGTCTCCATCTATCATATTTATAGATGAGATCGATGCTATAGGTAGAGCAAGAGGTAAAAGCAATTTCTCCGGTTCTAATGACGAAAGAGAAAACACCTTGAACCAGCTGTTAACTGAAATGGATGGTTTTGGAACGAATACGAATGTCATCGTCATCGCTGCAACTAACCGTGCAGATGTTCTTGATAAAGCATTAATGCGAGCAGGTAGATTTGACAGACAGATTTATGTGGATCTTCCAGATCTAAACGAGAGAAAAGAAATATTCGAAGTTCATTTAGCTCCTTTAAAAAGAGTTGCAGATGAACTTGATACTGAATTTTTAGCTAAGCAAACCCCGGGATTCTCTGGAGCAGATATTGCAAATGTCTGTAATGAAGCGGCTTTGATTGCTGCTCGTAAAGGAAACAAGGCAGTAGGTAAACAGGATTTCCTAGATGCTGTTGATAGAATTGTAGGTGGTTTAGAGAAAAAGAATAAGATTATCACTCCTAGTGAGAAGAAAGCTATTGCATTCCACGAAGCTGGTCACGCAACAGTAAGTTGGATGTTAGAACATGCTGCCCCGCTGGTTAAAGTTACTATCGTCCCTCGTGGACAATCTCTTGGAGCTGCATGGTACTTACCGGAAGAACGTTTAATCGTTCGTCCAGAGCAAATGTTAGATGAAATGTGTGCCGCTCTTGGTGGTCGTGCCGCAGAGAAAGTTATTTTTAATAAGATATCTACCGGAGCACTGAGTGATCTTGAAAAGGTCACAAAACAAGCAAGAGCGATGGTAACTATTTATGGTTTAAATGATGCTGTTGGAAACCTTACCTATTACGATAGTTCAGGACAGGGTGAATACAACTTCACTAAGCCTTACAGTGAGAAAACTTCAGAATTAATCGATAAGGAAATTTCAAATCTTATTGAAGAGCAATATAAACGTGCGCTTGACCTTCTAGAACTTCACAAGGACAAGCTATCTCAACTGGCTGATATTCTACTTGACAAGGAAGTTATCTTTAAGGATGATCTCGAAAAGATCTTCGGTAAAAGACCTTACGAAAGAGAAGAGCCAATTGGAAAACCGGTTAAAGAAACCAATACACTTCCAGAAGGGAACGATGTTTCGAACGAGACTATTACCTCCAATGATTCAACTTCCAAATCGAATGATCACCTCGATCAGGATTCGGTTAATAAGTAGTGTAGAACTATAGCTAAAAAATCTGAAATTAAACAAGGGTTAATTTCAGATTTTTTAACTTTGATAAAATGTCTAAGAATCAGAACCCAACCCCATGAATCTATTCAAAAGGTTTCTTAATCCCAAGGCGAGAGCAGAGCAGGATCAGGACACGCCTGAGAAAGCAGACCGCGGGAAATATATGCCAGAGGTAAAACTACCTACTGATGAGCGCTTTATGCTCAATTTTAAAAACAACGGGGGAAAATTCTTATACTGCATTGATGAAGCTGAAGTACAGGAAGCTTTCGACAATATTCTTCTTGAAAACGACTGGTATGAAACAGAATGCTGTTGCTTTGATGATAACCTGAAAGAAAAGTTCAAAGGTTTTAACCTAGAATTTAATCACTCAGCAAAAGCAGAATTCTATCTTTCAACTTGTGAATTTCTAGTTGCAAACGATGGTTCTATTCTAATATCATCCAACCAGATCAAGGAAAGAAAACTCCATGACCTTCCCGCTAATTTCATCATCCTTTCCAGTACAAGTCAGTTAATTGACACTATTGGAGAAGGACTAAGAGGTATCAAATTTAAAAACAAGCAGCAAATCCCTTCAAATATTACTACTATAAAGAATTTTGAAACTCAAAAAGAAGGTGATTTCATGAGTTACGGAAGTAGTACGAAGAACTTATACTTGCTACTGCTGGAAGATCTGTAATTTATGAAGGAAACCATTATACGTACTGTATCAGGACTATTGTATACAGCCATTCTGGTTGCTTCGATACTCTCTTCAGAATTAATATTTATAATTCTTTTTTATCTATTGAGCCTGGTTTGCCTGGTCGAGATGCAAAAACTACTCCGACTCAAAAGCTACGCATTGTTCATTTTACAAGCGGTACTGTTCTACCTGTTTAGTTTCCTGAAGTTTAACCAGGATGCCACTGTAATGCTACTTTTCATTACAATTTTCGTGAACCTGTTTCTGGTCAAGGATCTTATCATCGTTAAAAAAATTCCTGTCTTCGAAAAGAAGAAATACATCATTATCATATTTTATCTAATTTCCTCTACGATCTTCCTCACTCTCATTCCTACGATAGAAGGTGTCTTTATTCCGAAGCTGGTTATAGGAATATTCTTTTTGATATGGACCAACGATACTTTCGCATATCTTGTAGGTAAAAACTTCGGAAAACATAAGCTTTACGAAAAGATTAGTCCGAATAAGACAGTTGAAGGATTCCTGGGCGGACTCGTATTCAGTTGCCTGATGAGTTACGCGATCTGGTATTACAGCCCGTTATTTCCTACTACACTCTCTGACTTCAGCAAGTTTAATACACCGCTCATATGGTTAGGAATGGCAATCATACTGAGTATTTTCGGAACATTAGGAGATTTGATCCAGTCAAAATTTAAGAGACAGGCAGGCGTAAAAGACAGCGGAAAATTGATGCCAGGACACGGCGGATTGTTTGACAGGCTGGATAGTATTATATTTGCAAGCCCATTCGTCTATGCATATTTATATATATTGAATTATGTTTCATAAAGAAGGATACAAAATAATGATACTTACTGCGCTGATCCTAATTGCGATCAACGTTGTAACTTATAGCTTAATTGACCTGTACTGGTTGAAATTCGCCATACTGGTAGCCTCAGTACTTTTCTTTTTATTGATTGTTCAGTTCTTCAGAAATCCAAAGAGACCTACCATTCACAATAACGAACATGTAGTTTCTCCTGTGGATGGGAAAGTAGTGGTGATCGAAGAAGTTTTTGAAAAGGAATACTTTAAAGATAAAAGGTTACAAGTTTCGATCTTCATGTCGCCATTAAACGTGCATGTTACCCGTCACCCGGTTGGCGGAAAAGTGAAATTCAGTAAATACCATCCTGGTAAATTTCTTGTCGCGTGGCATCCTAAATCCAGCGAAGAAAACGAAAGAACTACTGTCGTTGTAGAAAACGAAATTGCCGGTGAAGTACTATACAGACAAATTGCGGGAGCACTTGCAAAACGTATCGTGAATTATGCCGAGGAAGGAACTGAAGTAGTTCAGGGAAGTGATAGTGGTTTTATCAAGTTTGGTAGCCGCGTAGATGTTTTCTTACCTATTGGGACCAAGGTCAAAGTTGGAATTAATGACAAAGTAAAAGGCGGCGTAAGCGTAATTGCTGATGTTGTATCATAACCACACGATGGCAGAAGAAAATATGAAATTTCTTAAAGCCTATGAAATGGCCAGTAAGACTGAGGAACAGTTTCCTCCAGATGTCATGCTGCATTTCTACGCTCTATACAAGCGAGCTACGGAAAGGAATGGTTTCTATATCCCACCGGGCAATCAGGGCGATCTGAGAAGCGCTTTTAAGATTAATGCTCTGGTACAGGTGAGAAAACTTAGCAAACAGGAAGCAGAAGAAAAATATATAGAACTGGTTGAAGAATATATAGGTAAGATCAACTAGCATCAAACAAAAAAAAAGAGGATCAAATGATCCTCTTTTTTTTTAATAAATTGTTTGATATCTAGCTCAGGTTTTTAAGACTGGCTTTTAAAGCTTCGATTTTAGCTTCAGCGTCTGCTTTTTTGGTCTTTTCTATAGCCACCACTTTTTCAGGAGCGTTGTCTACAAATCTTTTATTTGATAATTTCTTATCTACAGATTTCAGGAAACCTTCAGTATAAGTTAATTCCTCCTGGATCTTGGCCTTTTCAGCATCTACATCGATCGCTCCAACTATAGGAATATAATACTCGTTGCTTCTCACTCTAAAGGACAAAGCACCTTCAGTAGCTTCAGTTACATAATTATAAGTAGAAATATTACCCATTTTTGAAATCACAGAATCAAAACTATTACTGGTATTCTCATTATTCATAGCCATCAACTCTATCTGATTCTTAAAGGCAATATTCTTGTCTTTTCTAATCTTTCTTACTCCTGCAATTACTTCGGAAGCATGTGTGAACTCCTTGATAATTGTCTCATCAAATGAAGTTTGTTCTGGCCATTTTGCAATGATCAATGCTTCTTCTGAAGATCTTTCAGTAATAGTTTGCCAGATCTCTTCAGAAACGAATGGCATGAAAGGATGAAGTATTTTTAAGTTGTCCTCAAGGATTTCGATGATCTGATTGTAAGTAACCGCATCTATTGGGTCCCCGTATCCAGGTTTCACCATTTCCAGGAACCAGCTACAGTAATCATCCCATATCAATTTATAAGTGGACATAAGCGCATCACTTATCCTGTATTTAGAATAATGGTCTTCGATCTCTCTAAGACTTAGCTGAAATTTCGCTTTATACCACTCGATCGCTTTCTTCGCAGTTTCCGGTTGCTCTATCTCTTCTGAAATTTCCCAGCCTTTTACTAGTCTGAAGGCATTCCATATTTTATTTGTAAAGGCACTACCCTGCTTGCAAAGATCTTCATCGAACATGAGGTCATTACCGGCAGGAGAACTCAATAGCATTCCCACACGAACACCATCTGCTCCATATTGCTCGATCAAACCAAGTGGATCTGGTGAATTACCCAGAGACTTAGACATTTTACGACGCTGCTTATCCCTAACTATTCCGGTAAGGTAAACGTTCTTAAAAGGTTTCTCACCACGGTATTCGTAACCTGCCATGATCATACGTGCCACCCAGAAAAATAAAATTTCAGGCGCAGTTACCAGGTCATTGGTAGGATAGTAATATTGAATCTCGTTGTTTTCCGGCTCCAGGATTCCGTTAAAGACACTCATAGGCCATAACCATGATGAGAACCATGTGTCCAAGGCATCTTTGTCCTGAGTAAGATCTTCAGCTTGTAGTGATTCATTCTGAGTAACTTTCCTGGCCTTCTCCAGTGCCAGTTCAGCAGTTTCAGCTACCACAAAATCCTCTTTTCCATTTCCGTAGAAAAAAGCAGGAATTTGCTGTCCCCACCACAACTGACGGGAGATATTCCAGTCCCGAACATTTTCCATCCAGTGCTTATAAGTGTTCAAAAACTTTTCTGGCACCAAATTTATATCGTCACCTACTACAGCTTTGATAGCAGGTTCTGCCATCTCTTTCATTTTCAGAAACCATTGATCGCTAAGTTTCGGTTCAATCACGGCACCTGTTCTTTCACTGGTTCCCACTTTATTAACGTGATCTTCCACTTTTGAAAGGTTACCAGAAAGCTCCAGTTCCTCTACAATCTCTGCACGAACAACGAAACGATCCTTTCCCTCATAATGCAAACCATAACTATTCAGGGTCGCATCATCATTAAGAATATCAATAACATCCAGATTATGCTTTTCTCCCAGGTTCTTATCGTTCTCATCATGCGCAGGAGTAACTTTCAAACATCCTGTTCCAAATTCCATGTCCACATATTCATCCTCGATAATTGGAATAGTTCGATTGCAAATTGGTACGATCGCTTTCTTGCCACGAAGATGTGCAAAACGCTCGTCGTTAGGATTAATACAAATTGCGGTATCTCCAAGGATGGTTTCCGGCCTTGTAGTAGCAATGGTTAGATAATCATCGCTACCTTCTACTTTATATTTTAAATAGAAAAGCTTTCCATTACGCTCTTCATAATTCACTTCTTCGTCTGAAAGTGTTGTTTTTGCCTGAGGATCCCAGTTCACCATTCGGTAACCACGGTAAATAAGGCCTTTCTCATATAGATCTACAAAAACTTTAATGACTGAAGCAGACATGTTATCGTCCATCGTAAACTTTGTACGCTCCCAGTCACAGGAGGCACCAAGATGTTTTAATTGCTGCAGAATGATCCCCCCATGCTTATGAGTCCAGTCCCAGGCATGTTGTAGAAATTCATCACGACTTAGGTCATTCTTATCAATACCTTCCTCCTTCAATTTAGCTACAACTTTAGCTTCTGTAGCGATGGAAGCATGATCTGTTCCCGGCACCCAGCAGGCATTATAGCCCTTCAATCTCGCTCTACGCACCAGCACGTCCTGAATGGTATTGTTCAGCATGTGTCCCATATGAAGAACTCCCGTAACATTGGGTGGCGGGATCACTATCGTATAAGGTTCGCGCTCGTCTACTTCAGAGTGAAAGTAGTTATTCTTCATCCAGTAGTCATACCACTTATCCTCTACTTTTTTCGCATTGTATTGTGAAGCAATTGCCATTTCTTGGTCTGGTTTTTGAAATAATGGCAAAAGTAATTATTAATGAAGGATTATGAAAGCTGCTGAAATGATTAAAATTTTGAGAGTTAAGGCATTTCAGCTTATATTTACTAATCCGATTAAATAACTGAATTATGAGAAAATTGATTGCAATCGTAGTTTTCGTACTGGCAGGATTTGCTACTACCCAGGCGCAAAACTCGGCTAAGTTCGAGTTCGAGTCTGAGACGATCGACTATGGCATTATAAAAAAAGGTAGCGACGGAGTGCGTGTCTTCAAATTTAAAAATATTGGAGATGAACCACTTATCGTTGAAGATGTGAAATCCAGCTGTGGCTGTACGATTCCAAAAAAACCAGAGAAGGCTATTATGCCTGGTGAAATGGGTGAAATAGAAGTGAAGTATGACACTAAAAGAGTTGGACATATCAGGAAAACTGTTACGGTTTATTCTAATGCCGAAGAACCTATAAAAGCATTGAAAATAAAGGGTCAGATAACAGATGATAAAGAGAGTTAAGTATAACTTCTAAAAATGAATATCTAAGCCTCCTTTACGGGAGGCTTTTTTATGCTGAAATTTAACTGCTTAAGCAGAATAATTCAGGATTGTTTATTCTTGATTCAGGCTTTATTTTTGCAATTTTGCAAACCTATAAAAGAACTATCATGCCAAAGATTTCAAATAAAGGGCAGCAAATGCCCGAATCACCTATAAGAAAATTAGTCCCTTATGCTGAAGCAGCTGCTGCAAAGGGTAAAGTTATATACCAGTTAAATATTGGCCAGCCTGATATCAAAACTCCTGAGGTAGCACTTAATGCCGTGAAAAATCATGACATTGAAGTACTGTCTTACAGTCATTCTGCTGGTTTTGAGAGTTATCGTGAGAAGCTCGCTTCTTATTATAAGAACACCTCTCTTCCTGTTGAAAAGCAGGACATCATCATTACCACTGGAGGATCTGAAGCGCTTCTATTTACAATGGGGAGCATTACAGATCAGGGTGATGAAGTAATCATTCCAGAACCATTTTATGCAAACTATAATGGCTTTGCAACAGCTTCAGGAGTAACAATTAAACCAATTCAATCTAAGATCGAAGATGGTTTTGCCTTACCTCCTATTTCAGAATTTGAAAAACTGATCACTGAGAAAACTAAAGCTATACTTATTTGTAATCCTGGCAATCCAACAGGATACCTGTATACAAAAGAAGAAATTCAACAACTTGCCGATCTTGCGCTAAAACATGACCTGTTTATTGTTTCAGACGAGGTTTATCGTGAATTTGCTTACGATGGTGTAAAACATCATTCTATTATGAGCATTCCTGAGCTGGCGAACCATGCGATCATGGTAGATTCGGTTTCAAAAAGATATAGCATGTGTGGAGCACGAATTGGTTGCCTGGTATCCAAAAATACCGAAGTAATTGCGACCGCCATGAAATTTGCACAGGCAAGACTAAGCCCACCTACTTTCGCTCAGATCGCAAGTGAAGCTGCACTGGACACACCACAAAGCTATTTTGACGAAGTGATCGAGCAATATACTTTTAGAAGAGATCTTCTTGTAGAAGGTTTGGAAAAAATTGACGGTGTTAAGGTTGCAAACCCAAAAGGCGCTTTCTATTGTATCGCCGAGCTTCCTATCGATAATGCAGATGATTTCGCAAAATGGTTACTGGAAGAGTTTGAGGATGACAATGAAACCATCATGGTAGCACCAGCAGCAGGATTCTACTCTACTCCTAATACCGGACTGAACCAGGTTAGAATCGCGTATGTATTGAAAAAAGAAAATCTTGAGCGTGCACTGGTGATTCTTGAGAAAGCATTAAAGCAGTATAACAATAAAGCTTAATGCGGGTCATTCGTAACTTTTCACTGAAGAATTACAACAGTTTCGGCATCGATGTTCGGGCAGATAAATTTGTATCGGTTTCAAGCATCGACGATCTGAGACGTCTTCTAAAAAAAAGTTATTCTTCAGAATTATTTATTCTTGGTGGCGGCAGCAATATGCTCCTTACTCAGGATATTCATAAAACGGTAGTTCATATTGCCCTTAAGGGTATCAAAGTAGTTTCAGAAAATGAAAATGAAGTAATTCTGGAAGTTGCTGCCGGAGAAAACTGGCATGAACTAGTTCTTTATACCATAGAAAAAGGGTTCGGAGGATTAGAGAATCTATCTCTTATTCCTGGTAACGTAGGCACCTCTCCTATCCAGAATATTGGCGCTTATGGAGTTGAACTTAAAGACAGCTTTGTAAGTTGTCATGCTATGAACATTCAAACCCTTGAAGAGAAAGAGTTCACTCGTGAATATTGCAATTTTGGTTATCGAAATTCAGTTTTCAAGAATGAATTGAAAGGTCTTTACATTATTACTTCTGTTCGATTCAGGCTAACCAAAAAAAATCATCGGTTAAATCTTGATTACGGTGCAATTCGTAATGAACTGGAGAAATCTGGAGTTGAAAACCCTGTAATCAGGGATATTTCGAATGCAGTTATCGCTATTAGAAGATCAAAATTACCCGATCCTAAGGAAATTGGAAATAGTGGTAGTTTCTTTAAGAATCCTGTGATCAACAAAGATCAATTTGAAGAATTAAAGCGGGAACACCCTGAAATCCCTTCCTATCATGTATCTGAAGATGAAATAAAGATTCCTGCTGGCTGGCTAATTGATCAATCGGGCCTGAAAGGTTACCGTAATGGAGATGCCGGGGTTCATAAGAATCAGGCATTGGTCCTGGTTAACTATGGTGAGGCTACAGGAGAAGAAATTTTAATGCTCGCTAAAATGATTCAGGAAAAAGTTTCTCAGAAGTTTGGAGTTCCCCTTGAAGCCGAGGTTAATATTATTGAATAAAAAAAGGAGCGCAAATGCGCTCCTCTTTTCTTTATAATTCATTGTCGAATTATGCTTTCTTCATCACTACTGCGTCGATGATGTGTACAACTCCGTTAGAAGCATCAACATCAGCCTGTACTACAGTCGCTTTGTTTCCATTTTCATCAGTAAGGATAACATTTTCACCTTCTAAAGATGCTTTAAGCTCTCCTCCACCAACGGTAGAAACTGCATAAGTTCCGTCATTATCCTGGATCATTTTTACAAGATCTGCAGCCATAACTTCTCCTTCAACAACATGGTATTTTAAAACACCAGCTAGTTTATCTTTATTCTCTTCCATCATCAGGCTTTCTAGTGTTGCCTGATCTACTTTAGAGAATGCAGCGTTGTTAGGTGCGAATACAGTAAAAGGACCTTCTTCTGTCTTCATCATTTCTGCTAAATCAGCAGCTTGTAGAGCTGATACTAATGTACTCAAAGTATCGGTAGCCATAGCTTTTGCTGCAATGCTGTTGGATTGCATTTCCTGCTCTTCCTTTTCAGCTTGCATTTCAGCCTCTCTTTCTTCGGCTTCCATTTGCTCCATTTTCTCTTTTTCTTCCTGCTCCTTTTTATTACCATCTTCACAAGAAGTGAAAACGACTGCTGAAAGTGCAAGAGTTGTAAATAACATTTTAAATTTCATATTGTAGTTTTTTTCGTGGTTAACGCTGCAAGATATCTCTGAATTAACTGATAGCGCTACTTATTCGATTAAAGTTTAGTTAAATATTGTAAACGATATACTAATGATACGACCAATTTTCAGTTGCCTGTTTTTATTATTATTTTTGCAATAGAATCCAAAGTCTATGAAACTATTTATAATCAGTTTAGTCCTGCTAGGTCTTGCATTTGCAGGAATCGCAATTAAAATCTGGGGTAAGAAAGATGGAAAGTTTGCTGGTACCTGCGCGAGCCAGAATCCATACCTTAATAAATCTGGTGAACCATGTAGTTTTTGTGGAAAGTTGCCGGATGAAATGGAAAATTGTTCAGATACCGCCAAGACTACTTAGATTAAATGGAGATAATTTTATTTGGCCTGTTTATACTCACCGGTATAATCAATATCCTCTATAACCTAAGTTTTTTTTCATTTACATCTGCTTCTTCGGAAAAGTCACAAGCTTTAAATCTTCCCGTTTCAGTAATTGTTTGTGCAAAGAATGAAGAAGAGAACCTTCAGAACTTTATACCAGTCATTCTAGAGCAGAATCATTCGAATTTTGAACTTATCCTTATTAATGATGCTTCCGCAGATAATAGTCTGGAAGTAATGGAGCATTTTCAGAATATAGATCCAAGAGTAAAAATTGTAAATGTGCAGAATATTGAAGCATTCTGGGCAAATAAAAAATACGCACTTACACTTGGCATTAAGAAAGCTTCGAACAAACACCTTTTATTTACAGATGCAGATTGTGTTCCTCAATCAAAGGATTGGATCACAGAGATGACAAATCATTTTATAACTAAGGAGATAGTTCTTGGTTATGGTGGCTACTTCAAACAAAAGAAATCACTGCTGAATAAGTTAATTAGATTCGAAACGCTATTGACAGCCATTCAGTATTTCAGTTATGCAAAATTGGGAATACCATACATGGGCGTTGGGCGTAATCTCGCTTATACCTCTGACAGATTTTATGAGTTGAAAGGCTTTGCGAGTCACCTACATATAAAATCTGGCGACGATGATCTATTCGTTAATGAAGCTGCGAATGATGAGAATACCGCCATCTGTTTTTCTGAAAATTCAATCACACGGAGTGTTCCCAAAAAAAGTTTTTCAGAATGGACAAAACAAAAGCGCAGACATGTTTCTACCGCTAAACAATACCAACAGAAGCATCAGGTTTTGCTCGGCGTATATTACTCGGCAAGATTACTTTTCTGGCTACTTTTTATTCTACTTGCAGTCCTTCAGATCTACCCTATTGCTGTTCTATCGATTCTGGTCATAAAATTGATCCTCGACGGAATTGTCTATTATAATGCTGCGGAAAAGCTCGACGAAAAGGACGTGATCTGGTTCTATCCATTTTTTGATATATTTTTAATATTTTTCCAATTAGCTATATTTAGCTCCAATCTCATTTCAAAACCAGGACAGTGGAAGTAAATCCCAATCAGCTCTCTGAGAAAATCAGTGATGCCAAGAAAGGAAGTCAGTCGGCATTCAATTACCTGGTAGACAGGTTCTGGGGAGATGTTTATGGTTTTCAGCTTAAAAAGACCCAGAATGAATATGAAGCTGAAGATATTACGATTCAAACTTTTTCTAAGGCTTTCAATCGTATAGAAACTTTTGATGATAATTATTCCTTCGCGACCTGGCTTATTGCGATCTCCAAGAATATCCATATTGATCAAATAAGGAAGAAAAAAGCTTCTATTAGATCTAAAACTTCCATGCAGGATGAAGACCAGGTCTATCAGATCGCAGATGATACTCCGGGAATTGAGGATAAGCTTATTAAGGAACAGAATCTAGAGCAATTACTTTTTGATATTAAGCAATTAAAACCTCATTACCAGGAAGTCATCAATCTTAGATTCTTTCAGGAGAAATCATATAAAGAAATCGCAGAATTCCTGGACGAGCCCATGAATAATATTAAGGTAAAACTGCTGCGTGCCAAGAAGTTACTTGCCGCTATTATCGAAAGCCGAAAGAGCTAAGTAAGGATTAGAATCGGCAGGAGTCTAATTTATGCAGTTCAGCTTATTATTGTATCTTTGAAACAGAGATTTATTGCTATGAATACAGACGTTGCTCCAGTAAAAACCAAAACACAAAGAACTCCAAAACCAAAGTGGTTGCGAGTGAAACTTCCTACCGGTAAGAAATATACCGAGTTGCGAAGCCTGGTTGATAAATACGATCTACATACTATTTGCACCTCTGGTAGTTGCCCGAATATGGGTGAATGCTGGAGTGAAGGGACCGCTACTTTTATGATCCTTGGGAATGTATGTACGAGATCCTGTGGATTTTGTGGTGTGAAAACCGGCCGACCAGAAACTGTAGACTGGGATGAACCTGAAAAGGTTGCCAGATCCATTAAGATCATGGGGATTAAGCATGCGGTAGTAACCAGCGTGGATCGTGATGATCTTAAAGATATGGGTTCAATTATATGGGCAGAAACTGTGAAAGCGATTCGAAGAATGAATCCTGAAACTACACTGGAAACATTGATTCCTGATTTTCAGGGAAACGAACGTAACATAGATCGTATTATTGAAGTTAGCCCTGAAGTGGTTTCCCACAATATGGAAACCGTAAAGCGTCTTACCAGAGAAGTACGTATTCAAGCTAAATACGACCGAAGCCTTGCAGTTTTAAAATATCTTAAGGACAATGGAATTCGAAGAACCAAGTCTGGAATTATGCTTGGACTTGGCGAAAAGGAAGAAGAAGTTTTTCAGACGCTTAGAGACCTACGCGGCGCAGGTGTTGATGTAGTGACTATTGGACAATATCTTCAACCAAGTAAAAAACACTTACCTGTTAAGCAATTTATCACACCAGATCAATTCAAGCGTTACGAAGAATACGGTCTCGAACTAGGTTTCAGACACGTTGAAAGTAGTGCTCTCGTAAGATCTTCTTATAAGGCTCAAAAGCACATAAATTAAAGAGTTTACATGGCGGGTCCTGTAAAAATTGCCATCAACGGCTTTGGTCGGATTGGTAGAAATCTTTTCAGACTTTTACTGAGTCATCCCGAGATAGAGGTTGTTGCCATCAATGATATTCATGATGCCGGCAGTCTCGCACATTTGCTCAGGTATGATAGCATCCACGGAAGAATATTCAATGATATTTCTGCGGGCGATAATGAAATAATTGTGGACGGTCGCTCTATTCCTTTGCTAAATTTCGAAAAACCCGCGGATATTCCCTGGGATAGTTTTGGAGTGGAAATGGTAGTGGAAAGTAGCGGAAAGTTTAAAACTACTGAAGCTCTGCTACCTCATCTGAAGGATGGGGTAAAAAAGGTGATACTTTCGGTTCCACCACAAGACGATAATATTAAGATGATCGTACTTGGGGTAAACGAACATATACTTACGGGTGACGAGAAGATCATCTCGAATGCTTCCTGTACGACTAATAATGCAGCTCCCATGCTAAAGGTGATCCATGATCACTTAAAAGTCACCCAGGCTTACATAACAACTGTTCACTCCTATACATCAGACCAGAGCTTACATGATAAACCTCATAAAGATCTAAGGAGAAGTCGTGCAGCCGCACAATCTATCATTCCAACTACCACCGGAGCGGCTAAAGCTTTAACAGGAATTTTCCCTGATTTGAGTGAAGTTATTGGTGGATGCGGAATTAGAGTTCCTGTTCCTAACGGATCTCTTACAGACATGACACTAAATGTTGAAAAACCAACGAGCATTGAAGAAGTGAACCAACTTTTCAAGAACGCTGCAGAAAATGAGATGTCTGGAATCCTGGAGTATACTGAAGATCCTATAGTTTCTGTAGATATTCTTGATAATAAATATAGCTGCATTTTCGACGCAGGTATGACTTCAGTCATCGATGGCACGCTCATTAAGTTAATAGGATGGTATGATAATGAAATTGGTTACTCTAATCGTCTTATCGATTTAATTTCACTTGTTAACGATAAATAGCTATATTTAACAACTTATTAAAGCTGCTAGCTATTTTTCCATAAATGAAAAACTTCAAGCGTTTCATCCTTTTAGTATGTTGCTTCGCCATCTTTGGATTCCAGGAGTCCACGATCGATGAAGAAAACCCAAAACCGGAACAGATCAAAAAACTGTTGAATGAAGCCGAGGTTTCTATCAATACCATGAATTTTGATAAAGCCCAGGAACAACTGGATCTGTCTCTAAAATTATCTAAACGTATAGACGCTAAGAGTTATATAGCACTTACCAGTACGATTCTCAGTCGTATGTATCATGTAAGGCACGAATATGATAAAGGTATAACGCAATTAGACAGGGCTATGTCTATTCAAAGAGAGATCAATGATGATGCAGGCCTTAATTATTCTTATGTGTTGTATTCCAAAATACTTACATCCAAAAGAGAATTTGATCGAGCCCTAAACTA
This sequence comes from Gramella sp. Hel_I_59, assembly GCF_006714895.1. Lineage (NCBI taxonomy): Bacteria > Pseudomonadati > Bacteroidota > Flavobacteriia > Flavobacteriales > Flavobacteriaceae > Christiangramia > Gramella sp. Hel_I_59. Next base: position 907,434 of record NZ_VFME01000001.1, on the reverse strand, counting down.
CCTGGGGTTGGCAGAAAAATACTATACTCAGCAAGACAACCGGGAACAATTAGGAATCATTGCGCTAAATAGAGCTGTTATCTATTTCAACGATGAAAAAACCAAACCCAGAGCCCTTGCCGAATTAAGAAACTCAGAGATCTATCTTGGAGACTCTAATAATGATTACGAAAAAACCCGGTTAAACTATTTTCTCGCTCGTGCATTTCAAAACGATGGAAATTATGAACGAGCGGAGCAATCAGCTAAAAAATCGCTTGAAATTTCCAAAGCAGCAGGCTATACTGGTATGATCATGTATAGCTACAATTTGCTAAGTGAAATTGCTCAGGAGAGAGGAAACTATGCCAGCGCACTCGAATTACTTCAACAGGGAAATCTAATTAGAGAAACGATTTTTGACGTTAATAAAGAGGCCCTTGCTACTGAAGCCAACGCCAGGCTTGGTAATTCTGCATTAAAATCTACGGTAGATCAGCTAACAGCGCAACAGGCAGAAAATGAAAGAACTTTAAAAGTTAATAAGCTTACCACCATACTTAGTGTAGCTCTTATTACAATACTATCGCTACTTACCTTAAGCCTATATAAGAACAATAATCTTCGTGCTAGAGCGAACGAGTTGCTTCAGAAGAAGAATTCAGAATTAATCCTTGCTAAGGAAAATGCTGAAAAAGCTTCTTTAGCAAAAGCTCAATTCTTAACCACCATAACACACGAGCTAAGAACACCCTTGTATGCGGTGACAGGATTAACCCATTTACTATTAGAGGAAAGCCCTACAGAAAGTCAGAAAGAGCATCTTAATTCCTTGAAGTTTTCAGGTGAATATCTCCTTTCCCTCATCAACAACATACTTGACCTCAATAAGCTGGAAGCGAACAAGGTGGAGATCGTAAAGACTAATTTTGATCTCGAAAAGCGTATTTCAGATGTATTGATTGCTTTAAAGAATTCCGCAGACGACAGGAATACGAAATTACATTTCTCCTATGATAAAGATATACCGGCTAAACTGATTGGTGATCCTCTCAAAGTCTCTCAAATTCTTATCAATCTTATTGGTAACTCTATTAAGTTTACGGAAGATGGAGATATCTGGATCGCGGTAAATAAAACCCGGCAGGATGGGAAGTTCGTTTCTCTTCTGTTTGAAATAAAGGATAATGGTGAAGGAATTGGAAAAGAGAAACAGAAGGCTATTTTCGAAAACTTTACACAGGGCTCTACCCAGATCAATAGAAAATTTGGAGGAACGGGACTTGGTTTATCCATTGTCAAAAACCTATTAAGTCTTCTTAATTCTGAAATTGAACTGGAGAGCGATCTTGGGAAAGGGTCCACTTTCACTTTTGAATTGCAATTTGAAGCTGAAACTCTGGAGACTAAACCAGCTGAACCAGTAGCACCATCTAAAGATATCGTTCTTACCAACGATATTATGAAGGATAAAAATATCCTTATCGTTGAGGATAATAAGATCAATCAAATGATCACACGGAAGATCCTGGAGAAAAATAAAGTGATTTGTGATGTCGCAGACAATGGTACTATTGCGATCGAGAAGGTTCAGAATAATGAATTTGATCTAATTCTTATGGATATTCATATGCCTGGAATTTCAGGGATAGAAGCTACGATAGAAATTAGAAAATTCAATCCTGATATTCCGATCATTGCATTAACCGCAGTAACTCTTGATGATAATCTGGACGAATTCTACATGAACGGTTTCAACGATATTATACCCAAACCTTATAAGACCGAAGAGTTCTTCCACAAGATCAACAAGTATCTAGCGGCCAGAGAGACAACAGTTTAGAAAAATGGCACAGCCTTTGTAAAGAATATGCTAGTAGAATTATATTGAAGATAACAAACACATATAATTTGAATCAGCCGAGATATAATGAGGTGCTTCGCACCTCATTTTTTTTGTGCGTAACTCAAAATTAGTTCATCAAACTTTTCAGCATCAGAAATTATTTTGGTTTGAATAGGTAGGTAATAAAGCTTACCGGCAAGTTTAGTTCCTTTTAGACGCATGTAATCTTTCTCTGTGGTAAGAATATTTTCGAAAGTGTTTAGCTTCTCAATTTCGTCCTTGGAAAAATTATGATGATCTGAAAACTTAAAATGCTTCAGTTCAATATTCATTTCAGCCAGGTATGAAATCATTGGAAAAGGATTGGCAATTCCCGTAACCAGCACGAAATCTTTTAGTTCAATATCTTTCAGAAGCATACGCTCATTCTCTGTGAAGATCATTTCAGAATAAATGATACTACTGAAGAAAACCGGTCCTTTAAAATAATCTTTGATCTTTGATTGGATTTCATCCTGTTCAGTTTTACCAAGATATTGCGGACATTTAGTTACTACCACCACATTTGCTCTACCAGCACCGTGTCGTGACTCTCGGAGATTTCCAACCGGCAGTACAAAGTCCTCTGTAAACAAGTCACTGTAAGAAGTAAGTAGAATATAAAACCCCGCCTCAACTTTTCGATGTTGAAAAGCATCATCCAGCAAGATGAGACTGGAACCGGATTTCTTTAACCTGTTGATACCCTCCACCCTATTTGCATCTACAGCCACCGTGATCTCCGGAAATTTATTCTTAAACTGAAGAGGCTCGTCCCCACTTTTACTAGCAGCGTCAGTGATTTCCACGATCTGGAACCCTGAACTCTCGCGCTTATAGCCTCTACTTAAAGTTGCAAGTTTAGCATCCTTCGAAAGCAGATCGATCAGGTATTCGATCATAGGTGATTTTCCAGTGCCTCCCATATTTAAATTCCCAACTGCGATTACAGGAATATCAAACTTTATGGAATTAAAAATTCCCTGATCATATAATTGATTCCGTACTCCAGTCACAGTTTTGTAGACTATGGAAAATGGGAAAAGCAATTTTCTGGGATTCGGCATAAACGCTTAATATAATTATCTTTGAGTCTGAAGTCTGAGAATTTTGTAAACAATTCATTTTCCAGGCTTCAGGCAAAATTATCAAAATATGCTTATTAAAGAAGTAATTAATATTATAGAAGAATTTGCACCGCTTAGTTATGCTGAAGATTTCGACAATGTAGGTTTGCTGGTAGGCAACGCTTCCGAAGAAGTTAAAGGAGCACTTATAACTTTAGATACTCTGGAGGCTACCGTAGATGAAGCCATCGCGAAAAACTGCAACCTGATCATAAGCTTTCATCCAATCATATTTTCAGGTTTAAAAAAACTCACCGGTAAAAATTATGTGGAGCGTACTGTTCTTAAAGCAATAAAGAATGATATCGCGATCTATGCCATTCATACTGCTCTAGACAATCAGCACAAAGGTGTTAACGATATGATCGCTGAAAAGCTTGGACTGGTGAACAGGCAGATCCTGATCCCTCGTAGCGATAGTATCAAAAAACTGCAAACCTATGTTCCGGTTTCCGATGCTGCTAAGGTGAGAAAAGCTTTATTCCAGGCGGGGGCTGGTAATATTGGAAATTATGAAAATTGTAGTTTTAATGTTCAGGGCTCCGGAAGCTTCAAAGGAAACGAAGATTCGAATCCCGTAGTTGGTGAAAAAGGTACAATTCATTTTGAGGATGAGATACAAATTGGGATTACCTATAAGAAACACCTCGAATCCAAAATTTTGAAAGCTTTATTTCAGAGTCATCCCTACGAGGAAGTAGCCTACGAGATTCATAGTCTTGAAAATAGGAATCAGCAGCTAGGAATGGGCATGATTGGGGAACTCGAAATTCCTCTAGACGGGAGTAGCTTCTTAACTCAAATTCAGAAAACCTTCAATAGCAAAGGAATTCGTCATTCTGAAATACTCGCAACACCTATTAAAAAAGTTGCTGTTCTGGGAGGAAGTGGAGCCTTTGCCATCGAAAACGCAAAGAATGCTGGTGCAGATATATTTATCACTGCAGATTTAAAATACCATGATTACTATAAAGCCGAGCAAAAGATGGTCGTCGCAGATATTGGACACTATGAAAGTGAACAGTTTACAAAAAATTTACTATATTCTTTTCTTAGCAAAAAAATTAGTAGTTTTGCACTTATTTTAGCAGACACAAATACCAATCCAATACATTACTTATAATATGGCGAAAAAAAACGATGTTACTGTAGAAGAGAAGTTAAGATCACTGTACGATCTTCAATTGGTGGATTCACGAATTGATGAGATTAGAAATGTACGTGGAGAACTTCCTCTTGAAGTTGAAGATCTTGAAGATGAAGTAGCAGGTTTGAACAGACGCCTGGAAAAACTGGATGCGGATATCGAAGTGATTGATAATGATATCAAGAACAAGAAGAACCAGATAGAGGAGTCTAAGACGACAATTAAAAAATATTCTGAGCAACAAAAAAATGTTCGTAATAACCGTGAATTCAATGCTTTAAGCAAAGAAGTTGAATTCCAGGAACTTGAAATAGAGCTTTCAGAAAAGCATATTAATGAGTACAAGGTGAAGATCGAGCAGAAAAAAGAAGTTATTACTCAAACAAAAGAGAAATTAGCTGAAAGAGAAGCTCACCTTAAGCATAAGAAAAGTGAACTTGACGAAATTTTGAAGGAAACTGAGAAAGAAGAACAAGCACTAATTGACAAGTCTAAGGAATACGAAAAGAACATTGAAGACAGGCTTGTTACTGCTTACAAAAGAATTCGTACAAACGTAAAGAATGGTTTAGCAGTGGTTCCTGTAGAAAGAGGAGCATCTGGAGGATCTTTCTTCACTATTCCACCACAGGTGATCATGGAAATTGCTGGTCGTAAAAAGATCATTACAGATGAACACAGTGGTAGAATTCTGGTAGACGAAGAACTAGCTAAAGAAGAGCAGGAGAAAATGGAATCTATGTTCAAGAAGTTCTAATACTTCTAAAGCAACACTTTAAACTGCCTGGAGAATAACAGTAAGATCTTAGGATCTGAAGCAAAAGTTTTTCAGGCAGTTTTTTTATGCCTGATTTTTTAGCTACTCTCCTATTCACACGGGCTCTGGATTAACATTCATTTTACAATTTTCAGTGAATTATAGTCTAACTTTAACCCGTTATGAAACTACTCACTGCATTTAAAACATGTACCATCTGTCTGGCTATATTAAGTATGACAGGTTGTAAGGATTCTGCTAATTCTGAAAATGATAATAAGGTAGAAGACACCATTACTACTCAGAAAACTGGTTTCAAAAATTTGAACAGACAAAGTTCAGATCAATCTGAAAAACTTAAGACCAAGGACACTACAACTACAGCAGAAGAAAAGAACACAGATTACTCTGGAACTTACACCAACCTCGCGCATGCAGAAGAAAGTAACTGCGAATGCTACTACCTGGAAATCGAAGCTGGAAAAAGTTCAGAACTTTGCCTTAAGCCCGGTGAATTATATATGGAAGCCGACTTTAAAAAAGTAGGTGATGAAATTCATGTTTTCTACAAGGGAGCTTCTGTAAAAAGTAAACAGAATGATATTCCGTGGAATGATCTCGATACTGGCACAGCGGTTGCAACATTTAGCAAAGTGAGTGCAAACGAATATAAACTTGACTGGAAAGGTTTTCAAATCGACGGTAAAACTGCCGTGGAATATGCATTGTTAGGCAAGAAAACTCTTGAAGGAACTTATAAACTTAAATAACATGAAGCTATTATTTATTAATATCATAAGCCTCGTACTTCTGGCTTGTGGAAATCAAAACACACAGCAATCGGTTACTAAACCTGAAATCGCAAATGCTACTCCGGTAGAAGTTGAGATGCAGGATGGTATGAAAAAGGCTTATTTCGCCAGTGGTTGTTTCTGGTGCGTTGAAGCTATCTACGAAAGTATTGAAGGAGTAGATGAAGTAATAAGCGGTTACGCTGGCGGGCATACCAAGAATCCAACCTACGAAGAAAGCAATACTGGAAGAACAGGTCATGCAGAAGCAGTAGAGGTGATTTATGATCCTGAAGTCGTAGATTTTAAAACTTTGGTTCAGGTGTTCTTTGGTTCTCAAAACCCAACGCAGGTGAATGGACAGGGACCAGATAATGGATCACAATACCGTTCGATTGTATTTTTTCAAACAGAAGAACAGAAAAATATTATAAATGAAGTGAAAACTGAAGTTGCTAAAGACTATCAGAAACCACTTGCTGCAGAAATTCTGCCTTTTCAGAAATTCTGGGTAGCTGAAGATTACCATCAAAATTACGAGGCAAATAATCCTCAAAATCCATACATTCAGAATGTATCGATTCCAAGACTGAATCGATTTAAGGAGAAGTTCCCGGACATTCTTAAGAAGGATGCACATTAATAAAAAAAGCTGCCAGATGGCAGCTTTTTTTATTTATTGAGTAAATCTTTGATCTTAAGTTCGACCTCTTCAGAATCCCAGGTTTCTTCAATTCCAGGGATTTTCATGACTTCGTCCATGATTCCTCTCTGGTAATCTCCAATATCCAGCGCATCTGAATAAGCCTTGTCTGAAAAAGTAACGCGTGAGTACAAAGGCACCCATAATTCAGGATATTTCTGAGCGAATTTCTTTTCTATTTTCTTCCGCAGTAAAAAAGATGGATCGGCCGTTTTACTACTCATCTCGACAAAATTACGATAACTTAATTCTGCGATCGCATCTGTATTGGGTTTCCGTTCTCTTTGGTATTCTTCGAAAATTATTTCCCAGTTATCCCCATGCTGATTCATCTTTTGATTTAGAACTGAAATATCTTCAAATCCCGCATTCATTCCCTGCCCGTAAAATGGAACAATCGCATGAGCAGAATCTCCTACAAGAGTGATCTTATCAAAATAAGACCATGGATAACACTTGATCGTTACCATCGCGCTGGTAGGGTTTTTAAAAAAGTCCCGCTTTAGATTTGATATTTCGTCCTTTATATCTGGAAAATACTGTTCGAAGAATTGATCTGCCTGTTGTTCTGTCTGTATACTTTCAAAAGAAACATCTCCTTCAAAAGGCATAAAAAGCGTACAAGTAAAACTTCCATCCAGGTTAGGCATTGCGATCAACATAAAATTACCTCGAGGCCAGATATGGAAAGATGCATTATTTAGTTTATGGGATCCATCAGGATTTGCAGGAATCGTTAGTTCCTTATATCCTACATCAATAAAATGCTGGGAATAATTGAACCTGCTTTGTCTCTGCATCTTGTGACGGGTTCTTGAAAACGCGCCATCTGCTCCAAAAATAAGATCGAACTGATATTCTTTCCAGACGCCCTTTTCAGATTCACCTGTATACAACTTTGCATTTGGCAGATCCACATCCCAGATCTTCTCTTCAAACCTAAATTCTGCACCAGCTTCTTCCGCAAGATCTATCATTTTACGATTAAGGATTCCTCTGGAAATCGAGTAAATCGCTTCCCCATCTTCTCCGTACTTCTGAAAGTACACTGGTTTATCATCTACATGCATCGCCCTTTTATCAAGCGGTAATGCCAGCTCCCTGATTTCATCCTCTATTCCAGCTTCTCTTAAAGCTTTCCAGCCGCGATTAGACATGGCCAGGTTTATAGATCTGCCGGAAAATTCTACTAGACGAACATCGGGACGTCTATCGAAAATGGTGACTTTATGACCTTTTTTTCTAAGAAAAATGGCTAATAGAGAACCCACGAGTCCAGACCCTACAATAGCTACATCTTTTTGATTTTGCATGAAGTATAAACTAATTCCTGGTTAGCAAAATGCTCTACAGAAATATATTAATTAGATTCACGAAATTACTTAATAATATTCAATTCACTGGCAGTCCCAACGACTTAGAGCCTCTTTCAGCTACCTAATTTTGATTTACCAGTTCGTTAACACCTGAAAAACCCTGAAACTGGTAATTTTAGTAAAAATTGAATTATGACTATGGAAAAACAAGCATTACTACAATCCTACCAGATGGGGGACCTGAATTTAAAGAACCGTGTGATCATGGCACCAATGACCAGAAGCCGTGCCGAAAATGATGCAAATGCGCCTACAGATATGCATGTGACTTATTACACTCAGCGTGCAGGTGCCGGATTAATTATTTCTGAAGGTTCTCAAGTATCATCCCGGGCTGTTGGATATATAAATACTGCTGGAATTCATTCGCCGGAACAGGTTGAAGGATGGAAGAAAGTTACGGAAGCAGTTCATAAGGATGGCGGAAAAATTTTTATTCAACTATGGCATGTTGGTAGAATTTCACACCCTAAATTTCATAATGGTGATAAGCCACTTGCTCCCAGTGCTGTAAATCCAAATGCAGATGTGTACACACCAGATGGTCAGGAAAAAACCGTAGATCCAAAAGCAATGAGCCTTCAGGAGATCCAGGAAACTGTACAGGAGTTTAAATCTGCAGCTCAGAATGCCAAAGATGCTGGCTTCGACGGAGTAGAAATTCACTCTTCTAATGGTTACCTCATACACCAGTTCTTCAATAAAAATGCTAATCAGCGTACCGATGAATATGGTGGAAGCATTCCAAACAGAGCAAGATTCTTTTTTGAAGTACTGGATGCCATCAATGAAGTATGGCCAGAAAATAGAATAGGTTGTAGATTCAATCCTTCATTGCATAAGATCTTCGGAATTGTAGCTTCAGAAGAAAGCATTGAGACCTTTGATTATATCATGGAAAAGCTGAATGCATACGATCTGGCATATATTCATCTTTCAGAACCATTCTCAGATGTAAGCGACGTGCCTTATCTTATCACTGATATTGCAAAACACTATCGAAAAATTTACAAAGGTACTTTGATGATCAATGCCGGTTTTGACAGAGAATCTGGAAATAAAGTAATTGAAGAAGGGGATGCAGATCTTGTGAGTTATGCGAAATGGTATGTTTCCAATCCAGATCTTGCAAAAAGGTTTGAAAATAATTGGCCTCTGGCTGAATATAATGAGGATACTTTCTATACACCTGGCAAGGAAGGATACATAGATTACCCTGCTTATGAAGAGCAACAGGAATCCTAATTTTTTGATAAAGCTGTTCTAAAAGCTGTTAACTGCTAAGGCTTCATAAACGCGAGGTGGTATATTAGATAAACTAAATTTAATATTATGGATCAGGAAAAACTAGACCATATGAGGTCTACATTGAACAAACTGGAGGATATCAAGAATACTCAAAGTAGTATAATCGATAAAATTAACCACGTGATCACAGATTTGTTCCAGCATCCAGACAAGAACCTGGAAAAGGTTATGGAGGATGCTCACCAAAAGGCATCAGACAATATAGATGCAGTAAGAGAAGCAATGGAGGAATATGAGATGGCCATCAATAAGATGGAAAATCAGAGTTAATTTAAAAATCCATTAACAGCTTTATAGTAAAGCAATCAATAACTTGAGGTCAGTCTAAAAAACTGACCTTTTTTTATGAAACATATTAAAGCCTCAGACATTGAGGAAATGGAAAAAATCTATCGCCTGAATCTTGTAAACAGTTGTACAGGATATAAATCTGCGAATCTTATTGCTACCAGATCCAAATCTGGAAATCCCAATGTAGCCGTATTTAGCTCGGTGACTCATATTGGCAGCAATCCGGCAATGCTTGGTTTTGTGACCAGACCACTGAGTGTTGCTCGAAATACCTATAATAATATTCGAGATACGGAATACTTTACGGTCAATCATATCCAGGATAAAATGATCGAGCAGGCTCATCAAACTGCAGCGAAGTATGATGAAGAAATTTCAGAATTTAATAAAACAGGTCTGGATGAGGAGTATCTCGATGGATTCCACGCTCCCTACGTGAAGCAATCTGAAGTAAAACTGGGCTGCAAATTTGTGAATGAATATCATATCAAAGAGAACGACACCGTACTTGTCGTTGCGTCTATTGAACACATATATTTTGATGAAGGCATTCAAATGCCTGATGGTTGGTTGAGATTAGATGACGCTGGTACAGTAGCAGTAAATGGTCTGGATGGCTATTCCCTGCCAAGTCTGCTTGATAGATTTCATTATGCCCGCCCTGGACAGGAGGTTAAATCTTTCTTTAGTAAGGATGAAGAATAAAACGGTTAAAAAATCTGATTTGCCTCAAAAGATCTGCCCGGTTTGCGAACGGCCTTTTTCGTGGCGTAAAAAATGGGAGAAAGATTGGGAACAGGTGCGCTATTGCAGTGATAAATGCAGAAAAAATAAATAATGAGTACAGGATTAATATGGTTTAGAAATGATCTTAGAACCCAAGATCATGAAGGAATAGCAAAAGCAACAGATAATCACGATAGAGTAATCGCTGTATACTGTTTCGATCCCAGACACTACGAGGAACTGGAAATAGGCTTTCGAAAAACCGGAAAATTCAGAACAAAATTTTTGATAGAAACTATTCATCAACTGCGGAATAATCTTCAGAAGATGCATATTCCACTTTTTGTTTTTCAGAATAAACCGGAAGTTAAAATCGCGGAACTCGTAAAAGAGCATCAGATAGACACCATTTACTTTCAGAAAGAGTGGACAGATGAAGAGAAGGAAGTTGAAAGAAATCTGAAGGAATCTATCCCGGACGTTGAACTTATAGATCATTATCAGCAATTTTTATTTCATCCTGATGATATCCCCTATGACTCCTTCGATGAATTACCTAAGGTATTTACTGAATTCAGAAAAAAGTGTGAAAAGAAAACAGAAGTCCGAGAACTACTTAGCAACTCGAAAATTGAAGAATTTGAGTTTGTTAATGACACCAAAATACCGAGTTTAAAAGACCTCGATTTTAACGAATTTACAACCGACGAGCGGTCTGCATTCCCATTTCACGGTGGAGAAGATGAAGCATTAAAAAGAGTTGAACAATACTTCTTTAAACAGAGGAACCTGGAAACTTACAAGGAAACAAGAAATGGTTTAATTGGCACAGATTACAGCTCTAAGCTTTCTGCATGGTTAGCGAATGGAAGCATCTCACCCAGACAGATCTATTTCAAAGTCAAGCAATATGAAAAAGAAATTAAAAGCAATCAGAGTACATACTGGCTTATTTTTGAATTAATATGGCGCGACTTCTTTAAGTACATCTCCCTTAAGCATGGGAACAAGATTTTTCAATTAGAGGGAATTCGAGGAAAATCTCACGACTGGAATGATGATAATGAAACTTTCAGAAAGTGGATTAATGGAGAAACTAAAGAGGATTTTGTCAACGCCAATATGCTGGAAATCGCCCATACCGGCTTTATGAGCAATCGCGGAAGGCAAAATGTGAATAGTTATCTAGCGAAAGAGCTGAAACACGACTGGCGAAAAGGCGCTGCATGTTTTGAAAGTCTGCTCATAGATTATGATGTGCATAGCAACTGGGGAAACTGGATGTACAATAGCGGAGTCGGAAATGATCCACGCGATAGAAAATTTAATATTAAAAGTCAGGCAGATCGCTACGATCCCGATAACGATTATCAAGATTTATGGCTGAAGTAAAAAAAACGCTGAGACTTATTTTAGGTGATCAACTAAATCATCAACATAGCTGGTTCAAAGACGACCTTGAAGATGTGACATATCTTTTTATGGAATTGCGACAGGAAACCGATTATGTGAAACATCATATTCAGAAGGTTGTAGGTTTCTTTAGAAGCATGCGCAATTTTGCCAGCTACCTGGAAGAGAGAGATCACCGCGTCATCTATTACAAGATCGATCATGAGGATAATACTCAGAATCTTGAAAAGAACATAAAAGTCCTGATCGATAAACATGATTTTGAAAGTTTTCAATATCAATTACCAGATGAGTATCGTCTTGATGAGCAGTTAAAAGATTTGTGCGAAAATCTGGAGATCGAAACTAACAATTTTGATACTGAACATTTTTTCACAACCCGTAGCGACCTGGAAAGGTTTTACGAAGGCAAGAAGCAAATGACCATGGAATATTTCTACCGCGATATGCGGAAGAAAAACGATATTTTAATGGTCAATGCTAAAGATCCTGAAGGAGGGAAATGGAATTTTGATAAGAGTAACCGGCAGAAATGGAAAGGCAAGCCTGAAATTCCACACGAAAGAGGTTTCCGTAAAGATGTATCTCATTTAGTTGAAGAAATTAAAAATGCTGGTGTAGAAACTTTTGGATTTATTGAAGGGGATAATTACAACTGGCCAACCTCTCGCGAAGACTCACTTTCAGTATTGAATTATTTTTGCAAAAACTTACTGATACATTTTGGCGATTATCAGGATGCATTGCATACCGACGAAGCATACCTATTCCATTCTAGATTGTCTTTCTGCATGAATACAAAAATGCTGAGTCCCAAAGAAGTCATAGACTCTGTTCTGGATTACTATTACGACCATAAAGACGAGATCGATATTTCTCAAGTAGAAGGATTTATACGGCAGATCCTGGGATGGAGAGAATATATGAGAGGTATTTACTGGAAAGAAATGCCAGGTTATCGCCGGAGTAATAAACTTCGAAATCAGAACAAACTAGCTGGATTCTATTGGGATGCGAATACAAAAATGAATTGCCTGCATCATTCTATCAAGAATAGTCTGGAAAATGCTTATGCACATCACATCCAGCGACTTATGATCACCGGTAATTATGCCCTACTTACTGAAACTCACCCAGACGAAGTTGACCAGTGGTATCTGGGAATTTATATCGACGCCATTGAATGGGTAGAAATAACTAATACTCGTGGAATGAGCCAGTTTGCAGATGGTGGAATTGTTGCAACGAAACCATACGTTTCCAGCGGTAGTTACATTAATAAAATGAGCAACTACTGCAAGGATTGTCACTATAAAGTAAGTAAGAAGACCGAAGATGATGCCTGTCCATTTAACAGTCTTTACTGGAATTTTCTGGATTCTAACCGGGAACATTTTGCTGGAAACCAGAGGATGAATATGATGATGAGCCTACTGGAAAAGAAGCCTCCGGAAGAAATGCAGAAAATAAGAAATCGCGCGGCAGAAATCATTTCGAATCCTGAACGCTTTTAGTACTTATAGTTAAATCAAGGTTAAATGAAAACCAGTGGGTTAATGCTTTGTCTAATTTAGTCCTGGAATTATTAAACCACCTAACTAAAAATCATTAACCAAAGGCAGGATAAAACCAGTCTAAAACCAGAACATTATGAGAGATTTAATTTGGCTTATTATCGTATTACTAGTAATTGGATGGCTAATTGGATATTTTGCATTCCCAGATTTAGGAAGCATCATACATATCCTTATTGTTGTAGCTGTAATACTAATCCTGTACAAGTTACTTACAGGCCGTAAACTATAATATTCAATATAATTGTTACTAACCCTTTGAGCGATCAAAGGGTTTTTTGTTTAAAATCGAAATATGTGGAGATTAGAATCTAAGAAGGTATTGGTAACCGGTGGAACAAAAGGAATTGGAAAAGCATGTGTAGAACAATTTCTGGAATTGGGTGCACAGGTACTATTCACTTCCAGAACATCAAGTGAAGTGGAAGATCTGGAAAATGAACTGAAGGATAAAGGTTACATAGTTAAAGGCCTTGTTGCTGATGCTTCAAAACTATCTGATTCTGAAAAAGTTTCGAACTGGATTTCTGAAAACTGGAGTAGTCTGGATGTACTCGTTAATAATGCCGGTATCAATATCCGGAAAAAGGCACACGAATATTCTGAAGAAGAGTACAAGAAAGTTCTGGACATTAATCTGGTAGCGCCTTTTACGCTTAGCCGTTTGCTATTTCCACTTCTGAAAATTTCAGATGGATCGACAATTATTAATGTAGCATCTTCTGCAGCACTTCAGGATGTTGGTACGGGTACTCCTTACGCGATGTCTAAAGCAGGATTATTACAACAAACTAGAAGTCTTGCTGTAGAATGGGCTTCAGAAGGAATAAGAGTGAATGCAGTTTCGCCGTGGTTTACGAAGACTCCACTAACGGAAGGCTACCTGCATAATGAGGAAAAAATGAAATCAATTATTTCCAGAACTCCGCTTAACCGCGTTGCCGAAGCAAAAGAGATTGCCAGTATTGTAGCATTTTTAGCGATGCCAGCTTCTTCATTTGTAACCGGACAGAATATTGTTGCTGATGGTGGAATGAGCATAAACGCACTATAAACAAAAGAATAACTATATTTAAAAAACTAAAACTATGAAAAAACTACTGCTTACATTTCTTGCCGGAATTACGCTTATGTCCTGCAATGAAGACAAAAAGAAGGAAGTAACTCCTGAAGAGGATCCAAACCTGGAAGTTCATGAAAAGATCGCAATGGTCAATGGTTTTGAAGAATTTGATAGTATTAAAAAGATCAAATTTACCTTCAATGTAAAAGTGAACGATTCTCTGAGATCTGAAAGAAGATGGAACTGGAATGTGGATACAGACAAGATTAGTCTAACCGAAAATGACTCGGTAATGAGTTATACCAGAAAGGACAGCCTGGCTGAAGATAAAAAATATATCGATCAGCGGTTTGTGAATGATTCCTACTGGTTATTGTTCCCTTTTCAATTAAAGTGGTCATTGGCAGATCTTAGTGAACCAAAGAAAGCAAAAGCACCAATTAGCGGAGACGAAATGCAGATGCTCACTGTAAGTTATCCAAAAGATGGTGGTTACACTCCAGGTGATAGCTACGACATCTATTTTGATGATGAATTCATGATTAGAGAGTGGGTGTACAAATCTTCAGATGGAGGTCGTGAAATGGCGACAACCTGGGAAGATTATAAAGATTTCAAAGGAATCAAGATTGCTACCATGCATAAATCCAAGGATGATAGTTTTGAATTATTCTTTGATGATATTTCAGTAGAATAGAAGAAAAACAGGTCATAAAAAAAGGAGGCAAATGCCTCCTTTTTTTATGACTTATTTTTTGAGAGTATCCCCTCTTTTAAGATCTGACCGAATCTAAAGATATCTTCATAAGAACAATAAAATGGTGCAGGTGCTAACCTGATCACGTTTGGCTCACGCCAATCCAGCATCACTCCATTCTCCATGAGATAATTAAAGATCTCTTTCCCTTCACCGTGCAAAAAAACTGAAAGCTGAGTTCCTCTTTCCTTCTGCGCTGAAGGAGTAATGATTTCGAAAGTACTGTCTACATCCTTGTCTATTTCGTGCAGTACGAACTCAAGATATGCGACAATTTTGTCTCTCTTCTTTAGCAAGCTATTCATTCCTACCTCAGCGAACATTTCCAGAGACGCAAGATATGGCGCAAGGGCAAGAACCGGTGCATTACTAATCTGCCAGGCATCTGCATTGGATTCTGGTTGAAATTCTGGCTCCATTAAAAATCGACGTTCTTTATTATGTCCCCACCAACCTTCAAATCTGGGAATATCTTTTTTATTATGATATTTCTCATTTATAAAACATCCTGAAGCATTTCCAGGGCCTGAATTCATATATTTATAACTACACCAGGCGGCAAAATCCACATTCCATTCACTTAATTTTAGTTCTATATTTCCCGCTGCGTGAGCAAGATCCCAACCAACAAAGGCTCCAACTTTGTGACCTGCTTTAGTGATAGTATCCATATCCATGACCTGACCTGTGTAGTAATTCACTCCACCAATTAGCACAAGAGCACACTCCTCTCCCACTTCATCTATTTTACTAAGGATATCCTCTGTTCTAAAATTATGCTCTCCATCGCGCTTTTTGATCTCTACGATGGCATCTTCAGGATCAAATCCATGAAAACGAACCTGGCTGGAGATCATATATTGATCGCTGGGAAATGCTTTTTCTTCACAAATGATCTTATAACGTTTGCCTTGTGGTCTGTAAAAGCTTACCATCAAAAGATGAAGATTTACCGTGAGCGTGTTCATAACGGTCACTTCGGAAGGATTTGCACCTACTACTTTAGCTAGTTTTTCAGCAAATTTTTCGTGATAATCCCACCATGGCTTTTCGGCTTTAAAATGACCTTCAACTCCCAGTTCTGCCCAATCCTGCATGATATCATCTACGTACTTTTTTGCAGATTTAGGTTGCAGACCCAATGAATTTCCGACGAAATATATAGCGTCCTTACCTTTAATTTTCGGGAAGATAAATTCATTCCGGTAATTTGCCAGTTCATCTTCCTTATCCAGGCGCTGAGCAAATTCCAGTGAATTTTCAAATTTCATAACTTGTGTTTTTTGTAAAAATACAATTTCGTTTTCAATACTTCGGGACCCGCAGGAAAGAGAAAATCCATATTTTTACCTAAACTTTGAATATGCATTTCCTACCTGAAAATATTGATGAGTATATAGTAGCACATTCTCAGCCAGAACCTCAACATCTGGCAAAATTAAACCGTGAAACTAATCAGAAAGTCATGCAGCCCAGAATGCTTAGTGGTCATTACCAGGGCAGGGTTTTAAGTTTACTTTCCAAGATGAAAAATCCTCGATCTATCCTGGAAATTGGTACATATACAGGCTATTCTGCCCTGTGCCTGGCTGAAGGTCTTACAGAGGATGGAATCCTGCATACGATAGATATAAATGAAGAACTGGAAGACTTTCAGAAGAAACATTTTCAAGCTTCAGCATATAGCGATAGAATCGTACAGCATATTGGTGATGCTACGGAAATCATTCCCAAAATTGAAGAAAAATTTGACCTGGTATTTATTGATGCCGATAAACCTAACTACCCGAAGTATTTCGAGCTGATCATTGATAAAATGAACAGCGGCGGAATTATACTTTCAGATAATGTTCTATGGAGTGGGAAGGTTGTGGAAGAACTTAAAAAAGACGACCTCTCTACAAAAGCGCTACTGGAATACAATGCTCTATTAAATGAGGATCCTCGGGTAGAAACTGTGATCTTGCCAATTCGTGACGGTCTCACACTTTCAAGAGTGAAATAGCTAATAAATCCTTGTTCCAGCTCGGTTATAAAGACTAAAGAAGAGAAAGGCCATTATGATTCCAACGATCATCCCAACGATGATATCGCCTGGAAAATGAACTCCTACATAGATCCTGCTCATTACGAAAAGGAATGGCCAGATATAAGCAAGATATATCCATTTGCTCCATTTTCTCAATGCAAGAACGATAAAGGTTGTCGCAGCAAAGGAGGTTGATGCGTGACCCGAAAAGAAACTATAATTAGTTGGCTCCTGTAATATTCTAATAAGTTCTGCTAATTCAGGTGTATTATTAGGCCTGTTACGAACAGCCAGAGCTTTTACAAGATTTGTAAAGCCATAAGTCACGGCTACAGTTAGTAGCAGAAATAAACTGGTGAAAAGTCCTTTTTTCCAGTGAAATGCTACAAAGAAAAGTAGAAAGAAAACTAGAAATACTGGGATCCAGTGTGCCGGATTGGTAACAAAGATCCAGAAAGTATCATACTTTTCTATTCCAAGGTTGTTCAGGTATACAAATAGTTGCCTGTCCCATTCTTCGATCTGGTCCCACATCGATTACATATTATAGCTTACGACGAACAGAACCTGTGATATCATCGATATCTTCCTTAACCTTGTCAATCTCGCCCCGAACATCTTTCGTGAAGTCTGTATCTATGCCTTGTTTTTCAGCGCTTCGCTGAATTTCACTTTTAATATCATTAGATGCGTTTTTTACCGCTTTCATTCCCTTACCCAAACCTTTGGCTATATCAGGAATTTTATCAGCTCCAAAAACCATCACCAGAATGAACAAAATAAAGCCTATCTCGGCTCCGCTAATAAATAATGGTAACATATGCATAGTAAAACAAATATATATACAAATCTAAGCATAAAAAAAGCCGACTCGTTAAAGTCGGCTTAAATATTATTAGCTTAAAACCTAGTCCTGAGTGGAATCTTTATACTCATCGAACTCACTTTTGTTTTCATTTTTAGGCCAGCTGTTATTGTTCACATCAACATCTGCTGTTTCAAGATCTGGATCTAATGTGATCTTAGTAATTTCCTTATTTGATGGAATTACTTTGCTTACATTACTATCATTCTTTCTCCAGATTTGAACCGGGTAAGTAACTTTTTCTGAAGTTCCATCGGCATAGCTCAATTCTACAATGATCGGCATTACCAACCCACCTGGTTTTTCAAAAGTCACCTGGTAGAAATATTTAGGTGCCTGAAGATTTTTACGCTCTTCCTCGCTAAAGTTATCCATTACATAAGCCTGTAAAGTTTCTGAATTTTCCATTAAGGATTTACCTTTCATATCTTCTGAAAAGGCTTCATCATCTTCGGAAACCACATAAAGTGCTTTGGTTTCTTCAGGAGTTGTTCCATATCTCTTCAACATTTCTCTACCTGCTTCCGTAGGATTATCAGTAACATAGTACTTCTGAACATCTTTAATTCCAATATCTACATTATCTGTAGTATAGAACCATCCTCTCCAGAACCAATCAAGATCTACGCCTGAAGCGTCTTCCATCGTTCTGAAGAAATCTTCCGGAGTTGGGTGCTTGAACATCCATCTTTTAGAATAAGTAGCGAAAGAATAGTCGAACAATTCTTTACCCATAATCGTCTCACGAAGGATATTCAACGCAGTAGCCGGCTTACCATAGGCATTATTTCCTAATTGATAAACTTGCTCTGGATTGGACATAATTGGAGAAATATAGTCTTGGTTTCCTTTCATATAAGGAACGATCTTACTTGGCGCTCCTCTTCTTGAAGGATAATTCGATTCTGGTGCAATAGCCTCAGGATGTTTTTTCCCAAATTCCTGTTCTGCAACATACTGAACAAAGGTGTTGATACCTTCGTCCATCCAACCCCATTGTCTTTCATCAGAATTTACGATCATCGGAAAAAAGTTGTGTCCAACTTCATGAATAATTACACTTATCATCCCGAACTTAGTACGGTCACTGTAGTTACCATTCTCATCAGGACGACCATAATTCCAGCAAATCATTGGATATTCCATCCCTTGATTCTTAGCATGAACTGAAACTGCCTTATGATAAGGATACTGGAAAGTATGCTCTGAGTAGCTCTCCAAAGTTGCAGCTACAGCTTTCGTAGACCATTCTTCCCAAAGAGGATTCCCTTCTTTAGGATAAACAGAAACAGCCATTACATCTTTTCCCATCACATCTACCGCCATCATATCAAGAATGAATTTTCTTGAAGTTGAGAAAGCGAAATCACGAACCATATCTGCTTTGTAAGTCCAGGTTTTAGTTTTTTCTGAAAAGTTTTTTTCTGCCTTTTCAGCTTCTTCCTGGGTAACAATAATTACTGGCTTGTCATAACTTTTCTTAGCCTGCTCATAACGCTTCATCATTTCCTTAGAGTAAACGTCCTTTCTATTCTGAAGTTCACCTGTAGCTTCCATGATATGATCTGCAGGTACAGTGATATTTACTTCATAGTCCCCAAAAGGAAGTGCAAATTCTCCATTCCCCCAGAACTGATAGTTCTGCCATCCTTCAACATCATTATAAACGGCCATTCTCGGGAAGAACTGAGCGATCACATAAGCCTTGTTTCCATCCTCAGGAAATAACTCATATCCTGAACGCGCACGATTGGTCACGTGGTTATTCACATTGTAAGACCATTTGATATCGAACGTATAAGTCTCCCCAGCCTTTAAAGGCTTTGGAAGATCAACGCGCATCATTGTCTGGTTGATCGTATATTCAAGATCTGATCCATTCGCAGATACTTCTTTAATATTGAAACCACCATCGAAAGGAGTTTCCAGATATTTATTAGCGAAACCAGCTGCAGTAGCAACCGGAGCCATTCCGTCTCCATCCTTTTGAGGAGCATCTTTTTTTCTGATATTCTGATCTAGTTGAACCCATAAGTATTCAAGGTCCTGTGGAGAATTATTGTGGTAGGTGATAGTTTCCTCTCCGGTAAGCACAGAATTCTTATCGTCAAGAACGATATCCATTTTGTAATCTGCCTCATTCTGGTAATACGCAGGTCCAGGTGATCCAGATGCAGTTCTATACTGGTTTGGAGTTGCCAGTTCCTGGTACATTTGCCGGAATTTGTTTTGATTGGTATGGCCTTGCTGCCGTGGTTCCTGTTGTTCAGTTTCCTGTGCGTTGATACCTGCAAAGACAAACATCATGAACACGGAGGTCAACAATTTTAATCGCTTCATTTACTAAATTTTAATTTATAGGTTGCTAAAAATAAGATTTTATACGTCAATGGAAAAGTTTTCAGAAATTAACCCTGTCCCTACCTTTCGCTTTCACCAGCAGCATACTTTCGATCACATCACCTTTCTTCACATGAACAATATTTTTTTGTGTATCGAATAGATCTGTAAGCACGAGATTTTCTACTTCTACAGTTTTAAAGGATTCCACATTTTTGCCTTCCAGAAATAGGACAATTTGATCAGCATCAAATTTGCTTCCCAGCAATTTCAATGGAATATCCTGATTCTTTACTTTGATACTTAATTTTTTGGAATAGTACTTTTCGAGAAGATCCTTATTAGCAGAAAGATCCTTTTTATAGGCAAGACTCACATCTTTACCAAAGCGTTTGGTAAGCACATCTTCCATATCATCGATAAATACCCTGGAGATCACCTGCACCGACTTGCTATCTTGCCGGTATTCAATTTCTGTAACACTTAAGTAAGTCTCATGATCTTCACTGCTGAAGGAGCTGAATATAAACAGGCAGCAAAGACTGAAAATGAGGTTTTTCATATATTTTTTTCCGAAGATAAAACAATTACTGCGCCATTCATAGAGATTGAGCAGTCAGCTTTTAGACTTTGAAATAAGTAAATGGTTTAATTAGAGGATTTAGCCAGGAAGCTGCCTTCCTGCGTTGAGATTTTCAGCTCTAAGATTTCTGAAGGATTCGATCCTGGTTTCAAAATATTCAATTAAAACCAATGCATTATTATTAAGAACCAGCTTCTCGAAATTCTGATCTCTATCGCAGTATAGTAGGAAGTTACAAATTTCATTCGCATCAAGATCCAGATCCTTGCTAAAGAACTCTTCTCCTACTATTTTCAGACTAAGATTAGCCAGTTCCTTCGGACTATAAACTATCGGAATCTCTTTGTTTTTCGATAATTTCTCTGCAATAGCCATCGCAATTTTATCAATGCGAATACCTTCGGTCATGCTAGGCTGGTAATAGGGATTTAGTTCCCTGTCTTTCCGGATGAAGTCATCAAGATTCTGCTGTAAACGGTTTTTGGTCTCCACTTCCTTAATGGAAATTAAATTAAGATCATTTGCGAGGTAACCGCTTAACTCAATATCATCGATAAAAACTTCGGAAAGTTCGTTCATGGCTTCGTATAGCTCGATCTCAATTTGTCCGCTTTCGATCATATTCTGCCGAACCACTACTGTCCTATTCTGAAACTGAACCGAAGAAATAAAGAGACTATCATTAATTTCAGCACCAATAAAAAATTCTCCGTTTCCATCACTGGTAGTTCCAGTTTCCTTTGTAAGGTTTACGATATGAACATTCTGAACATCCTTATTTTCAGAAATAATTTGCCCTTTAAGCAAGCCTGTTTCCTGTGCTTTCAGATTCACAGAGAATAAGAAAATAATTAAAACGGCGCCCAGGTATTTATATAACATATGTTTTCTCGTGTCCTACTTCAACGTTCAAATTATAAGAATAGTATTATTCAAGCTGCCTTATTGATTTAAACTCGGGAAGTTTCTCTTCAAAAAATTCCATGAGTGCGAATATTTTTGTTTCGTCAAGCAGGGCTTCAAAGGTGGGGAAATCGACGCAGTAATAAAGGAAATTGACGACCTCATTTTCAGGTAATCCCAAACCGTTTACGAAATAGGCTTCCTGCATGCGACTTCTTGCACGGTTGACCAGTTTGGTCAATTCGGTATTCTCTTCAGCCTTTTTTAGTTGCTTGGTAGTTCCATTAAGCATGTTGATTACCTGTGAAACTGGATCATTCGTATTCGCCTGCATAGCGAGCTCAAGACTCGTTCGCCTGGGTTTGGGAAATGGAATACCAAGTTTTTCGTAAATACTTTTAGGCATCCTGGTGATATCCTGATCAAGCACTCCCGAAAGTTTAATATTATCGAGCTGAACTTCAGAAAGTTCATTCATTTTAGGATATAAAAGTTTGGTCCAGCCATTCTCCAGCTGCTGTTCTCCAATCACTTTAAACTCATTTTCAAACTGCACCGATGAAAAATAAATACTATCGCCTAACTTCAGCATCATATCAAACTCGCCCTTTTCATTGGTCACTGTACCTTTTTCCGCAGTCATATTAATAACGTGAACTCCGCTTTTATCCATTAAGCTATCACTAACAATTTTACCTGAAACAACTTTCCTTTCCTGGGCTTTTACTACGGAAGCGAAACCTACAAGAAAAACCAGCAGTGCATACATCGTAATTTTTCTTTTACATCTATTCATCCTGAGTTCTCATTCTTCGGAATTCAACAATATTATTTTGAAAATATTCGATCATTTCAAGGTCTTTTCCCTGCTCATAAATCAAACTGAAATTTTCATCTTCAAAAGAATAATAGATAAAGTTGATAATCTCGTCACCCTGTAAATCTAGGTGTTCGTTGAAAAACTCCCTTCCGAAGAGATCGATAGCCGCCTGTACTTTCACTTGCAGTTCATCCAGTTCTATCATTTCCCGGAGGTATTTCGTCTTCCCGTTAATATCGTTGATCAAAACATCGAGGGAAACACCGCCCAGAAGAATCCCAATGTATGACCACCGGCTTGTAATGCCTTCGCTAGCGGTATAGAGCCTTAATTCGTTAGGAGTAAGTTTTCTCTCTGGATGCGGAATATGATATTGATCTCTATCGAAATATTCTATTTGATTAAGATCATTATTAAGATAACCGCTAAGTGGCTTCTTTCCAACCTCAACTTCTTCCAGTCTGTTAGCATCAGTGACGATCACTTCGATAGTTCCAGTTCTTAAATGTTCTTCGGAAATCTCTATTTCTATTTTTTCGAACTGCACAGAAGTAAATAAAAGAATATCGCTTTGGCGTACAGAAACTTTGAAAATTCCCGAATCATCTGAAGTGGTACCGGTCCTGGAATTCATATTAATCACATGAACTCCCGACAGTGGTTGGGTTCCGGCTAGAATTCTACCGCTGAGGATTTCAGGTTCCTGCGCAAAGCAATTCAGGCTAAAGCCCAGAAAGCCGAGCAATAGCAGGTATTTCATTCTACTACAAAAAGTAATTTCCAAGTTGGTTAGTTGGTTTCGGTTTAATCATAACGTTCCAAAACTAAAATTAGCCTTTATTAACTCTGTAAACTTTTGTTAACGTATTCGATTCTTTATTTTTACCTTAAAAAGGTATATGAACGCAATATTAGCCAGCACCTCTACTCTACATTCTCAGGACTATCTTGAATACTTGATTCCTCATTTACCCAAACTTTATAAGGATGTAGCGGAAGTCATCTTTATTCCTTACGCCAGACCCGGAGGAATATCTTTAGATGAGTACACCTCACGAGCAAAGGAAGCATTCGCAAAAGCTGATATTAAGATAAAGGGTATTCATGAATTTGAAGATCCTGAAAAAGCCATCGAGAATGCTGAAGGTGTTTTCACAGGAGGCGGAAATACGTTTTTACTGGTTTCAGAATTATACAGAAATCGGGTGATGGCTGTGTTGAAGCAAAAAATAAAGAGCGGAACTCCTTACATGGGAACAAGCGCTGGAACCAATATTGGTGGCTTAAGTATGCAAACTACCAATGACATGCCCATTGTTTACCCCCCTTCCTTTCAAACTTTAGGATTAGTTCCTTTTAATATTAATCCGCATTATCTTGATCCAGATCTAAACACAAAGCATAAAGGAGAAACCCGCGAAACACGAATTAAAGAATTTCATAATCTTAATTCACCGCCTGTAGTGGGACTTCGAGAGGGAAGCTGGCTGGAGTTAAGTGATAATAAAGTTACGTTAAAAGGGGATCTTACAGCCAGAATCTTCAGCAAGGATAAGGTACCTTTCGAAATAGAAACAGAATCAGATCTTAGCGACCTTAATTAATATGGAATACCAGAAAATTTTAGACACGATATATGATGAAATGAGCTACCGGGATGTTTCAGGGAAAGTCGCATCCTACATTCCTGAACTTGCCAAAGTAGATCGACGCAAATTCGGAATGCACGTTTATTGCGGAGATAATCAGCACTTCAATTTTGGTGACAGTAAAGAGAAATTTTCAATTCAGAGTATTTCCAAGGTCTTCACTTTGGCGATGGGCATGCGATTGATGGGAGAAGATCTATGGGATCGTGTTGATGTAGAACCGTCAGGTGATCCATTTAATAGTCTTACTCAGCTTGAATACGAAAGTGGAATCCCCAGGAATCCATTTATTAATGCTGGCGCACTGGTAATTTCAGACATTCTTGTTGACCAATTAAAAGATCCGAAGCAGGAATTACTTGATTTCGTACGTGAAATTACTGGTGATGATGATATTCATTACGATGAAACCGTAGCTGCATCAGAACAGGCAACTGGGTACAGGAATGTTGCTTTAGTAAATTATATAAAGGCTCTTGGAAATATTAAGTGTGATGTACAACCTATTGTAGACTTTTATTTTCATCAATGTTCACTTGCTATGACCTGTGAGCAACTTTCAAAAGCTTTTATGCTTTTTGCCAACAGAGGGCGCATCCTGGAAACCGATAAGAAAATTCTGAAACCGAAAACCGTAAAGCGTATTAATGCCTTAATGCAAACCTGTGGCTTTTATGATGAAGCGGGTGAATTTAGTTTTCAGGTAGGATTACCTGGAAAAAGTGGCGTGGGCGGTGGCATTGTAGCTATACATCCAGAGAATTACTCTGTAGCTGTTTGGAGCCCTATATTAAATGAGAAAGGAAATTCAGAATTAGGAATGAAGGCGTTGGAAAGACTTACTACCCTTACCGGAGTTTCCGTTTTTTAGAGAACTTAACAATAATGCACAAAAAAATGCTTTCCGAAAATCGAAAAGCATTTTTTTATGAATTGAACACTGCTAAAATTATAGTGCTGCAACGTGCTTAGCCATATTAGACTTTAGGTTAGCAGCCTTATTATCATGAATGATATTTTTCTTAGCCAATTTATCTATCATAGAAATTACAGAAGGCAACATAGCCTCAGCCTCTTTCTTATCGGCCTCACGCAATTTCTTGATCGCGTTTCTTGTAGTTTTATGCTGGTAGCGATTTCTAAGACGCTTAGTCTCATTGCTACGAATCCTCTTCAACGCTGACTTATGATTTGCCATTACAATTATTATTTAAATAAGTTTTAAAAGTAGTCCGTAGGGGAATCGAACCCCTGTTACCAGGATGAAAACCTGGCGTCCTAACCCCTAGACGAACGGACCATTATCTATTTCAAAGCGCAACATTCAAGTTGCTATTATTAAAACATCACTGCGATGTTTCTTTAGTAGTCCGTAGGGGAATCGAACCCCTGTTACCAGGATGAAAACCTGGCGTCCTAACCCCTAGACGAACGGACCATTTTGTTTCAAATGCGGATGCAAAAATACAACTTTTTTGGAATGCCGCAAATGTTCTACAAAAATTTTTAAATTTTTTAATAGGCTTTTGCAAAAAGCACTCTTCCTTCCGATGGATTACCGGTTAATACACATTTGCCAGCTTCCTCTTTCCTATCAAAAGGAATACATCTAATAGTAGCTTTCGTAAGCTCTTTGATCTTATTTTCAGTTTCCGGGCTACCATCCCAGTGAGCTGAGATAAAACCACCCTTGTCTTTTAATTGCTTTTTAAATTCATCAAAAGTCTCTACTTCTGTAATGTGAGTATCCCGAAAGTTCTTAGCGTTGGTATATAAAGTTTCTTGAATTTCATTCAGTAATGCAGGAATCTTACCTACTATTTCATCTCTGTTCACGAATTCTTTTGACAACGTATCTCTTCTGGCAAGTTCAACCGTACCTTTCTCCAGATCTTTAGGACCAATTGCAATTCTTAATGGAACTCCCTGTAATTCATACTGAGCGAATTTCCAACCTGGTTTCTGGTTATCATTATTATCGAACTTAACCGATACTCCTGCTGTTCTCAGATCCTTAACCAACTCATCTGCAACTTCTGAAATTTGAGCTAATTGCTGCTCTCCCTTATATATAGGAACGATTACAACTTGCGTTGGAGCCAGCTTTGGAGGTAAAACCAGACCGTGATCATCACTATGGGTCATGATCAACGCACCCATTAACCTTGTAGATACGCCCCAGCTAGTTGCCCAGACATGCTCCAGTCCACCTTCCTTAGTGGCGTATTTCACATCAAATGCTTTCGCAAAATTTTGTCCTAAAAAGTGAGAGGTCCCGGCTTGCAAAGCTTTCCCATCCTGCATAAGAGCTTCTATACAGTAAGTCTCTAATGCCCCTGCAAAACGTTCGTTTTCAGTTTTTGCACCTTTTATCACTGGAATTGCCATAAAGTTTTCAGCAAATTCAGCATATATATTATTCATCAATTCAGTCTCTTCAAGCGCTTCAGCCTTAGTTGCGTGCGCGGTATGACCTTCCTGCCAGAGGAATTCAGCAGTTCTTAGAAACAAACGTGTTCTCATCTCCCATCGAACCACGTTGGCCCATTGGTTGATTTTAATAGGTAAATCTCTATAGGACTGGATCCAGTTTTTGTAAGTATTCCAAATGATCGCTTCTGAAGTTGGCCTAACAACGAGCTCTTCTTCAAGTTTTGCATTGGGATCTACTTTTAGCTTACCAGGATTATCCTCATCGTTCATTAATCTATAATGAGTAACGACAGCACATTCTTTAGCAAAGCCTTCGGCATTCTTTTCTTCTGCTTCAAACAGACTTTTGGGTACAAAAAGTGGAAAATAAGCGTTCTGATGTCCTGTTTCTTTAAACATTCTATCCAATTCAGCCTGCATTTTTTCCCAGATCGCATATCCATAAGGCTTGATAACCATACAGCCTCTAACTGCCGAATTCTCAGCCAGATCTGCCCTGACCACCAATTCGTTATACCATTTTGAATAATCTTCGCTCCTACTTGTTAACTTCTTACCCATAGTTCGTAATTTGGCACAAAACTTGTGTTTTTAAGGTTAGTCAAGTACTAACCGTTCGGGCAAAACTAACCATTTTTAGAATGCCCAACAATAAAAAGAATAACCGATGAAAACTTACTACCTCCTACGAAACCGGCTAAAAATGCTGTTTCTTCCTGCTATAATTTTAAGTCTTGGAGCATGTTCATCTTACCAGTATTCTGGATATGAAACTGATGGAATTTATGGTGAATCCAGACCAGGAATATGGGAACAGGCAGAAAACGAGCAAACCCAGGTAAAACCGAATAATGAGAACAATTATTATAAAAACATGTTTGCCCAGCAATCTGAAATGGTTGGTGAATTACTTGAGAGTGATGTTTTTACAGATGTTGATAGTTATTCATCGAATGATGGTTATGATAATTATTCTGAAGTTGGTGGAGATGTAGCATATGTTGGAGGGAATTCACCATGGGGTAATGATCCGGATACTTATACTGTCAATATTATAAATAGGGGTCTTGGTTTTGGATTTGGAAGACCACTTGGTTGGGGCTATGGATTTGGTTTTGGTTTCAGATATGGCGGGAATTTTTACAATCCTTATTGGGGACCAAGATTTTTCAACCACATGATCTTTAATCCATACCCTTTTCACCCCGAATTCTATAATGTTCCATTTGGAGCAGGAGTTTATGGATATAACTTTGGATTTGGAAATCCTTGGTTTAACAATGGCTTTTATAATAGATACGGTTATGGATATCCTTATATAGGTAGAAATCGTAATAATGTTGCCTATAATCGGGGTAGAAGAAATACTAATGAATATAGATCATCGAATGATAATAGAAGGAGCGGTTACTCAGAAAGTATAAGAAGTATTAGAAATGCTCAGGCTGATGCAGCTAGATCCCGATCTCGAGCAAGAGGAACAAGTGATGGATACGATCGTAATAATGTGTATTCACGTACTAGTAGAAGAACGGAGAGAAGTGGATACTACGACACCTCGAATACCAGAACTTCGAGTCCGGTTTATAGATCTACGAGATCTAGCAGTAGTAGATCTACTCAGACTACTTCACCATCAAGAAGAAGTTCTTCTAACAGCAGAAGTGTTCGTAGTTCTAGTAGCTCATCCAGAAGTTCTGGAAGCACCAGCCGTAGTTCATCCAGTGGTTCTAGCAGAACCTCCCGCGGTGGTAGAGGCGGACAATAAAATTGCAAAATCTTAAAGCCTTGTTGATTAATTCAGCAAGGCTTTTTTCATCCTTTATTTTATACAATATGAATAAGATATTCCTAATATGCCTGTTAGTTTTTGCAGGAGATCTATGGTCACAGAGTATTGATGATGCTTATCGCTACTCAAGATCAGAACTTAACGGAACTGCCAGATATATAGGTATGAGTGGTGCGTTTGGAGCTTTGGGTGGAGACATTTCAGCAATCTCCAGCAATCCTGCCTCATCTGCAGTTTTCTTGAATAGTATTGCAACTATCAGTTTGAAGTCAAGAAATACAGATGATAATCTCCGGTATCATGGTAGCACCTCATATTCTAAGAGTGACGAGATCGATCTGGGAAATGTTGGTGGAGTTTTTGTATTCCAGGGAAGCTCAGATAAAAAGCTAAGTAAATTTAGCCTTGGTCTCAATTTTAATACAACTTCCAATTTTGATAATAACTTTGTAACCGGCGGAATATCCCGTCAATCTGTAGACGCCTACTTTCTGCAGAAAGCCAACGGAATTCCATTGGACCAGCTTCAGCTTAGAGATGATGAGAATATAGCCGATCTGTATTCTTTCCTTGGAGAAAACTTTGGTTTTGATGAACAACAGGCCTTTTTAGGTTATCAGGGTTATGTGATAGAAGCCAACCAAGACGACCCCAATAATACTGAGTATTTTTCTCTTGTTGAAGACGGAACGTTTGATCAGCAGTATCGCTACAATACAACCGGACTTAATGGGAAACTGAGTTTTAATATCGCAACACAGTACGAAGATTGGCTGTATCTTGGACTTAATTTAAATAGTCATTTTATAAACTACGATAAGTTTACAGAGATCTCTGAACTGCATTCCAATACTTCAAATGATCCTAATGTCACTTCCAGAATTGATTTCGGAAACAACTTACGTACCAATGGAGATGGTTTTAGTTTTCAATTAGGTGCTATTGCAAAAGCTGGTGATTATGTAAGACTTGGTTACACCTACCAATCACCTACATGGTTCAACATGTTCGAGGAGACTTCGCAATATTTGGAAACCTACAGCAGTACAGGTGAATTCGTTAGTGTTTCTCCAAATATTATCAATGTGTATCCTGAATATAATTTTCAAACTCCTTCTACTCATACTGGTAGCGTCGCCTTTCTATTCGGAAAAAATGGATTAATAAGTGGAGATTTGAGCCTAACCGATTATGGCAACGTTCAGTTTAAACCAAAGAACGATCTTTTTTTCCAGAGTTTGAACGATGCTATATCTGAAACAATGAAGATGGCACCTGCTTTCAAAGTTGGTGGAGAATACAGGCTGAAGGCATTAAGTTTTAGAGCTGGATATCGCTATGAAGCCAGTCCGTTTGAAAATGAAGAAATTCGTAGTGATCTCAATGGTTACAGCGCTGGTTTAGGTTATAACTTTGGATCTGTGAACCTGGATATAGCTTATGAGACTTCAAATTACGAAGAGCAGATTCGCCCACTCAATTCTGGAGTTCTTAATCCTGTTAGTTTAAACAGAGATTTATCTCAATTTGTGGCAACTCTAACTATAGGATTATAACATCATTAAAATATTTAATGCAAAAAAAGAGCTGGTCTTAAGACCAGCTCTTTTTTTTATCTAATAAGACTGAAATTAGCCATGAACTCTTCCCGGTCTTTGTTACTAGTACTGAAAATTACTTTGAACCAGTAGTCGGTTTCGGGTAGCGGTTTACCGTTAGTTGACCCATCCCAGGAAAACTCTTCCCCAGACTTGAGTTCCATTATAGTCTTCCCGTAACGATCAAAGATCATCACTTCGTGAATTTCTATATTTTCATCTGTTATTAATTGCCAGATATCATTGAATCCATCCCCATTTGGAGTAAAAAAACGCGGATATCCAACCAGAAAAAATGAAGCGCTGTTGGTTTCTCCGCAGCCATTTGATTCTCGAACAACTGCTATATGATTTCCAGGTCTCACGTCTTTAAATCTTGGCGAACTTCTCCAGTTTCCTCCATCTAAACGGTATTCGTATGAGGCAAATTCCTGCCCGATACCTCCGATTGCTTCAAGGTTGATCACATAACCATCTCCAAAATCTGATCCTGAGATGTTCACTTCAAGAGTTTCAGGTCGTGAAACTGGCTGAATGGCTGTAGAATATGACTGAAAACAACCAGACTCATCATGAATAATATTCTGCTCCAATATACCATTACCAGGTAGCTCTTCTAAAGTATAGCGAGCTTCTGTACTAACAATATTCCCATCCAGAATCCATTCATAATTATAACCTTCACCAAGATCTTCTCCCAGGATTGACCTACCGATGGCAGCCCCACCGAGATTGACACATAAGACAGTTTCTTCAGCTAAAGAATATTGAGGGAAATCAAAAATAGTCAGGTTAAACGATTGGATTTCAGATAAACATCCAGACACATTCTGAATTACTCTGGCAAATATTTGTTTCCCTTGCACGAATGGAAAATTCTGAGGACTTACAATTGCATCATTTTCTTCTGCGGCCTGAGAGCTTTCGTAGAAATTTACTGTAAAATCGGAAACTTCAGCATCAACTCCAAGTAATTGTGAGTTTCTTAATGTCAGATCTACAGTATCACCCGAATCACATTTAGCAAGATCTTCCGCAGTAAAAATTTCAGGAATGTCATAAAAGGAAATATTGATCTCATCTTCTTCAGTTTTATCTTCCAGAACATCAGTTACAATCAGCTTATAATCTCCTTCTTCGGTAACTAATAAGGTTGGTCCGGTTTCATTAGTAAGTTCAACATAATCAATCGATGCTTCATCGTACTTGAACCACTGGTATTCTGCGTCCTCATCTGAAGATCCATCGAGCAGATATTCATCTTCGCCGCAAACCGCAATATCTTCACCAAGATCAAATTCAAGAATAGAACAATCTGTTGAACCTTCTCCAGAATTTGTCTGCTCCAGACTTATAAAACCCGGCACCTGTTCAAAATTAGTGATCACCACGACATAGATCTCATTCTCCCTGGCATTGGGGATGGTCATGGTTTCTATTGAATCTGGCAAATAACTACAATCCACCTGGTTCATTTCACTAAGGTTTGCTGCACTACAGTAATCTTCTCCTCTTTGAAATGGTCCCCAAACCACGAAATCCACGTCCAGAGGTACACCTCTTCCATCCTCTCTACTATTCTGACTTATTCTGAATCTTAAATTTCCATTATCCTCTACCTGAAGGAAAAACCATGCAGGATATGGCTGTTCTTCCAGACAACCATAGTCGGGACCAAATTCACCTGAAATCTGGCTGCTATTTGTAGAATTTGAATTAGGGAAAGTTAGTCGTTGGTCTCCTGCGCAGAAAGGCTCAATATTCGAACAAATTGACCCCTGAGCAAAGGCCGAAAAACCCGCAATGATAAGAAGAAATGTAAATAACTGAAATCTGATGTTCATACCTTCGGGCTGCCTCAACCAAACTAGTGCAAAATATGAAAATATGGGCAAACAATCTCCCACCTTCATTTGATTTTACAGATTCTGTAAACCTTATAAATTATGTATCTTTGCAAGCCAAAACAGTTTTGACCGACTATTATTGCAAAACGCATGAAAGTAGATAAAATTTTGAACGATATAGATGAAATGGGTGATGCACACGCTGGCAGTAGCGCTGTAAACCCTCTTAGAGATGACGCCTTTGAATTGAGTGACGACGAAAAGATCGAACTTATTAAAAAGGATGTAAGAAATATTCTTGACACTCTTGGCCTGGATCTTGAAGACGACAGCATTAAAGGGACTCCTCAGCGGGTTGCAAAAATGTTCGTTAACGAGATATTTTCAGGGCTACATCCAAAGCGCAAACCCAAAGCTTCAGTTTTTGAGAATAAATACAAGTATGGAGAAATGCTTGTGGAGAAAAATATCACTGTTTATTCTACTTGCGAACATCACCTTCTGCCTATCGTAGGAAAAGCACATGTTGCCTATATATCTAACGGCACGGTAATAGGTCTATCCAAGATGAATAGAATCGTAGATTATTACGCAAAAAGACCACAGGTTCAGGAAAGAATGACCATGCAGATCGTTCAGGAATTGCAGAATGCCCTTGGAACACCAGATGTTGCGTGTGTCATTGATGCAAAACATTTATGCGTGAATAGCCGTGGAATTCGTGATATCGAAAGTAGCACCGTAACCAGTGAGTTTGGCGGAGCTTTCAAAGAAAAAGAAGTTCGCAGAGAATTTCTTGACTACATTAAATTAGATACTTCTTTCTAAGAATTAAAATTTTTCTTCATGGCGCTATACAAGGAACAAGGCCTTAAGTTTTATAACTCTATGAGCGGTGAAAAAGAGATTTTCACGCCAATAAACGAAGGTAATGTTGGAATGTATGTTTGCGGACCTACCGTTTACAGCAACGTACATTTAGGAAACTGCAGAACTTTTATCTCATTTGATCTTGTTTTCAGGTATTTGAAGCATCTTGGCTATAAAGTTAGATATGTAAGAAACATTACCGATGCCGGGCATTTAGAAAATGAAGCGGATAGCACCGGAGAGGACCGCATCGCGAAGAAAGCCAGACTGGAACAAATTGAACCTATGGAAGTGGTTCAAAAGTATACGGTCGATTTCCATAATATTCTTCAGAAATTCAATAACCTACCTCCTAGTATTGAACCTACTGCAACGGGTCATATCGTGGAGCAGATAGAGATCATCAAAACTATACTTGAAAAGGGTTATGCTTACGAAGCAAATGGATCGGTTTATTTCGATGTTATCAAATTCAACGAAGATCATCAATATGGGAAATTAAGTGGTAGAGCAATCGAAGATATGATCGCAAACACACGTGAACTTGCCGCTCAAAGTGACAAACGCAGTCCTCAGGATTTTGCTTTATGGAAAAAAGCCGAACCGCAACATATCATGCGTTGGCCTTCACCATGGAGTGATGGCTTTCCTGGGTGGCATCTCGAATGCACAGTCATGAGCACCAAGTACCTTGGAGAGGAATTTGATATTCATGGTGGCGGAATGGACTTGAAGTTCCCACATCATGAATGTGAGATCGCACAGGGAGAAGCTGCCAGCGGAAAGTCTCCTGTAAATTACTGGCTACATGCCAACATGCTGACCCTAAACGGGAAGAAAATGGCAAAAAGCACCGGTAATTTTATTCTACCAGAGCAAATTTTTAGTGGAAATAACGATGTGCTTAAAAAAGCATTCAGCCCTAACGTGGTTCGATTTTTTATTCTTCAGGCTCATTATCGCAGCATCCTCGATTTTAGTAGTGATGCACTTATGGGTAGTGAAAAAGGTTTCAACAGGTTGATGGATACATATAATAGTCTTGATGAGATTCAAACTTCAGATAAAACTGATTTCGATCTTTCATCGTGGAAACAATCTTGCTATGATGCCATGAATGATGACTTCAATAGTCCAATCGTCATTGCTAAACTCTTTGATGTAGTAAAGATCATCAATAATATCAAGGAAGGTTCTATAAGTATTACTTCGGAAGGTAGGGATGAATTGAAGGACACCATGAAGGCCTTTATGTTTGATATTCTAGGCTTAAGCGAAATGAATTCTGAAGCTGAAACAGATGGCGATAAATTGAGTGGCACAATCGAATTACTGATCCAACTTAGAGCAGAAGCACGTGCAAATAAGAATTTTGCCTTAAGTGACCAGATCCGGGATCAGTTAATGGAGATGGGTATTCAGCTGAAGGACGGGAAAGAAGGAACGTCATTTAGTTTAAATTAAAATGTTTCGCAAAGCTTTGTCTGCGTTTTTGATTGCACTGGTCAGATTCTACAAGGCTGTCATTTCTCCACTTACTCCGGCTACCTGTAGATACACACCTTCATGTTCGAGCTATGCTGTTAAAGCCATAGAAGTTCACGGACCAGTATATGGAGGTTGGCTAGCTATTAAAAGAATTTTTAGTTGCAATCCATGGGGTGGTCATGGTTATGATCCCGTACCGCCAAAATCGGACTCGAAAGAAGGTTAAGAATCTTCAAATATGTATATTTACCGCTATTCAAATTAATCTCTATGTTATTTAATGCTATACACTGGAATCCATCAGAAGGACTGGATCTGGGCTTTTTCAATCTGCACTATTATAGTGTAATGTTTATCATCGCGTTTACGCTTGGCTGGTACATCATGAAAAAGATCTATGTACGTGAAGGAATAGACATAGAGAAACTGGATTCTTTATTTATCTATACAGTATTAGCGACTTTAATAGGTGCCAGATTAGGACATGTCCTGTTCTACGACTGGGAATATTTTCAAAATAACCTGCTGGAAATTTTCTTGCCGGTAAGATTTGAACCAGAATTTCAGTTTACAGGATTTAGAGGACTTGCGAGTCATGGAGCTGCTATAGGAATCATAGTGGCCATGTATCTATATGCTAAAAGAGTACTTCAGAAACCAGTTTTATGGATCCTGGACAGGATCGTAATTCCGGTGGCCAGTGGAGCTATCTTTGTTAGAATTGGAAACTTTATCAATTCTGAAATTATCGGAAAACCAACCGGAACAGATTACGGAGTTGTATTTGAAAAATTAGGCGAAGATTTCGCGAGACATCCTGCCCAACTTTATGAATCTGGCTGTTACTTGCTTATATTTCTACTTCTCTGGTTCATTTACTGGAAAACTGAAAAGCGATTCAAGCTTGGTTACATTTTCGGACTCTTCCTGGTATTACTATGGACCGTTAGATTTTTTGTAGAGTTTGTTAAAGAACCACAAGTAGGTGAACGCGCAAACTGGTTATTGAATACCGGGCAGTGGTTAAGTATTCCATTCGTACTCGCAGGGCTTTACTTTATGTATCGTCCAGTCAAAAAATAGATCATGAGAACAGGCCTCTTTCGTACTGGATTGCTCGTCATGTCACTTAATTTTGGTTTTATTTCCTGTGATAATTCTACGGAAAAAGAGGAAGCTATTGAAACCGACCCTATAGTATTTAATAAGGAAGCAGAAGTGTACTTAATGCATTCGAATGGTGACACGCTTCGAAGGATCGACGTAGAGCTTGCAGAATCTGATTATGAAAAACAAACGGGGCTGATGTATCGTGAAAGCCTTGAAAGAGAACAGGGAATGTTGTTTGTATATGAGAGTGCTCGCGTAAGGAACTTTTACATGAAAAACACCTATATACCTCTAGACATTCTCTATTATGGCACTGACAGTACGCTAGTGAGTATACAAAAGAATGCGACTCCGCGTGATGAAACCAACCTACCTTCAGATGGACCAGCGCAATTTGTGCTAGAAATCAATGCAGGTCTTGCCGATGAGTGGGGAGTTACTTCACGAAGTACGTTTAGTGTAGTTAGAGACTAGTGATTTCTAAATTTTATTCATTGCTTCTGAGCAATAACGCATAACGAAAGAATTTCTATAGAATGGATGCGTCTTCAAACACGAATTCAGAAGAGGATGACAGAAAAGCAAACAAAAGGATCTTTCTGATTGTAATCAGTTCAATTATTGTTCTAATCATAGTATCAATTGCCGAAGTTCTAAGAAACAATTTAGACCTTAACAACCCTTTAATCGATAAAGCCCTAGAGGCAGAAGTTAGCGCTCCTATTCTCAAAAATGTACTGACCAATATTTCAGGTTTGTTATTGATACTGATTCTTAACCACTTCAAATATAAAAGACTAGCAATCATTGTGGGTATTATCACTATTGCAACAAATTTTATAATTGATTTTTCCTGAAGAAGTTTTTTGCTCATAACCAAAGCCAACTACAAGCTTTAAGAGACGGTAGCAGTCAGCCTTAAAAGAAAGCAACTAAGCTAAAGCTAACCTTGCGAATTAATACAAAGTAACAGATAGGGTTCTTCCACAAACTTAATAAGTGATATCTGCAACAATTTATTTCCAGCAATAGCTTCTTGTGAAGAATTGTCCGCTTAGTTCGGAATTGAGGTTTATAATCTGATTTAGAATGATATTCAGAAATATCAGCGAACTTATGTCATTTTCAAAATCTCAATTCTACCTATTGCTTCAGAAGAAAGGTTGAAGTTCGCCTTCGCGAAGTGATTCTAGACTAAAAAAATTCAGCATAAAAAATTCAGCATAAAAAATTCAGCATAAAAAATTCAGCATAAAAAATTCAGCATAAAAAATTCAGCATAAAAAATTCAGCATAAAAAATTCAGCATAAAAAATTCAGCATAAAAAAAGGCTTCCAGATTGGAAGCCTTTTTCAATATATATTCGGTTAGTTTTAAACTGTAGTAGCTTCTTCAGTAACCGGTTCTTTCTTAGATTCTAATGAGGCTTTCTTCTTTACACTATCGAACATTACCGGAGTAGCGATAAATAGTGAAGAATAGGTACCTACAATCACACCTATGATCAATGCGAACATAAACCCTCTAATGCTTTCCCCTCCAAAAATGAAGATCGCAAGAAGTACTACCAAGGTAGTAAGCGAGGTGTTTAAAGTTCTACTCAACGTGCTGTTAAGTGCTGCATTCACCGTTTTTCCTAATGGCCATGTAGAATGCTCGTTTACAAATTCACGAATTCTATCGAATACTACTACCGTATCATTCAGAGAGTAACCAATAACCGTCAAGATCGCTGCTATAAATGCCTGATCGATCTCCATGTTAAATGGCATTACTTTGTATAGTAATGAGAAGATACCCAATACTACCAACACATCGTGGAATACCGCAGCCACAGCTCCTAAACTGAATTGCCATTTTCTAAAACGCAATAGGATGTAAAGGAATACTACGATTAAGGATCCTAATACTGCCCAGAATGAAGCATTCTTGATATCATCGGCAATGGTAGCCCCTACTTTCATAGATTTCATTACCCCTACTTGCTTATCATCAGCTCCATCAACAAACTCTTCGTAAGAAATGTCAGCTGGAAGGTGTGATTGCAATCCGTCGAATAATGATCTCTGAATCTCCTCGTCAACTTCTGCACCTTCCTGATCAACCTTATACTTGGTGGTGATCTTTAACTGATTATTAGGTCCAAAAGTTTTAGCTTCTGCACTTCCAAACACTTCAGCAAGATCTTTCTCTACAGCAGTAGGACTTACATCATCTGCAAACCTTACTGTGTATGTTCTACCTCCAACAAAATCTACTCCTTCGTTAAGTCCTTGTGTAAATAAAGAACCTATACTTACAATTATAAATAATCCTGAAACGATATAAGCGATCTTCCTCTTCTTAAGAAAGTCGATATTCATGTTCGTGAACAGATTCTTAGTTATAGAAGTTGAGAAATCCAGAGACTTCCCTCTTGTTCCATATCCATCGATAAATAATCTGGTTATAAAGATTGCTGTAAATAAAGAAGTAGCAATACCAATTAATAAGGTAGTTGCAAAACCTTTAATAGGACCAGTACCTAATAAGAATAGGATAAGACCTGTAAGACCTGTAGTTATATTGGCATCCAAAATGGAAGACAATGCATTCTTAAATCCATCTGCAATTGCTTCTTTCTGAGCCTTACCTTTGGCAAGTTCTTCCTTGATACGCTCGAAGATAAGTACGTTCGCATCTACAGACATACCAATGGTCAATACGATACCGGCGATTCCAGGAAGCGTTAATACCGCTCCAAGACCTGCAAGTATACCAAAGATGAATAAAATGTTCACGATCAAAGCGATATCCGCATAAACTCCCGCTTTACCGTAGTAAAGGATCATCCATAATAATACCAGAATAAGTGCGATACCAAATGACATGATACCACTATCGATAGCTTCCTGACCAAGAGATGGTCCTACTACTTCACTTTGAATAATATCTGCTGAAGCTGGAAGTTTACCTGCTCTAAGTACGTTCGCTAAATCCTGCCCTTCAGTAATTGTAAAATCACCAGTGATCTCACTTCTACCTCCAGCTATAGCTCCGGTAGAAACACCTGGTGCAGAATATACGATGTTATCAAGAACGATCGCGATCTGGCTTTGTTCTGCAGAAGCTTTTCCTGTCATGGTTTCCCAGATTTTTGCTCCGGTCCCATCCATTTGCATGCTCACTGCAATACGACCTAATTGATCATAAGTTTGTTGTGCATCTGTAATCACACCTCCACTAAGTGGTGGTTCCATGTTACGGTTACCTTTTAATGCATATAATGCAGCAGTCTCTGTATCTTCATCTGCAACACCCCATACAAATTTAGCATAACGCATTTCTGAAGGAAGTAATGATCTTACTTGAGGCATTTGAAGGTAATCCATTACCTGCGCAGTATCCTGAACATTGAAGTTTGCGAGAACTGGCCCCCCTTGAAAACCTGGAGATGCCATTAGGTCAAACAACGGATTGTTTCCTGTTTCAACACTAGTACTGTCTTCAGCATCGGCAAGTAGATCATCGATCTCATTGTCACCTGAAGTTGCTGCTGAATCTATTTCTTCTTCGGAAGTAACCTCCTCAGACTTTTTCATTTCAGCAAGACGATTGTTCGCCTGAACCAGGAATCCACCTAGCTCGTTGCTTTTGTAAGTATGCCAGAATTCAAGTTGTGCAGTAGACTGAAGTAAATTCTTTACCCTGCTGATATCTTTAGCACCTGGCAATTCAACAAGAATTCTTCCTGAATTTCCTAAACGCTGAATGTTTGGCTGTGTTACACCAAACTTATCGATACGCTTTCTAAGTACTTCAAAAGCTGAAGTAATAGATTCGTCAATTTTCTGTCTGATAATTGGCTCAACTTCTTCATTGCTCATGTTGAAGTTGATCTCACTGCTTAATGCTTTGTTAGCAAATACATCTGGAGATGCAAGCTTAGCATTAGGTATGTTATTGAAAGCCTCGAAGAAAAGATCTACATAGTTCTCCTGGCTGTCGGTTTGAGCTTTATCTGCTTCAGCAATTGCCTTTCTAAAAGCTGGATCCTGAGAATCATTCGCCAACCCGCTTAAAATATCTCTAACTGAAATTTGAAGAATTACGTTGATACCACCTTTAAGGTCCAATCCTTTGTTCAGTTCTTTGTCTTTTGCTGAGTCGTAAGTGATCCCGGCGATAATTTCATTATCTCCAATAGAATCAAGATACCTTGCTTCTGCCTGGTCACGAAGTTCTGAGTAGTTTTCTACATCCTCGCCAACCTTCTGCATGGCAAATTCCTCAGCATCACTCTCAACGTTGTTTGTCAAAAAAGTAAATGACAACTGATATAGACATACCAGCCCAAACAAAATTGCAAAAACTTTAATCAGTCCTTTATTCTGCATTATTCCTCAAATTATTGATTATTAGGTCTATTTTAAAAACGGACAAATATAGGACTTCATAATTCAAATCCCAATATTTTTTTTTGGATAATTTTAACTTTTAAAAGCATCAAAAAAGCCACATAGAATGTGGCTTTAGAGTATAGTCGGTAAAGTTTATTACAGGCTTAAACGTCTAGCAATCCGTTGGTCTTTTTCACACCTTCGGCACTTTCTTTCATTTTATTTTTTTCAGCATCGTTAAGCTCGATCTCAAAGATCTTTTCAATACCGTTTTTACCTAAAATAACAGGCACTCCGATACAAAGATCATTTAATCCAAACTCACCTTCCAATAAAGCTGAACATGGGAACATTTTTTTCTGGTCGCAAGCAATCGCCTGAACAAGACCTGAAACTGCTGCTCCAGGTGCATACCATGCGCTGGTTCCTAGGAGCTTAGTTAAAGTCGCTCCACCTACCTTTGTATCTTCTGAAACCTGATCAAGACGATCTGTATCTAAAAAGGCTGATACCGGTACAGAATTTCTTGTAGCAAGACGAGTTAGCGGTACCATTCCAGTATCACTATGTCCACCAATTACCATACCATCAACATCTGATGGTGGGCATTCAAGAGCCTCACTTAATCTGAATTTGAAACGAGCGCTGTCTAACGCTCCGCCCATTCCAATAATTTTATTTTTAGGAAGTCCCGTAGTTTTGTGAACCAGGTAAGTCATAGTATCCATTGGATTACTAACCACGATCAAGATTACATCTGGAGAATGTTTGATCAAATTCGCAGATACTTCTTTTACGATTCCTGCATTGATTCCAATCAATTCTTCTCTTGTCATTCCTGGCTTACGAGGAATACCACTGGTAATTACCGCAATATCACTGTTTGCTGTCTTAGAATAATCATTTGTACTTCCACTAATCTTGGTATCGAAACCGTTTAGTGTCGCTGTTTGCATTAGATCCATTGCTTTTCCTTCAGCGTATCCTTCTTTGATATCAAGTAATACTACTTCTGAAGCGAAATTTTTTATGGCTACGTATTCTGCACAACTGGCAC
The DNA here is from genome assembly GCF_006714895.1 of Gramella sp. Hel_I_59. Lineage (NCBI taxonomy): Bacteria > Pseudomonadati > Bacteroidota > Flavobacteriia > Flavobacteriales > Flavobacteriaceae > Christiangramia > Gramella sp. Hel_I_59. Next base: position 866,773 of record NZ_VFME01000001.1, on the reverse strand, counting down.
CAACTGCACCTGCTCCTACTATGGTAACTTTCATGTTAAAATTATATTTAATTTCTATTAATAATGACTGCGAAATTACGAATTACGAAGCAGTTTTAATAATAAGGAATGGTTAAATCAAGTATTGTCTAAAGGATGAAGTGCAAGCCAACATTAAGATTTACATACTTACCAGCAGTAGCCATAGTACTAACTTTGAAACTATTGAAGTATAAGTTGAATCCTATATCTCCTTTGAATTGAGCTTGTGAATCATTTAGTCTTGAAATCTCACTATTCACAAGATCCAACGCCAATCCACTACCCCCAAATTCATATTCAAAGTCTGATTGGGCCACACCAAGAGCTCCAAATATTTCGAAATTTTCGTATTTTTTTGAAGCCATAATCTCGGCCATCCAAACACCTGAACTTACATCGATCAAATTCAGGTTAAGTAAATTAGGTACGGAGATTTGCTCAAACTCATATTTGACATCAAATATATCGTAGGCGATGATCGCTGCTACTTCTAAATCGTCATCTCTGGTTCTTCTTCTACCAAAATACTGACTCAAATTATGCTTCAAACCCACTCCATAGGTGCTAAACTCAGATCCACTTACTTCTAGTGCTGGCAAAGCTCTAACTCCTAATTGAAAACCTAAAGGCAGTCCAACTGAAACCTGTGCGAAAGGATACATTAAAGCTCCGGTATCTATCCCTTCAATCGCCTGAAACGCAAATTCCTGACCAAGAAAGTTTCCGTTAAACATTACATCTGAATCACTTCCAAAGGCAGTTGGCACAACTGCACCATTGCTACCGCCAGAAATAGTAAGATTCGAAAAATCATTATTATTTATAGTAAATTCTTTCTTGCTTGAAGGAACAAATAGAGCATTTGCATGCAAGGAAACATCGACTTTCCACGGCTCCAATGCTTTCGCAGAAGTAAACCAGCTGGCTGTTGCCTGGTAAGCTGCACTCTCTGCTGCAGGAGTAGCGAATCCATCTGCAATAAATAGAAGGTCATCAATGATCTCCTGACCTTCTGCAGGTACCAATTGAGCATGTGCCATTCCGCTGCCAAATAAAGCGAGGATTAGCGTCAAGATTTTGAAATTTTTCACGGTAATTGATTTAGGTTAAATTATAGGTGTTAAGGTTTGTAAATATAACAGTCCCGTAAATATTAAACGAAAAAAACCCACACTTAGTTTTAGTGTGGGTTTAGATCATAATATGTTAGTGAAAATTAAGCATCGATATTCGCATATTTAGCATTCTTCTCGATAAACTCACGTCTTGGTGGAACCTCGTCCCCCATTAGCATTGAAAAAATCCTGTCGGCTTCTCCTCCATTATCGATATTTACCTGTCTTAACTTTCTGAATTCAGGATCCATCGTGGTATCCCATAGCTGTTCAGCATTCATCTCTCCAAGACCTTTATATCTTTGGATCTGAACACCTCCGCTATAACTTTCTGCGATTTCATCACGTTCTTTCTCGCTCCACGCATAACGTTTCTTCTGTCCCTTTTTCACAAGATAAAGTGGCGGAGTAGCGATAAAGATATGACCACTCTCGATCAATTCTCGCATGTATCTAAAGAAGAAAGTGAGAATTAGCGTTTCAATGTGGCTACCATCTACATCGGCATCACACATGATGACTACCTTGTGATATCTCAATTTTGAAAGATTCAAAGCTTTACTATCTTCTTCGGTACCTATTGTCACCCCAAGTGCCGTATAAATATTCTTGATTTCCTCGTTCTCGAAAACACGATGAGACATCGCTTTTTCAACATTCAGAATTTTACCTCGCAATGGAAGGATCGCCTGAAATTTACGATCTCTACCTTGTTTGGCTGTTCCACCTGCCGAGTCTCCCTCAACCAGAAATACTTCACATTGTGCCGGATCCTGCTCGGAACAGTCAGATAATTTCCCAGGTAAACCGCCAACACTCATGACAGTTTTACGCTGAACCATTTCACGGGCTTTTTTCGCGGCATTTCTTGCCTGCGCAGCTAGGATTACTTTCTGAACAATGGTTTTTGCATCATTCGGATTCTCTTCCAGGTAGTTTTCCAGCATTTCAGAAACCGACTGAGATACTGCTGAAGTAACCTCACGGTTACCTAATTTTGTTTTAGTCTGACCTTCAAATTGAGGCTCAGCAACTTTTACAGAAATAATCGCGGTAAGTCCTTCACGAAAATCATCTCCAGTAATTTCAAATTTAATTTTATCCAACAGACCAGAAGCATCTGCATACTTCTTAAGTGTAGTTGTTAAACCACGTCTAAACCCGGAAAGGTGAGTTCCCCCTTCATGAGTATTAATATTATTTACATAGGAATGTAGATTTTCGCTGAACGAGGTATTGTAGATCATGGCAACCTCAACAGGAATATCATTTTTTTCACCTTCCATCGAAATTACATGACTGATGATTGGCTCACGGTTCCCGTCTAGAAACTTTATAAATTCCTTTAGTCCTTCTTCAGAATGAAAATGATCCTGAACATACTCACCATTATCCTCCTTATTCCTCTTATCTGTAAGACTAATTCTAATCCCTTTGTTCAGAAATGCTAATTCACGCATACGACTAGCCAAAGTATCGTAATTATACTCCAGAGTTTGTTGAAAAATACTTGGATCTGGCTTAAATGTAACTATCGTTCCACTCAAATCGGTTTCCCCAGTAGGCTTTACAGGATAAAGTGGCTTTCCAAGTTCGTATTCCTGCTGCCATATCTGGCCATCACGATAAACGGTTGCCGTAAGATGCTCAGAAAGTGCATTCACACAACTTACTCCAACTCCGTGAAGTCCACCAGAGACTTTGTAGGAATCTTTATCGAATTTACCACCAGCACCAATTTTGGTCATTACAACCTGTAGTGCAGAAACTCCTTCTTTTTTATGTAGATCAATAGGAATACCTCTACCATTATCTTCAGTAGTGATCGAGTTATCCTCGTTGATAGTAACTTTTATATTATCACAGTGTCCGGCAAGGGCCTCATCTATGGAGTTATCAACAACTTCATAAACCAGGTGATGCAATCCTCGAACCCCGGTATCTCCAATATACATGGAAGGCCGCATTCGAACATGCTCCATCCCCTCCAACGCCTGAATACTGTCGGCAGAATAATTATGTTTCTTAGCTTCTTCGCTCATATTATGCTAATTAATTTTGTCTCTTTTGGATAACGAACAAATATAACAATTCGCATACTTTTAACAGGTTGCAGACCTTTGATAAGCCTCGAAGTTATCAACAAATATTGTGGAAAAACCCGAAATGTTTAAGATTATTTTCACATTTCGGGTATTAAGGAAATTCAAATTTTTAAAAGGTTTTACACAGCTACTTTTTTCATTCCAGGAGCTACGTGAGTTTCATTGGCTCTTCCACTAGGATCAAGATCTTTCTGCCATTTCGGGATCCATCTTTTTACTGTTTTAGCTGCGGAATCCTGAGGAAAATGCTGCTGAAAGATCTCACGGTAGAAGTAAGCTTCTTTTGAAGTTGGAGTGTTCACCGGGAATCTTGTTGCTGCAGTTTCCAGTTGAATGTCTGTCACCTGTTCTGAAGCATGATCAATTAACTGATCGATCCAGTTGTACCCTACACCATCACTAAATTGCTCTTTTTGTCTCCATAAAACTTCTTCCGGCAGGAACGGTTCTTCAGGAGTATCGAATGCTTTTCTCAAAATATACTTTTCAACACCATCATAAGTAACCGGCATTTTTTCTTCAGGAACTATTTCCATAGCGGTTTTCAAAAATGCTTTATCAAGGAATGGCACTCTAGCTTCAAGACCATGCGCCATCGTTGACTTATCTGCTCTCAGGCAATCTGCCGTGGCAAGACGCTGTACTCTTCTAATGGTTTCCTTCTGAAACTCTTCCGCAGAAGGAGCGTTCTTGAAATATAAGTATCCACCAAGGATCTCATCAGAGCCTTCTCCAGATAATACCACCTTAATCCCTTTTTCAGCAATTGCTTTAGAGAGAAAATACATTGGAGTGCTGGCGCGAATTGAAGTAACATCGTAAGTTTCAAGATGCCATACGAGCCTCTTCAGAATAGAGATCCCTTCCTCTACGGTGAAGTGAATTTCATGATGCTCAGTTCCCAGAAAGTCTGCAACTTTTCTAGCTGCAATTAGATCTGGTGCTGCTTCATCTAAACCAATTGAAAAGGAATGCAAAGTCTGACCACTATCTTTCATCAATCTGGCCGCGATAGAACTTGTTAATGAAGAATCGAGTCCACCACTAAGCAATACGCCAAGAGGGACATCTGCCATCAATCTCTTTCTGGTCGCTTCGATCAAACTTTCACGTAGCTTTTTAAGATCTGCTGGCTGCGTAGCAACTTCAGATTTGAACCACTCTGGAGAATAATATCTAACAAATCCGGTTTCTGGAGTATAATAATGTCCAGGAGGAAAAGCATGAAATTCAATACAGCTGTCTGCAAGAGATTTCATCTCGCTGGCAAACCACATGGCACCTGCTTCGTCCTTACCATAGTAAAGTGGCTTAACTCCAATTGGATCCCTGGCGACCATGAAGTCATCACCATCAATGATCACAAATGAAAATACGCCATCTAATTTATCTACGAATTCAAGACCATACTTTTCATACATATGCACGATCACTTCAGAATCTCCGGTAGTTCTGAAAGTATGATCCTTTAATTCGTTATTTCGAAGTGACATGTGGTTATAGATCTCCCCATTGTGTACCATCCAGGCAGTTTCAGTTCCTTGTATAGGCTGAATACCTGTGGTGAGATCTACGATTGATAGGCGTTCGTGAGCTAACACATAACCTTTTTCAGTAATTTTCAGTCCGCTTTCATCAGGGCCTCTATGAGACATTCTTTTTGAAAGATCAGCGATCTTCTTCTTGTCAAGATCTTTTCCGATAACTGCTAAAATTCCACACATGACTTATATTGTTTATTATTAAGAGACAAATATGGGCTGAAGCTATATAAATGAAAACATAATATCCAATAATAATTATATTTGAAAAGTTAGAATTAAAACTTACATATCAAATGGTAGTATATCATTATAAATTTTAAACTTTTCTTCCATTTGTAAACCTCAGCTAAAATTTTAACAGCATATTGGTGCTTCTTTAACAATTCACACCTCTCTGCGTCTTATCTTTATACTAACTAAAATTCAAATATTAGAATTATGAAAAAATTGATCATAAGTGGTTTAAGTGCAATGTTTTTCTTTGTTGCAAGCCCTATTAACGCACAGGATGATGATAAGGTAAACTACTCTAAGGAAGAACTTAAGTTTTCCAAAGTAGATGCCAGTCCAATGGATCTTGCTCTTTACAGAGATAAAGATGACGCAGCAGTCGCCAGAGTTATTTATAGCCGACCACAAAAAAGAAATCGTGAGATCTTCGGTAAACTGGTACCTTATGGTGAAGTTTGGAGAACAGGAGCGAATGAAGCAACTGAAGTTACTTTATACAAAGACATGAAAGTTGCAGACGCTACGGTAAAAGCTGGAAATTATACTTTATACACGATCCCAGGCGAAAAGGAATGGACTGTCATTCTTAACAGCAAAACCAACACATGGGGTTCTTATGAATATACAGACAAGGAAGATCAGGTAAGAATTAATGTGCCAGTAAGAAAGGCTCCTAATACTATCGAATCTCTATCTATGGCTTTTCAGGAAGCTAAGAATGGTGCAGACCTTCTTATTGGATGGGACAACAGCTATGTAAAAGTTCCATTTAAGAATGCTAACTAAAATTTAGTACTGCAGCTTATAATAAAAAAAACGCCCTATCGGGCGTTTTTTTTATGGTATGTTCAAATATTTATGGGTTTGTAGCGATACTTTCCACTGTGGATTTTCCATTACATAATCCACGATCATCGGAATCACTTTATCGCGGTTGCTCCATTCAGGTTGTAAGTATAAGATACAGTTCTCACTTACTTTCGCCGCCTGCTCTTCAGCAAATTTCAAGTCATGTTTATTAAAAACAATAACTTTAAGCTCATTGGCCAACGGATAAATCTCCTCGGTTGGCAATTTGATTTTCTTTGGAGAAAGACAGATCCAGTCCCATGTACCCGTAAGCTCATAAGCTCCCGAAGTCTCAATATGAATATCACAACCTTGTTTCTTAAGATTTTGAGTCAGAGCTGTCATATCCCAGGTTAATGGTTCACCTCCCGTAATCACAATAGTTTTACTGTGTCGGGTAGCATTCTCAACAATTTCTCCAACATGCGTAGGCGGGTGAGTACTGGCATCCCAGCTTTCCTTCACATCACACCAGTGACAACCTACATCACAGCCACCAATCCTAATAAAATATGCAGCCGTTCCCTTATGGAATCCCTCACCCTGTATTGTATAAAATTCTTCCATTAGCGGAAGCATTATTCCTTTATCAACCAGGCTCTTTGTCTCTTCTGAAATCATAGCCGGCAAAGATAATCATTATACTTCAGGATAAATAACCTTTGTTTTTTGAGTTTGCGATCCATCGGTTTAATTGTAAGTATGATAAAGTATATATTTAAGTCAAAAATTTTAATATGCGCCTGAAGGTCTTCATAGCAGTTTTATCCATTCTCGGCCTGAGTTCATGTGCTACTGGCTTATCGCGGAAAACAACCGAGTTTGAGAATTTTCACCATGGATTTACCGGGATCGTAATTTTAGATGCAGAGACTGGCAAAAACATCTATCGGTATAATGCCCACAAATCTTTTACTCCAGCTTCGAACACCAAAATATTAAGCCTTTATTCGGCTATAAAATCCCTGGAGGACAGCATCATAACATTTAGATACCGGAAGACGGACGACTCTCTAATCTTTTCAGCCACCGGAGATCCTGAATTACTGGATTCAGAAGTATCTTCTAATTCGCCGTTACAATTTCTACTGAATTCTAAAGATTCTATCTATTATCAAAAAGCTAATTGGAAGCAGAAAATTTATGGTGCAGGATGGAGCTGGGACGATTTTGAATATGCCTTCTCTCCTCAAATATCTGCAATCCCGATTTACGGGAATACAGTAAGTTTTACGATGGAGAATGAGCATCTTAAAGTTTCTCCGGGAATTTTCACCAATTATACCCGAACTATTAATTCTGAAAAACTGGAAAAGCTTAAGGGAATGAATCAATTCAGAGTTCCGCAGAAACTTCAGAAGAACGATACTCTAAGAATTCCTTTTGAAACTTCAGAAGAATTAAGCATCAGTATCCTTGAGCAAGAAATTGGACGAACTATAAAAACCATTCCACCAGGACCAAAAGCCAGTCATATTATAAAATCTGTGGCTTCCGATAGTCTTTACAAGCAAATGATGCATACCAGCGATAATCTAATTGCGGAACAATTACTTATCATGATTTCAGAAAAAATAACGGATACTATGAGCACTGAAATCGCTATAGATCATGCAAGAAATAAACTTTTTAAAGAACTGCCTGACGAATTCCAATGGATGGATGGGTCAGGTTTGTCAAGGTATAACATGAATACTCCAGCTAACTTAGTCACCATTCTAAAGCGTTTATTGGATGAAAAAGGTGAGGCCTGGGTTTCGACTATTTTTCCCACGGCTGGAAAGCATGGAACTCTTGCAAACTTGCTAACTGATGAAAAAGCATTTGTATTTGCAAAATCAGGAAGTTTGAAAAATAATTATAGTCTTAGCGGCTACCTAAGAACGAATAGCGACCGACTTTTAATTTTCAGTATTATGAATTCGAATCATATGAGTTCTGCAAAAGAGATCAAAGCTGAAGTTTCAAACCTACTTATCCACATTAGAAACAACTATTGAATTTTAGAAGTTCCAAATATTCCCTATTTTCGAGACAGTATATATACCTATGAAAAGACGCAATTTTGTATACGGCCTGGGACTTGCCGGTTTAAGTATTCCCCTACAATCATTTTCAGGAACTGCAGAGCGGCAAATTTCAACTAATAAAAAACTTCTACCGAAAAGACTTTCGAAAGGAGATACTATTGGAATAACAAGTCCTGCAGGAGCAATTTTTGACACTGAACCTTATGAGATCGCCCGGGAAAACCTGGAAGCGATGGGACTAAATGTGAAGTTTGGAGAATTTGCAAAAAGCAGGTACGGTCACCTGGCTGGCACCGATGAAGAACGCGCTTCAGAATTGAATCAAATGTTTGGTGATCCTGAAATTGATGCGATCATTTCACTTCGGGGTGGTTCTGGAGCTGCAAGAATTATAGATAAACTTGATTATGAGCTCATTCGTAAGAATCCGAAGATTTTCATAGGCTACAGTGATATTACAGCATTGCATCTTTCGATCTACGAAAAAACTGGTTTAGTGACTTTTCATGGACCTATGGCAAGCTCTTCATGGAATACTTTTAATTACGATATTTTTCACCGGTTGCTATTCGAAGGAGAAATGATCGAATATACCAATCCTGAAAATTTAAACTTTCTTGAAGTCCAAACTGGCAATAGAATAAGAACTATCAATAATGGTAACGCCCAAGGAGAATTACTAGGTGGAAATCTATCTGTACTTACCTCTATTATGGGAACACGTTATTTCCCTACTGACTGGTCGAATAAGATCCTGTATCTTGAAGATATAGGGGAAAAAATCTATGCTGTAGACAGAATGATGTCCCAACTTAAACTTGGTGGCATACTGGATAAAATCTCAGGATTTGTCTTTGGAAAATGTACAGGCTGTGATCCTGGCGGAAGTGGCTATGGCTCACTTACCATGGAGGAAGTTATAGATCATTATATCAAGCCTTTAAATATCCCCGCATTCTCAGGTGCAATGATTGGTCATATAGATGATAACAGCACCATCCCTAACGGAATTGAAGCTGAAATAAACAGTAACACCGGCACTATTAAATTATTAAAACCTGCAGTTAAATGACCACATCAGAAAAGTTTGTAGATCACATATCTTCGGAATATAGCACTAAAGGTGACTATATATATCTGGGCGCAGGAATGCTCGACGAACAAGTTTTTGCCGATGCTCCGGTAAAGATTCCCTTAAAAACAATGAACCGCCACGGACTAATTGCAGGAGCTACAGGGACCGGAAAATCAAAGACCTTACAGATCCTTGCTGAAAACCTATCTCAGAAAGGAGTGCCGGTTTTACTGATGGACGTAAAGGGAGATCTTAGTGGAATCGCGAAAACTTCAGAAGGAGCCACTTTTATAGATGAGCGTCATGAAAAACTTGGATTTCCATTCTCTCCAGATGCTGCACCGGTAGAAATGCTAAGTCTTTCAGAACAGGATGGAGTAAGACTTAGAGCTACGGTCAGTGAGTTTGGACCAGTGCTATTATCCAGAATACTGGATTTAAATGATACCCAATCCGGGATCATGGCGATCATATTCAAATATTGTGATGATAACCAACTGCCACTTCTGGACCTTAAGGATCTCAAAAAGATGCTTCAATACACTACTGAAGAAGGTAAGGAAGAGATCAGTAAGGAATACGGTAGAATTTCAAGCGCTTCCACAGGTGCTATTCTTCGGAAGATCATTGCACTGGAACAACAAGGCGCAGAGCAGTTCTTTGGAGAAAAATCTTTTGAAGTAAACGATCTTTTAAGAAAAACATCAGACGGAAAGGGATACGTGAATATTTTGAGGCTTACCGATATTCAGGACAGGCCAAAATTATTCTCAACATTCATGCTTTCTTTACTTGCTGAAATTTATTCAACCTTTCCAGAGAAAGGTGATATGGATAAACCTGAACTTGTTTTATTTATTGATGAGGCACATCTTATTTTTGATGAAGCTACAGATGCATTGCTTGATCAAATTGAAAGTATTGTAAAACTGATACGTTCCAAGGGCGTTGGACTGTACTTCGTTACTCAGAATCCGGCCGATGTTCCTGAAGAAATTCTGGGACAGCTGGGACTTAAAATTCAGCATGCTTTAAGGGCTTTTACGGCAAAGGATCGAAAGGCTATTAAACTTGCTGCTGAAAATTATCCGATTTCAGAATTTTACGATACCAAAAATATGCTAACCTCGTTAGGTATTGGAGAAGCCATGGTTTCAGCATTAGACGAAAAAGGAAGACCTTCTCCTCTGGTAGCGACCATGTTGCGCGCACCAATGAGTAGAATGGATATATTAAGTGATTCAGAATTAAGACAAATCAACAAAAATTCTGAACTTGCCCGAAAATATAACGAGGAAATTGACCGCGAAAGTGCTTACGAGATCCTGAATAAAAAGATCGAAGAAGCAGATCGTGAAGAAGCGAAACAACAGGCTAAAGAACAGCGAGAAAAAGTAACAAAAACCAGTAGCCGTCGTAAAAGTGGACGTTCCCGTGAAGGTGCGATTATCAAAGTGCTAACCAGTGCAACTTTTATACGCGGCGTAATGGGAATATTGAATAAATTTTTAAAATAAAGGAAACCGAAATCTATGTATAAAAAAGCTCTAATCTTTCTAGGCCTTTGCGCCGCGATGGTATCATGCACGAGTGATGAAGAAAATCCATTTCTAATAACTCCAACGCAAGTGGGACCTTTGAAAAAAGAGGTTAAGATCAACCAGTTAGATAGTATTTTCCAAAATGACAGTATCGTAAGACAAACGAGCGGTCCTGACGACTTTCGTTCTACAGACGAGATCAAGATCTTTGGTGAAGATGGTGCAGCTTTAATGAGCCTGGAACCATTGCAGGAATTTGACTCTACCAGTACCATTGGATATATCCGCATACTTGATGCCCGTTACGAAACTAAAAACGGACTGAATGTGAATAGCACCTTCAAGGATATCATGGAAAACTATACGATTTCGAGGATTGAGAATACGATAAATTCTGCCGTAGTATTTCTGGATGAGATCAATGCTTACATTACAATAGACAAAACACAGTTACCGTCCAATCTCCGTTATGATACTGACAGTAAGATCATGGCTTCGCAAATTCCAGATGATGCAAAGATCAAATACTTTATGATCTACTGGAACTAGAATGAGAAAGTACCTGCCTATTCTTATTTTAATATTGATTGCATCCTGCAAATCCAGGCAGGACTTGCTAGCTACCAGTTTACATTCAGAAAATGGTCATTACCAGGCAGTGATCGAAATACCAGCAGGCACGAACGCTAAAGTAGAATACGATAAGAACTTAAGACTTTTTAGTACTTCCCTTCGTAATGGCAAGGAAAGGATTATTGATTTCCTTGCTTACCCTGCGAATTATGGGTTTATACCTTCTACATATTCAGATCCCGCGAATGGAGGTGACGGTGATGCTCTGGACATTATGATTCTTAGTAGCACACTGAAATCTGGAGATATCGTAGAATTCGTTCCAATTGGCATGATCAAAATGATAGATGCGGGCGAAGAAGACTTTAAAATTATTGGCGTCCCAGCCAGAAGAGAATTAAGAACAATACAGGCTGAAAATTACCAGCAACTATCCGAAAATTATCCTGGAGCACTGAATATTCTGGAGACCTGGTTTTCAAATTATGATCTGGAAGACAATACGGTAATTCAAGGTTGGGGTGATGAAAAGGATGCAATCAAAGAAATAGAAAGACTTCGGTTAAAATTGTAAAGTTTGTTAATATTGATTTCTGAATAAATTAAATAGATACTTTTAATTCTGATAACCAATATTTTAATGTCTTATGATTAAAGTTTTAGCAATGATTATGACCGTTGGTGGTGCGATCGCACTGGTAATGGGAGTCTTAGGAATCTTTGGCAGTATAGCACTTATGTTAAGCCCCTGGGCACTTACCATCCTGGGATTTGTATTCTTCGTAGCAGGAATTTCCATGCTTAAATATCGAAGAGATACAGATGAAGTTCCCGCACGAAAGTAATAAGTTCGCAAAATCTGAACATAAAAAAAGCTGCCCTTGGGCAGCTTTTTTGTTTAACTATGGTGACTCTTAATCAACATTATCATGTAAGAAAGAATTGTTCTTTCTAAAATGCAATTCGTTATTATCATCCTGCTCGATACTTGTTCTGGAAAGTTTACTTTCGCCAGGCTTCGAATTATTTAACTCGATTCCAGCTCTTTTATAAGCCGGCTGCTTTTCGATCTCATCGATCTGTGCTGAACCAGTCCTAAACTTGTAATTGAACTCCTTCATTTTGGCTTTACGCTCTGCTGTACGTTGACGCACAACTTCAGAAGAAATTGGATTGTCGAATGGATCATGCTCATCATTGTCATTCTCTCTTGAAGGAGCCGGAGCTACAGTCTTTTTCTCAAAAGCTACTGTTTCATCCTTTTCTTCTTCTTTTTCAGGAGCTTTGGAACTTTCAAGTTGTTGCTCCATTTCCATATAATCATCAAGACTATATCGCTTTACTCCCGTGGCAGAATTTTCGGTTACAGGAACAATCTCAACATGTTCGTTCACTCGTATATTTCTTGCAGACTCTTCCTCTTCTTCGTTTAAAGAATGACGCTTTACCTCTTCTTTATTTTCTGAAGTCTGTTTTTTCTCTTCCTTCTGATTCATCGGAATATCGAAAGTAAACATGAATTGTTCTTCACTTTCAGATTTACCTTCTTCAGATTCCTTAAAATTTTCGGTATCTAGTGTTTCCGAAGTATCATTGATGATAAACTCTTCAGGATTCACTTCCTCATAGATAACATCAAGCTTTCTTGCGAAATCTGGTGTTTTGTAAATATCTTCTACCTTCTTCTGAATTTTACCAACCTCGTCTACTTCCTCTACATTTTCGTCAAGCGTGTGAACGATCTTTTCTTCCTTTTTCGGTGCTTCAAATTCTATCTGAGCATCTTCAATATCATCATTCCTATCCTGAGATACTTCAGAAACAGAACCAGTTCTTTTAGCGATCAACTCCTGCTCGGCTCTTTGCTCGTCTTCCAGAGTATGAATGATCTTTTTAGTTTCAGTATTAGTAATCTCATTTTGCTGTTCTACATCGAAACCAGTAGCGATAATAGTTACAGCAATAGAGTCTTCAAGGGATTCGTCTTCACCAACACCCATAATGATGTTGGCACTATGTCCAGCTTCAAGCTGAATATGGTCATTGATCTCTCCAATTTCATCGATAGTGATCTCCTCGTTACCAGATACAATAAGCAGTAAAACATTTTTGGCTCCGGTGATCTTATTATCGTTTAGTAATGGCGAATCAAGTGCTTTCATGATCGCATCTGTAGCTCTACTGGCTCCTGAAGCCTGGGCAGAACCCATAATCGCAGTTCCAGAATTACTCAATACAGTCTTCGCATCGCGAAGGTCAATATTCTGAGTATAATGGTGCGTTATAACTTCTGCAATTCCTCTGGATGCAGTTGCCAACACTTCATCAGCTTTCGAGAATCCGGCTTTAAAACCAAGATTTCCATAAACCTCACGAAGTTTGTTATTATTGATCACAATTAGTGAATCTACATGCTTACGTAGTCTTTCAACTCCTAATTGTGCCTGTTCGTTTCTGTTTCTTCCCTCGAACTGAAATGGAATGGTCACGATACCAACCGTTAAAATATCCAGTTCTTTTGCCTGTTTGGCAATTATTGGAGCAGCACCAGTCCCGGTACCACCACCCATACCTGCAGTGATAAAGATCATCTTGGTATTGGTATCCAACATTTGCTTAATTTCCTCAAAGCTTTCTACTGCCGCTTTCTCACCGATCTCAGGGTTCGCTCCTGCTCCAAGTCCTTCAGTTAAAGTTACCCCTAACTGGATCTTGTTTGGAACCGAACTGTTCTCCAAAGCCTGGGAGTCGGTATTACAAACAACAAAATCAACCCCTTTTATTCCTGCCTGGAACATATGGTTAATGGCGTTGCTTCCTCCACCTCCAACTCCAATCACTTTGATGACGTTCGATTGGTTTTTTGGTAAATCGAATGAGATGTCTCCAAATTCTGTACTGCTCATAAACTCTGTTTTACTGGTTGTATTGTATCTATTTTATTCTGCATTGTCTAAGAAATCCTTGAATTTCTCTGCCCATTTATCAAAGATGCTTTTTCGAGCAACCTTATTGGAAGAGGGCTCTTCCCTGTAAGTATCATACTCATCATCGTCCTCATCATGATTTTGCTCATCAACCTCATCTTCTACCATTTGGTTTTTAGAGAGCACAACTTCCTCCTGATACTTATTATTCCCTTTTTCAAGGCTATTCATTACCAATCCAACTGCCGTAGCATATACCGGACTGGTGGTTTCTGAATCATTATTCCCGGCCAGATGTTCGTTAGGATATCCTATTCTTGTATCCATTCCCGTGATATATTCTACCAGTTGCTTAAGATGCTTCAACTGAGCACCACCTCCGGTAAGAACAATTCCTGCAATCAATTTTTTCTTTTGTTCATCGTGACCGTAATTCTTGATCTCCAGGTAAACCTGGTCGATGATCTCTACTACTCGTGCATGGATGATCTTGGAGAGATTCTTCAAAGTGATCTCCTTCGGCTCTCTTCCTCGTAAACCTGGGATAGAAACGATCTCATTATCCTTGTTTTCACCAGGCCATGCAGATCCAAATTTGATCTTAAGTAATTCTGCCTGCTTTTCAATAATTGAACATCCTTCCTTAATGTCTTCAGTAATAACATTTCCACCGAAAGGAATTACCGCAGTATGCCTGATGATTCCATCTTTAAAAATGGCAAGATCTGTCGTACCACCACCTATATCGATAAGTGCCACACCTGCCTCTTTTTCCTCCTGGCTAAGAACTGCATTTGCTGATGCCAGAGGTTCCAGAGTCACTGCTGAAAGTTCCAGACCGGCACTTTTTACGCATCGACCAATATTTCTGATCGAAGAAACCTGTCCAACAACCACATGAAAATTAGCTTCCAGTCTTCCCCCGTACATCCCGATAGGCTCTTTAATCTCTGCCTGTCCGTCTACTTTAAATTCCTGCGGAAGAACATGAATGATCTCTTCTCCCGGTAACATAACCAGTTTATGGACCTGGTTGCACAACGTATGAATGTCTTCAGAATCTATGACTTCATCAGGATTCTGCCTGGTGATATAGTCACTATGCTGAAGGCTTCGAATATGCTGTCCCGCAATTCCAACTACCACTTCACTGATCTTTAAACCGCTATCGGCTTCTGCTTCCTGTATTGCCTGCTGAATAGACTGGATCGTCTGGGTGATATTATTCACCACTCCGCGATGTACGCCCAGGGATTTTGATTTTCCTATGCCTACGATCTCTACTTTTCCGTACTCATTCTTGCGGCCGATCATAGCCACAATCTTGGTAGTTCCAATATCTAATCCTACTGCAATATCGTTCTGTTCCATAAACTATTTTTTCGTGCACACAACCTGATCTCCAAATTGTAGGTTCACTTTTTTGTAGGTATTTAATTTCTTATCCTTCGTAGCCTTTTTGTAAAAGGCTTTAAAATTGTTAAACTTCAGATCTATCTTTGTAGTATCTCCAAAATAAACTTGAAAATCATTCTCTCTAAGTTCTAAAGCATAAGCTTCAGCATTTAAACGAGTAATTCCCGTTATATGTTTCCTTAGAAAATCATCATTCTGAATATAACTTACGATCCCGTAAACTTCAGCTACAGTACTTCCATCAAATCCGAACATTAGCGGCACTCTAGCCGAGTAATATTCTGATAATGGCATGATCTCTCCGTTTCTATCCAGGTAAAATGAAGAATTTCCAGCTACCCTGCCTATAGGCTTTCTCTGACTTACGGTCGCTTTCAATTTTCCGTCGAGTGTTAGAAATACTTCTGCATTTTCAATCATGTCGTGATCGTTCAGCATAGCTTCCACTCTATTCAAATCTAAAGTTTCTTTATCTATGCTCGAGACACTGTCGTTAGATTGTATTAACAATTTATTAACCACTTCCTCAGTCACATAGAGGTTCTCAGTCTCGGTAAAACTAACCTTGATATTGGTTAATTTTCTGTTCTTATGGCGATGTTCTGCAAAACCATAAAGCCCTCCTATTAGCAGGATTAAAATTAAAGGCTGTATAAACTTTAGACTACGCTTCATTCTGTAAGGCTTTTTGAACAGATTCAACTTCATCTCCAATATCGCCAGCGCCCATCATTACTACAACATCTGCATATTCAGACCTTATAGAATCAATAAGATCATGTTTGCTAACAAGTCTCTTGTAATCATTTTCTATTTGTTCCAGTAACCAGGCTGAAGTGATGCCATCGATTGGGGTTTCTCGCGCGGGATAAATATCCATGAGAAAGACCTTATCAAATTCTGAAAGGCTGGAGGCAAAATCTTCAGCGAAGTCACGGGTACGGCTAAACAAGTGGGGTTGAAAAACCGCAAGAACAATTTTGTCGGGGTACATAGCACGAACCGCCTGATGTACTGCAGAAATCTCTGTAGGATGATGAGCATAGTCATCAATTAGCACCAGTTTATCGGTTTTAATCTTATAATTGAATCTACGTCTTACACCTTTAAAAGAATATAAAGCCCTGGCTAGATCGATGGTTGGGGATCCGTATTCGATCGCCATCGCCAGGGCTGTTATAGCATTCAGCAAATTATGATTGCCGGGTAGATTAAATCTTAAATTTTCTATAGTTTGAGAAGGAGTCTTTAGATCAAAGACATAAGTACCATTCTCAATTTTTACGTTCTTAGCTGAATAATCACTCGCATCATTTATGCCAAGTGTCTTTCCGCTTAGAGATAATTTTTTATTAACGAATAAAGTGCCGTTTTCAGGAATCTTTGCAGCAAATTCCTTAAACGATTTTTCCAGTTCTTCTTTACTTCCGTAGATATCAAGATGATCTGCATCCATAGAGGTAATTGCCGCGATGTTGGGAGAAAGCCGAAGGAATGAACGATCAAACTCATCTGCTTCTACTACTACGACCTCATCGCCCTGCATGATCAGGTTTGACTGAATATCTTCACTAATTCCGCCCAGGAATGCAGTTACTTTCGCGCCAGTTTCTTTAAGCAAATGACCTAAAATAGCGGTTGTGGTAGTTTTTCCGTGAGTACCAGCAACGGCCAGGCAGTATTTATTAGCAGTAACCATTCCCAGCAATTCAGATCTTTTAACTACCTGGAATCCTTCCTGCTGAAAATAACCAAACTGTTTATGATCCTTTGGAACGGCAGGAGTATACACCACGAGACTATTTTCCACATCCTCTAAAATATTTTGTGGAATAGTCTCAACCTCATCTGCATAATTAATAACAATCCCTTCCTGCTCCAGTTCTGCTGTAAGTTTTGAAGGTGTACGATCATAACCACAAACCTTTGCACCCTTCGCCTGGAAATATCTGGCGAGCGCACTCATCCCAATTCCACCGATACCGATGAAATAAAAATGTTCTATGTGATCAGGATTCTTCATTAGTTTCTTTCTATAAGCTTTTCTACTTCGTTTACTATATCTGATGTTGCGTTAGGCAGCGCCAGTTGTTTTATATTTCTTGAAAATCTTTCCAGTCTTCTTTCATCTTTTAGAAAGCTGAAAAAGCATGGATCAAATTTTTCTGTAAGTTCATCCTCAGTAATCATCAATGCCGCATCATGATCTGTTACCGCCATGGCATTTTTTGCCTGATGATTTTCAGCAACATTAGGGGAAGGGATAAACAATACAGGTTTTCCCACTATGCATAATTCTGAAACGCTTCCAGCTCCAGCTCTTGAAATGATCACATCTGCAGCTGCATAAGCCAGGTCCATACGATTGATATATTCTTTTGCGACCACCTTATCTGAAGCGTACTTTTTATAATCTGAATAATATAGTTTCCCAATTTGCCAGATTAATTGCACATTTTCCTGTTCGAATCTTTTTAAATAGGTTTCAATAAGTTTATTGATCCTTCTTGCACCTAGACTTCCGCCTAGAATAAGCACCGTCTTCTTTCCAGGCTTCAGTTTAAAATATTCCTGAGCTTCGTGCCTTAGTGTATTAACCTTAAGCAAATCCTGTCTAACCGGGTTTCCAGTAATGACAGTTTTTTCCGCAGGGAAATAATTCTTTACTTTTTCATAGGCTGCACAAATAACACTTGCGTTCTTAGCTAGTATTTTATTGGTGATACCTGGAAGACTATTTTGTTCCTGAACCAGCGTTGGGATATTCCTGGAGATCGCTACACGCAGTAATGGTCCGCTAGCAAATCCACCAGTACCAATGACTACATCAGGCTTAAATCTCTTTACGATTTTTCGTGATTTTGAGATACTGCTAATTAACTTAAAAGGAAAAGATAAGTTTCTAAGACTTAGGGAACGATCGATCCCAGTGATCCACAGACCTTCGATTTTATAACCAGCCTGAGGCACCTTCTCCATTTCCATACGGTCCTTTGCACCTACGAATAATATTTCAGCTTCTGGATGACGATTTTTGATCTCATCTGCAATAGCGATCGCAGGATAGATATGTCCACCTGTTCCGCCACCTGATAATATAACTCGCATGTTCTTCTTCATATCGCTTCGCTCAAAATATCCAGAGGATTCTCTTCCTCGCCATTCAGGCTCTCATTTTCGAATTCTTTAATTTCTTCTCTTTTAGCACTTACACTCAGTATAATTCCAAGTGCGATGCAAGTCATCCAGATGGACGTTCCCCCACTACTAACCAGCGGCAAGGTTTGTCCCGTTACCGGAAATAATTCCACCGCAACACCCATATTGATAAGCGCCTGGAAAACTATAGGTAATCCTACACCCATCACCACCAGTTTACCAAATATGCTACTCGCTTTGGTAGCAACGATCACAATCCTGAATAACAGAAGCAAGTAGGCTAGCATCACTCCAAAAGCTCCTATCAACCCCATTTCCTCCACGATGATCGCGTAAATAAAATCTGAAGAAGATTGTGGTAGAAAATTTCTTTGTACACTTTTACCAATTCCAGTTCCTGTAATACCACCCTGAGCGATCGCAATTTTAGCTTTCTCTACCTGGTATTGCTCATCTGCTTCCTCTCCATCGAAAAAGGTTTCAATTCGGCTGGACCAGGTATCGACCCTGTTGGGTAATAAACCTGGAAATGCTTTAGCTGTAAGCACGAAAATACCCAGCATTACAATACCGACACCAACAATGGCTGATAGGTATTTGATAGGATAACCTCCTAAAAACATCAGTATCAGCGTCATGACAAAAATGATCGCCGTTGTGGAGAAATTGGCCGGCAAAATTAGCACTAATACAGCGAAAACAGGCGCCCATAGCGGAATTATTGTCTCCTTAAATGTTACTTTTTTCTCGGTGATCTTGGAGAGATATCTGGCAACATAAACCATCAAAACGA
The DNA here is from genome assembly GCF_006714895.1 of Gramella sp. Hel_I_59. Classification (NCBI taxonomy): domain Bacteria; kingdom Pseudomonadati; phylum Bacteroidota; class Flavobacteriia; order Flavobacteriales; family Flavobacteriaceae; genus Christiangramia; species Gramella sp. Hel_I_59. The sequence continues at coordinate 847,394 of NZ_VFME01000001.1, read as the reverse complement.
CCGAAGCCAGAGTTGAAGACTGGAAGGACACATTTAATACCGGGATACGTATCCATCTACTGGCATAAGCACCATCAATGGTAGTTCCCTGGGCAATTGTGAAAATCAGCAAAATAATTACAATAGGGAGCAGTAAAATACTTATTCCCCGAAAGTAATGATAAGGTATTTTATGTACCGCGAATAACAGGCAAAAACCAAGTAGCAAATGAAAAAAGTGCATGATAAGAAATCCGGTAGTACTACCATCTCCGTGGAGATAGGCCAGATTACTACTGGCACTGTACACCGGCAAAAAGGAAAAGATCGCCAGCAAAGCTGCTACCGCCCAGATCACTTTATCACCTTTTAAATTTGCAAATACGTTGCTCATTATACGCTATTCAATAATTTTATTAATTCTTATAGATTACGCACGGCATTCTTAAACTGTCTGCCTCTGTCTTCATAATTTTCGAATAGATCGAAACTCGCACATGCCGGAGACAACAACACATTATCACCTTTATCTGCTAATCTGTAAGCCATTTTAACTGCCTCATCCATGGACCCGGTTTCTACCAGGTTCTCCACTATGTTTCCAAAAGCACTTTTGATTTTCTCATTGTCAACTCCTAAGCAAATAATCGCCTTCACTTTTTCGTTCACTAAAGGAAGCAGGTCATCATAAACATTGCCTTTATCCACACCTCCAAGGATCCATACTGTTTCAGATTCCATACTTTCCAATGCGTAATAAGTTGCATTTACATTGGTCGCTTTGGAATCATTGATATACATCACATTGTTGATCTTTAACACCTTTTCAAGACGATGTTCCACACCCTGAAAATTAGCCATGCTTTCTCTAATAGTCTGCTTTCTAATTCTAAGCAACTGAGAAACGGTGGCCGCAGCCATTGCATTCTTGGTGTTATGTTTGCCCTGTAGGGATATATCTGATGTTGACATAGTAAACTCGGTATTATTTATTTTTATAACAATGTTTGTATCTTCTAAGTAAGCGCCGTTTTCAAGTTTCTTTTCCATTGAAAATGGTAGCTTTTGTGCTTTCACAGGATTTTTCTCAAGCCATTCTGTGATCACTGGATCATCTGCATCGTAGATGAAATAATCTTCGGCTGTTTGATTCTTTGTTATTCTGAATTTTGATTCTATATAATTTTCAAATTTGTAATCATAGCGATCTAAATGATCTGGCGTAATGTTGGTTAAAATGGCAATATGCGGTTTGAAATCTTCGATTCCATCCAGCTGAAAACTGGATAATTCAAGAACAAACCAATCATGCCCGTCTTCAGCAACCATTTTCGCATAGCTGTTTCCAATATTTCCACCCATTCCTGAATTCACCTCGCCACTCTTCAGTAAATGTTGAATCAGGTTGGTCACTGTTGTTTTACCGTTGCTTCCTGTAATCCCGATCACAGGAGTTTCAGAAAACCAGGAAGCGAATTCAATTTCTGATATAACAGGAATATCATTCTTCCGAAGTTTTACAACAAGTGCAGCAGTATCAGGAATACCAGGGCTTTTCATCACCACATTCGCATTCAGGATCTTTTCTTCTGTATGTTTCTCATCTTCCCAATCAATCTCCAGTTTTGTAAGAACATCACGGTACTTATCCTTGATCCTTCCTTTATCTGAAAGAAAAACCTCATAGCCCTTCTCTTTTCCGAGAATTGCCGTACCAACTCCACTTTCTCCACCTCCAAGTATGACCAGTCTTTCCATCCTAGCGTACTTTTAAGGTGACGATCGTAAGTATCGCAAGGAAAATTCCGATAATCCAGAATCTTACTACGATCTTACTTTCATGTCTGCCTTTTTTCTGATAATGATGATGAAGAGGTGACATCAAAAATATCCTTCTTCCTTCACCAAATTTTCTCTTAGTCCATTTGAACCAGCCTACCTGTAGTACTACTGAAAGATTTTCCACCAGGAAAATTCCACATAGTAATGGTATCAACAATTCCTTTCTTGTGGCGATCGCAAGCACTGCGATAATTCCACCAATGGTCAAACTTCCAGTATCTCCCATAAAAACCTGGGCTGGATATGTGTTATACCAAAGAAAACCGACTAAAGCACCGGCAAAAGCCGTTATAAATATTGTCATCTCACCAGACCTTGGGATGTACATTATATTCAGGTAATCTGAAAATATGATGTTACCCGAAACCCAGGCAAAGATCCCTAGTGTTAGCACAATAATAGCCGATGATCCAGCAGCGAGTCCATCGATACCATCAGTAAGATTCGCCCCGTTAGAAACTGCCGTTACTATAAAGATCACGATAGGAATAAATATCAGCCACGCATAGTTTACAAGGTCTGCATCTATCCAGCTTATTAAACTGGAGTATTCAAATTCGTTGTCCTTAACAAACGGAATGGTGGTACTGGTATCCTTTACTTCCGGACCCATATCCACAACCTCAGCTCTAGCTATCACATTTTCAGTAGGATTAGTGTCTGTAACTACTTCCTTTGTAGTTATCTGTGGATGAAAATACATGGTACATCCTACAATTAGTCCAAGTCCAATCTGGCCTATTACTTTAAAAATTCCCTTTAATCCTTCTTTATCTTTCTTAAATGTCTTGATATAATCATCCAGGAACCCGATCGCACCCATCCATAGGGTGGTAATAATTAATAGGATGACGTAGATATTTTCCAGCTTGGCGAACAGCAAAACAGGGATTAGCGTCGCCACTATGATGATCACACCTCCCATGGTTGGGGTACCAGCTTTTTCTGTCTGACCCTTCAATCCAAGATCTCTAACGCTTTCACCTATTTGTTTAGCTCTCAGGTAATTGATAATGTGTTTTCCATAGATCGTAGAAATTCCCAGCGATAATATGATCGCCATTGCAGACCTGAATGACAGGAACTCAAATAACTGGGCTCCTGGCAGCTGATATCTATCTTCTAAAAATTTAAACAGGTAATACAGCATTATTTATCCAGAGTTTTTAGAAATTCCTTTACAATTTTGAGGTCATCAAAATCAAGTCGTTCTCCGTTTACCTCCTGGTAAGTCTCATGACCTTTCCCGGCAATTAATATAATATCGTTGTTTGTAGCCATCTGGCAGGCAGTTCGAATTGCCTGTTTGCGGTTGGTTACACTCATTATCTTTTTGAAGTTCTGTGGTTCTACTCCAGCTTCCACATCCTCGATGATCTTATCAGGATCTTCGGTTCTTGGGTTATCGCTGGTAAAGATCACTTTGGTACTTAAAGCAGATGCAATGTGCCCCATCTTTGGTCTCTTCGTATTGTCCCTGTCTCCACCACAGCCTACCACCGTGATCAAATTTTCATTCTTGGTGCGAATACTGTTGATGGTCTCCAATACATTCTTAAGCGCATCGGGTGTATGTGCGTAGTCAACAATTGCTGTTACCTTTTCTTTTTCTGAAATTATATACTGAAACCTTCCACTAACAGAACTCAATTCACTTATAATTCGAAGTGTTTCCAGGGTTTTTAAGCCTAATAATTCCGCAGTAGCATAAATCGCAAGAACATTATAAGCGTTGAAAGTACCTATCAGTCTGGACCATAATTCCTGATCTCTTACCTTCAGAAGCAATCCTGTAAAATTATTCTCAAGGATTTGAGCCTGGTAATCTGCATAGGATTTTAAAGCGTAACTGTATTTCTTCGCTTTTGTATTTTGAAGCATTACATCACCATTCTTATCATCGATATTGGTAAGTGCAAAAGCTGAAGCTGGCAATTCATCAAAAAACCTCTTTTTCACATCACGGTATTCTGCAAAGTCTTTGTGATAGTCAAGATGATCGTGCGAGAGGTTCGTGAAAATTCCACCTTCAAATTTTAGAGCAGTTGTACGATGCTGATCAATTCCATGTGAACTCACTTCCATAAAGCAGAATTCTACACCGGCATCATTCATATCGCTTAGATGTGAATTGATACTTATGGAATCTGGAGTCGTTCGAATGGCGGTACGTTCTTCACTTCCAACCATGATCTTCACAGTAGAAAGTAGTCCGCATTTGAATCCAGCTTTAGTAAACAGATCATATAGCAAAGTCGCAATGGTTGTTTTCCCATTGGTACCCGTAACTCCCACCAGTTTTAAGTTTTCTGAAGGGTTCTCGTAATAATTAGCTGAAATATATGCTAGCGCTCTCTTGGAATCTGCTACCTCAATATAAGTGACGCCATTAACTTTTTCCTTCGGAAGTTCCTCACATACAATAGCAAGCGCTCCCTGATTTTCAGCATTCTTGATATAATCATGACCATCACTTAAGCTTCCTCGAATGGCGATGAAAACATCATTTAGAGAAACTTTTCTGGAATCAAAATGAATATCGCGTATAGTTACCCCGGTATCTCCGGAAACCGACTTAATATTCACTTTATAGAGTATGTCCTTTAAAACCTGCATTAACTCAATTCAAGATTTACGATCGCGTTATTACTTAATTTTTTTCCTGCCGAAACAGATTGTCTTTTCACTACTCCTTTTCCATTCAAACGAACCTGTATCCCGAGATTCTCAAGGATAGAGATCGCGTCCATTGCCGGCATCCCGGTAACATCTGGCATCAGCATTTTTTCATCCTGTATGCTTGCGTAGTAAGTATCAAAGTCGGCCTGGATATCCTCGTCTTCAAAATCAAGATTTTCCAGCTCATCCATCACCGGTGTATCTGTATAGATCTTTCTGGCGATATCTTTAAAAACAGGAGCTGCTACGATATTTCCGTAATATCCTTTTCTTCTGTTTGGCTTATGAATTACCACGATACAAGAGTATTTAGGATCTTCCGCAGGAAAATATCCGGCGAAAGAAGCTATATATCTACCTGGTTCTATCCAGTATTCGGTCTGACATGTTCCTGTCTTACCAGCCATCGAAAAGTTTTCAGTATAAATATTGGCAGCTGTGCCGCGCTCAACCGTATTCTTCATCATCTCACGAACCTTGGCAGCAGTCTCAGGAGAACAGATAGATGGATTCATCACCTGCTTATCCATTGTAATAATAGACTTGTCCCGATCTTTCACTGCCTTGATAAATCGCGGCTTGATCATTTCACCATCATTTGCGATTGCATTGTAAAAAGTTAGCGTTTGCAAAGGCGTAATTGCCACCCCATAACCAAAGGCCATCCAGGGCAAGCTTAATCCATTCCATGATTTGTCCTGAGGGTGAGGAATTCGGGGAGAGCCCTCACCTTTAATTTCAAGACCAATCTTATCATTAAGACCCATGTCGTATAATCTATCTACGAATCTGGAAGGGTCATTCTTATAACCTTCAGTGATCATTTTGGTAAAGGCTGTATTAGAAGACAATTCAAAAGCCTTCGCCACCGAAATTTCACCATAACCACCATGATGTGAATCACGTACAGGGCGACCGTAAAACCGTACCACACCTTTTTCTGTATCAATAACCTGGCTGGTATCCACTACCTCATCCTCGAGCGCAGCTACCATCGCCATTAATTTAAATGTAGAACCAGGTTCGTGAGCCTCGTAAACGGCGTAATTTCTTTTTTCAAAATAAGTACCGTCTTCTGTACGTCCTAGATTTGACATTGCTTTGATCTCGCCGGTTGCGGTTTCCATAACCACTACAGTCCCGTGATCTGCCTCAAAATATTCTAATTGACGTAATAAAGAATGATGCGCGATATCCTGAATATTTACATCGATGGTAGAAATAACATCATAACCATCTTTCGGCTCCATTTCGTTATTATCACTAATAGGTTTCCATTGTCCTTTGGCGATCTTCTGCTTTAAACGGCGACCATCTGTTCCTCTCAGGTAGTTACTAAAAGCTCCTTCCAAACCGACACGGGTAAAATATCCATTCTCATCCCTGCGCTCATAGCCAACGGTTCGTTCCCCCATTTTACCAAGCGGATGCTCTCTAACCGTGCTTTGTTCGGTAATCATTCCACCTTTGAAAGCACCTAGATTGAACATGGGAAAACTCTTGATCTTCACATATTCTGAGTATCCAAGATTCTTAGCGATCAATACATAGCGCTGTTTATTTGCGCGCGCTGTTCTTAATTTTTGAGAATAATAGGAAGCAGAACGCCCTAACATTTTTGAAAGTTTAGCAGACAACTCTCCTATGTTCTCTTCAAAATTTTTGTCTGAAACAGTTACAGCATCAAATCGAATGTCATATTTGGGAACTGAAGTAGCCAGTAGATTTCCATTTGAATCGTAAAGATTCCCACGATTCGCAGGAATTTTGAAATTTCTTAGAGTGCGCTCTTCCGCGAGACTTTTGTAATGTTCACCATGAACAAACTGAATATTCAGCAATTTAACCCCTACCGCAATTGCGAAGAGGAACAGGCAGCCGGCCACGAAATACATACGATTCAGGATGCTTTTTTCTGTTGTTGCCATTTAAGGTTTATTCTTTTATGATGACTCTAATTTTGTTCGGTGGCGTATCAGACGGTCCAATTCCTTTACCCGACATAGATTCGGTGATAGTGGATTCCATTTTGATCTTCATAAGATCTGATCTTCGTTCAATATGCTCACTTCTCAACTCCTTCACTTCTGTGCTTAATCTTGCGATCTGGTGCACCTTCTTTTCTGCATTGTGAGAACTGGCGATCATGATAATTGCCAGAACGGTACAATAGACGATGAACCGCCAGTTTTTTACAGCATCTTCGCTAATAAGAAAATTAGCCTTGAGTATATTGTAAAACCCTTTCTTCATAATTCTTAAAGCTTACGCGCCACTCTTAATTTGGCACTTCTCGCCCGGTTATTTTGTTTTATCTCAACTTTCGAGGGAATGATGAGTCCGCTGGTTTTCCTGAACGGGACATCTATATTACCATACATGTCTTTCTCCGGTTCTCCTTCAAACAATCCACTCCTTATATATCGCTTTACCAACCTGTCTTCAAGAGAGTGGTAAGAGATCAAACTTAGCCTTCCGTCTTTACGGATCACTTCTTCAGTTTGCTGAAGGAACTCTTTGAGCACTTCAATTTCCTGATTCACTTCTATACGAATTGCCTGATAGATCTGCGCCAGTATTTTATTTTCCTTTCCGCGGAACAAATGCGGCTTCAATAGATCCTTTAGCTGCTCACTGGTTTCTATAGCTCCATTCTTTCTTTCTTCTACAATGGTACGGGCAAGTTTGGGTGCGTTTTTCAAATCTGCATACGCATAGAACAACTTCTTCAGCTGCTCCTCTTCGTATTCATTAATGACTTCGTATGCACTTAACTTATCACCCTGGTTCATTCTCATGTCCAGCCTGGCATCGAATCTGGTTGAAAAACCCCTTTCGGCTTCATTGAACTGATGTGAGGAAACACCAAAATCGCCAAGAATTCCATCAACTTGCTTTACTCCGTAGAACCTTAGAAATCTCTTCAGAAATCTGAAGTTCTCATTGATAAGTGTAAAACGCTCATCATCTATCTTGTTCTCAAGCGCATCCTTATCCTGGTCGAAAGCGTATAATTTTCCGGCAGGTCCCAGCCTGCTTAAAATCTCTCTGGAATGACCACCACCTCCAAAAGTCACATCTACGTACACCCCGTCTGGCTGGATATTCAATCCATCTACAGATTCCTTTAAAAGAACAGGATTATGATAGTCCATCATGCTCATCGTTACCCATCACTTCTTCAGCAAGACTTGCAAAGTCATCATCTGAAGAATCTTCAATGGCGTTTTCATATTTATCTTTATCCCATATTTCTACGATGCCAATCGCAGAAGAAAGAACGATCTCCTTATCAATTCCGGCAAAACCTATTAGATCCTTCGGAATTAAAAGACGACCATTCGAGTCTACTTCCACTGTTTTCACACCGGCCGTAAACCTTCTTATAAAATCATTGTTTTGCTTTTTAAACCTGTTCAGTTTATTGATCTTCGTCATCATGATATCCCATTGCTCCATGGGATATAATTCCAGACAAGGTTGAAAAACTGATCTTTTGATCACAAAACCATCCTGTAACATTGGAGTCAATTGCTTTTTCAATGCTGAAGGAACCATTAACCGGCCCTTAGCATCTACTTTACATTCGTATGTTCCAATGAGATTTACCACGATCTGACTTTATAAAGTCAAATATATTGAAAATAATACCACATTTTACCACTTTCTACCACAATGTTGATAAGTTTTACCACCGTATGTGATTGAAAACCTTTGAAATAGCTCTATTTCCTTATTATTCAGACTCTTGAAAATTCGTGGGAAAAAGTGGAGCATTTAGTTTAATTTTTCTCTGAAATCTTATATTCCCACTTACCAGAAATGAGTTTGCAGTTAATCAAAAATGATTATACTTGTATCGAAATCGCTATATTTGCGATTGCTAACCGCAAAGGCTATCAATGAAAGATCACTTAAGGCAGGAGGGGAAATTCACATATCTCGAAAAAGGCGAAGGCACCCCGATTGTTATTCTTCACGGACTTATGGGAGGCCTAAGTAATTTTGACGGAGTTGTAAGTCACTTTCCGGAAAATGGCTATAAGGTGTTAATCCCGGAATTACCACTTTATTCAATGTCTCTTCTCAAGACCAGTGTAGGAACGTTCGCGAAATATCTAAAAGAATTTCTGGACCATAAAGGCTACGAAAAAGTGATCCTGCTTGGTAATTCCCTTGGAGGTCATATTGCATTGCTGGCTACTAAAATGTTTCCTGAAAGTGTAGAAGCTCTGGTTATTACCGGTAGTTCCGGATTATATGAAAATGCCATGGGCGAGAGTTATCCAAGACGTGGTGATTACGAATTTATCAAGAAAAAAGCTGAAGCCGTTTTTTACGATCCTGAGGTTGCAACCAAGGAAATCGTAGATGAAGTATATGAAACAGTAAGTGATCGAAATAAACTGGTAAAGACGCTGGCTATTGCCAAGAGTGCAATTCGACACAATATGGCGAAAGATCTTCCAAAGATGCAAACGCCTACCTGCATTATCTGGGGGAAAAATGACACTGTCACCCCTCCTGAAGTTGCTGAGGATTTCCAGAGATTATTACCAGATTCAGATCTTTACTGGATCGATCAATGTGGTCACGCCGCTATGATGGAACATCCACAGGAATTCAATGAAGTGCTTCACGCATGGCTTACAGAAAGAGCTATCTAAAAATCTTTTATTATGAAGATCAAAACTGCAGAATTCGTCATAAGTAATTCCAAAGTTGATCATTGTCCAAACAGCTCCCTGCCGGAATACGCATTCATAGGCCGTAGTAATGTTGGGAAATCATCACTTATCAATATGCTTACGGGCAGAAAAGCTCTGGCAAAAACTTCAGCAAAACCGGGAAAAACTCAGTTGATCAATCATTTTTTGATCAATAAGAACTGGCATCTGGTTGATCTACCGGGTTATGGATATGCTCAGGTTTCGAAATCTACTAAAAAAGTATTTCAGAAATTCATCACTGCATATTTCGAACAACGTAAACAAATGGTTTGTGCATTTGTTCTTATTGATTCAAGACATTCCCCTCAACCTATAGATATGGAATTTATGCAGTGGATGGGAGAAAACGCGATTCCTTTTTGCATCATCTTCACAAAAGCTGATAAGCTTAAACCGAAGGTTCTTGACAAGCATATTGCTAACTATAAGGCTGAAATGCTGGAAACCTGGGAAGAGATGCCGGAATATTTCATCACTTCAGCATCTGCAGGTTTAGGACAGGATGAAGTGCTGGACTATATTGAAAGCATCAACGAACAGTTGAATAATAAATAGACGCCACGAGACATTTACAAGATTGCAGGGAATATTAGAACATCTTAAGCCAACAAACTGGTCACAATTTTTCCCGCAAAATCATAAAAATTAGGTTCTTTGTTTAATTCTCGAAATTAGCTCCTCAACCTCCATGATTTCCCGCAATTCTGAAGTTGAAACCAAAACTTCCAGACCTTTCTGGTTCTGCGCGAGAATGATAGGGAATTCAAACTTATGTCCGAATTTAGAAGCATAGCTTTTTAAAAACTCATCTCTGTGGAGAAATTCCATTTCAAGATCTCCATTGTTCCGAAAGTCTCTCCAGGCCTTCTTTTCATCAAAAGCACCGTAAGTAAGTTTGCATAAACTACAGTCGTAGGAATCGGGATTCACAATCTTTTGAAAGGCTCCAATTAGCGATTTTAGTTTACCTGAATCGGCATTATAAACAAAAATAAGTTTTTCCAATTAGCTCTTCTTGATTTCAGTTTTTTCAGCAAAATAATCACAGAAATCTTTCATCGTATCACGCATTTTATCATCCTGAGTAGCGCGAAAATATGTATCACTCATAGAAACCAACGTTTGATGAAAGAACTTTTTCATTTCATCCACAGGCATTTCCTTGGTCCATAGGTCGATTCTCAAAGTTTCCTGATCTTTACTGTCCCATACAGAAAGCATTAGTGCTTTTGCGTCTTCTTTGTAAACATTCCCATCCTCAGCACTCCAGGTGATATTCTCAGGTACATGATTATCGTCTGTTACAACTTCTATATTGATCTCAGATTTCTTAAATTCTGGCATTATTTCTTCGGTTTAAAATTGGCTTTATTGAAAATTTCTTCAGCAGATGTATTTAGCATTCTGTCCAGAGATACGTCGTTCTTTTCCATGTATGCTTTCATGATCTTAAGACCAATATATTGACCTAATCTGGCTGGACTTTCAGCATCCAGCTGAAGATAGAATTTTGAAAATGGCGCTGGAAATAGAAAACGTGTTTGCAACTGGTTATCTGTATCGTAAATAAGTTCGTTCTCTACAAAGTATCTCCAGATCTCAGATTCATTGTTTTCGGCGAAGTTAAATTCTTCTTCAGAATAGCCTATTCTTCTTGCAGGATCAAGCATTGGCAGCAGCATCTCTTTCAAATACTGGATCTTACCGTAATACACCATATGACTTAAAAACGTTCGGGAATCTGGACCTGGAACGTATTTTTTCGAAATCTCTTCCGCAGCATCTACGACGATCTGATCTTTTTTAAAGTTCTTTTTTAAATATTCCTGAAGACCGGTATAAAACTCATGATCTGTACCCAGATACGTATCGAGCGAAACGAATAAATAATCTCCCGTATAAATTATTTTGTTCTTATAATCTACTTCGGAAGTTACCGTGATCACCACAGGTACTTTAAACTCCGGGAAGTAGTATTTCATATGCTGAAAAAGTGCATGTATTTCATCCTCCTGATTCGTAAAATCTGAAAACTTATTTTCCACAGCCTGATTGATCTCTAGCTGAAGGGTATCAGATAACTTATCTATCCAAACCGAATCTGGAAACTGCTCAGGAAATAAAAATGGATATTTCTGTTTTAATTCAGGTAACTGCTGAGGTTTTGTACTGGCAAATTCCTGTTCGAATCTTATAACCTCAAGAACTACATCGATCCTGTCGATCTTCTCTTCGGTTTCTGATTGATTATTACAGGAAAAAACCGAAATAATCGTAATACAGAATAGGATCTTTTTCAGCATAACTGGCAATTAGGAAGGCTTTAACGCAGCCATCTTTTAAAAATTGGCTTTTAGTGTTAGATTTGTGAGGCAAAGGTATTACTTACTAATTAAATCACCCAACATTATGCAAACCGAAAAAGTCGCTGATCATATCATAAACTGGTTAAAAGAGTACGCTACGAAAGCAAATATGAATGGGTTTGTAGTTGGAGTGAGTGGTGGTATAGATTCCGCAGTAACCTCAACGCTTTGCGCAAAAACCGGAATGCCCACATTGTGCCTGGAAATGCCAATTCACCAGGCGAGTAGCCAGGTAACCCGCGCCAGAAAACACATTAGCGAACTGGAACATAATTTTGCGAACGTAAGTAATCTTGAAGTGAATCTAACCCCGGTATTTGAACAATTTAAATCGGTCATGCCGCAGGAAAGAAAATCTGCTTCTCTGGATCTTACATTGGCTAATTCGAGAGCGAGACTTCGTATGTCCACTCTTTATTATTTCGCTGGATTACATGGATACCTTGTTGCCGGAACTGGAAATAAAGTGGAAGATTTTGGAGTTGGATTCTACACGAAATATGGTGATGGCGGTGTTGACCTTAGTCCGATAGCAGATCTCATGAAAAGTGAAGTCTATGCTCTGGGAAAATACCTCAACATTATTGATGATATTATGACTGCAGCTCCAACCGACGGACTTTTTGGTGACAGCCGAAGTGATGAAGATCAATTAGGAGCATCTTATGATGAACTTGAATGGGCAATGACTGCAAAAGAAGCTGGGAAAACCTCTTCAGATTTTGAAGGCAGACAGCGTGAAGTTTTCCAGATCTATTCCCGTTTGAATGCTGCGAACACACATAAGATGGTGCCAATACCAGTTTGCGACATACCCGTTCATCTGCTGAAATAATCATCTTATCGAATATGTGTAGCTGATTTCCCATATCAGGGGTCAAAGCAGTATTTTTAAGTTAAAGAAACCAAACTCAACGAGTTACCCCGGACTTGTTTTTAACTTAGAATCATGTATCGAGTATTAATTGCAGACCATCATCCAATAATTTTTGAAGGGATCAAATGCGTACTTCAGAACAATCCGGCACTACAGGTTACAGGCAGAGTAAGCAGTGGCACCCAGTTGTTCAGTCAGTTAGAAAAGAACGCTCCCGATGTTTTAATCGTGGAACTGGATCTTCCGCAAATCAATGGAATCAACGCCATTAGAAGGATCAAACAGGAATTTCCCGAGGTAAAAACACTTATTTTTAGTTCACATCCAGAAGAAATGTATGCCTTGAGCGCCATTAAAGCTGGAGCAGCAGGTTATATTTCCAAACACACAGATAGTGAAACTCTGGAGAAGGCAATTTACCAGGTTGCAAGAGGCGGGATCTACTTAAATCGTAAGATCACCGAAAAATTAAATTCCGGCATCACGAGAGGTAAGAGTTTGATTACAAAATTCAAAAAGCTTTCTACCCGCGAAACTGAAGTATTAAATCTGCTTTCTTCCGGAAAAAGAAATAAGGATATTGCTGAAGCGCTTGACATTAACGAAAAGACAGTAAGCACCTATAAAACACGGTTGCTGAAAAAACTAAAAGTAGATAATGTTGCAGATCTTATCACGCAATCCAGATTATTACAATTAAATACTACATAACCCTTCCCAGGCGGTCTGAAAGAATCGTGCTCAAACTTGTATAGCTCATGATCTCCTGGATCTTTTCTGTACGTTCTTCTTCTGAAGATACTTCACGTATTTCTTCCATAAGTTCGTTGATCTTACGACCAACTAGAAATCTACGTAATGACAATATAGTCTGGGTTACGAATTGTGCAACTCCCTGAGTTTTGCTTTTTACCGGAATGTCATGTCGTTCCCAGTCATGAAGTTCATACTGTTCATCTTCCATTAGGATATCTGTAAGTTCAACAGCCTGAGATTTTTCAAGGTCATTGATGATCATCTCCACTCCAAACTCATCTTCAGAATTTAGTCTCTCTATAAGAAGTGAAAATAATTCCCTGAAGTCATTATTGGTAAATTCAATTTCGTCATCCTGAAGATCCAGATAGATTTTCTCAAATACCTTTGCTTCCTGCACTTCAGATTCATAAACCGGATCGCCCTGATCGTTATGTTTTAATATGACATCGTGAAATTCGCCTTCCTGCCTTCCGTAGAGAACAAGCAGACTTATGATTTTTCTCTCCAGAATATAAAGCTGGTCTACTTTTTTGACTGGAGCAGATTCTTCATTTCTAACAACCTGCATGGGTTTTTTCTCTGCCCTCGCCGGAGTTTTACCGTCTTTTTTCTCTAGTTGAGCTAAGGTAGCATACAGAACATCTTCAGAAATATCCATGATCCGGGAACATTCCTGTAGATAAACCTCCTTCTGGATGTTATCAGGAATTTTCGCAATACTCTGCACCATGTCCCGGATAAGATCGGCTTTCTTTACGGGATCATTTTTGGCTTCATCCATAAGCAGGGAAGCCTTATACGTAATGAAGTCATAAGAGTTTTCCTTAAGAAAATCTTCCAGTTCTGCTTCAGAATTTGATCGGGCAAAACTATCTGGATCCTCACCCTCTGGGAACGGACAAACCTTCACGTTCATGCCCTGTTCCAGAATAAGGTCAATCCCTCGCATAGAAGCCCTGGTTCCGGCAGCATCGCCATCGAACAAGACCGTTATATTTTTTGTCAACCTGTTGATCAACCTGATCTGTTCTGAAGTTAAAGCTGTTCCAGAAGAGGATACCGTATTTTCTATCCCGCTTTGATGGAATTGTATGACATCGGTATACCCTTCAACGAGGTAACAGTTATCTTCTTTTGCAATAGACTGTTTGGCGTGATAGATCCCGTAAAGAACTTTACTCTTATGGTAGATATCACTTTCCGGGGAGTTGAGGTATTTAGCTGCTTTTTTCGAATTCCCGAGGATTCTTCCACCAAACCCAAGAACCCGTCCAGACATTGATTGAATTGGAAACATAACTCTTCCTTTGAAACGGTCAAATGTCTTTTCATCCTTAACAATACTGAGACCCGTTTTTTCCAGAAATTCTAGTTTATAACCGTCACCGAGTGCATTTTTCGTGAAAGCATCCCATTCATCTGGAGAATATCCCAGATCGAATTTTTTAATAGTTTCAGAAGTAAAGCCACGTTCTTTAAAGTAGCTTAAACCTATTGCCTGACCTTCATCGGTCTTATGCATTTGCGTCTGAAAATATTTACTGGCATATTCTGAAACCAGGTACATACTTTCGCGTTCATCGGCCTGCTCCTTCTGCTCATCTGTCTGTTGCGTCTCCTCTATTTCAATTCCGTATTTTTTCGCGAGATATTTGATCGCTTCAGGGTAATTGAAGTGTTCGTGCTCCATCAAAAAAGCAACTACATTACCTCCTTTTCCACTACTAAAATCTTTCCAGATTTGCTTTACAGGAGAAACCATAAAACTTGGAGAACGTTCATCGGTAAAAGGACTAAGCCCTTTTAGATTACTACCAGACTTCTTTAATTGTACAAAATCCCCAATGACCTCCTCTACACGGGCGGTTTCAAACACATTATCTATGGTAGTTCTGGAGATCAAATTTTCACAACTATTTAATGGAAAAATACAAAATGAAAAGGCTTCAAAAAAGAAAGGGCTTTAAAAATGATTACTCAAATTTAAAGCCCCGCAAAACTAAACTATATTGGCTAATTAATCAAGGTCGAAACGAATTCCAAGAGAGACATTATTCAACTCTGGGTTTGGATCTTCAAAGATCGGATTAAGATCATATTTTGCGTAGAGCGAGGTATTTCCCCATCCTACATATGCACTCAATCCATATATAAAATCGTTTGTATTGTAATCAGATTTCAATTTTTCTTTGGTTCTGTCACCATCCTCTTTATATTTAAGTTTCTGTCTTTCACCTAAACTGAAACCGGTATATCCTCCAAGACCAACTTTGAACTTTTTATAAGTCGAAAATGTATAATCCCCGTCATTTTCAATTTTCTTTGATGGTCCAAATTCAAAATGCACCGGTATGACCAGGTTATCCATTCTAAATTTCGACTTGTTCAGGTCATATTCAAATTCCTGTAATTCTGTAATTCCATTATTGTCAACCAGGAATCTATTATCTGTAGGTTTGAGTCCGTTGAACTGAAATGAAACTCCGTATTTAAGTCTTAACCAGTTAGATTCATCGAAAACTCTCGTTCTCCATACCCAACCAATTTCGAAAAACCGACTACCGCCAATCTTAAAATCTGAATCGTTGAGCGATTGCCCATCTAGTAAGGCATTATTGAATCCTGCCGCAATCATTAATGTTGAAGTAGTTCTTTTATCCTCATAATCGGGATCCTCCTTGTCGTCCTCATCTTTCCAGGAGAAAACGAATGTTTTGTCACTCTCAACTTTAGATTCCTCGTTTCTTTCCAGAAGCGCGATTTTATTATCAAGAATAGCTAAACGATTTTCAATATTCAGCGCATGTTTTTTAGCGGCTTCTTCTTTTAGCTCATCAGCTTCCTGCATAGAAATTTCTTCGTTATCCAGCCGCTCATTGATGGCTTCTACTTCTGCCTTAAGCTCTTCCTTCTCCTGTTTGATAATGTTTTCACGCTGTTTCTTTAGAACTTCGATCTTGTTCCCGCTGGTAATCTCGACAGTTTGTGCGTCACATGGACTAAAACTGAGAATGCATAATGCGAATGTAATTAGTAGTGATTTCATGATGTTTGGTATTTAGTTATTGATTGATGAATGACCCTGAAAGGGATAATTATTTTTCTTCTGAATGATCAAGTTTATTCGACACCGCCACTGCGGCTTTCTGGTAGCCCGTTTTCACAATCTCAAAAACTTTCTCTTTAAATGATTCGTAAACCTCGGCTTCAACATCGGCCAGTAAAGCATCTGCCGAAATTTCACTCGATTTCTGCATATTTTCATTTTCTATAGTTGCAATAGCTTTGTTGAGCAATGCTTCCACTTCAGTATCGCTTACATCACCCTTGTGAGATTCAAGCCTGGAGATCTCAGCCAATACTTTATTAACCTCTTCGGAAATTTTTAATTCCTGCAAACTAGCTGGTGTTACAGTTTTTATAGGCTCTCTGTTAATCATTTCCTCTATTTCAACTGATGCGATCTGCTCTTCTTTGTTTGATGTAATTCTTATCTCTTCGGAAGCTGCCTTCTGTAAATATTCCGGTTTTGATTCCGGCTGAGTCCGGGATTCTTCAGTTTTTTCCTGTTCTGCTACTTGCACCGGATTCTCAAATTCATCGGCAGCATTTTCAGAAGGATTCTGAATTTCCGGAGTATTCACTATAGTATTTTCCACACTTCTATTCATATTCAGATAGATGATTCCGCAGAGAGCAAGCACGAAAATTGCAGCTATTGAGGAAATCCACCATTTATTATTCTTTCCCGAGCTTTCCTTTTTATCTAACTGTTCACTAAGTTTATCCCAACTTCCAGCTGATGGACTGATCTCCCGGCTATCCAGTTTTTCCCTGATATGTTCTTCAAATTTAATTGGCGCCATAACTAGATGTATTATTAGATTTAATTTTTTGCTGAAGCATCTTTCGAGCTTTAAACAGCTGGGATTTTGAGGTCCCTTCGGTTATTCCAAGCATCTTAGCAATTTCACTATGCTTGTACCCTTCTACGGCATACATTACAAATACCGCCTTATAACCTTCAGGCAAACTATCTATAAGCGATTGTATGTCTGCCACGTCCATTTCAGAATTGATATTATTTGCCACTTCATGACCAAATTCGTCATCTTCCTGAAACTGTAGTTCTTTGAACTGCCTTAAAAAGCTAATGCTTTCTCTTACCATAATTTTTCGAATCCAACCTTCAAAACTACCTTCATCCTTAAAAGTATCCAGGTGAGTAAACACTTTCATAAAACCTTTCAGCATTGTATCTTCTGCGTGATGCAGATCCTTTATATACTGCCGGCAAACACTTAACATTTTTGGAGCGTGCTTTTCATAGATCTGCTTCTGGGCATCCCTGTTACCTGCACTCGCTCTTTTAATGAGAGAGGATTCGTTTTTAAAAAGCTGTATTACTTTTACCATTTTCAAAAGGCCTTCTATTTATATAGACGAGAGAAAGTTACGAAAGGTTGCCTGAGGTTTTAAAAATTTTATTTTTTTTCAAATTCCGGCGTCCCGATTGTATCTATTATCTTTGTGACATGGCAGAAGAAGTTCGAATTAATAAGTATTTGAGTCAGTTAGGATATTGTTCCCGTAGAGAGGCAGACAAATTAATTGACCAGGGTCGCATCACGATAAATGACGTAGTTCCAGAAATGGGAACTAAAGTAAAACCGGGCGATGTGGTAAAAGTAAATGGAGAACCTGTTTCCAAAGCCGAACTAAAAGAACCTAATGTCTATATCGCTTTTAATAAACCCGTAGGAATCGTTTGTACTACAGATACAAGAGTCGAAAAAGACAATATTGTTGACTACATTAATTATCCAAAACGAATATTCCCTATCGGCCGGTTAGATAAACCTAGTGAAGGTCTTATCTTCCTTACAAATGACGGTGATATCGTGAATAAGATCTTGCGAGCACGAAACAATCACGAGAAAGAATATGTAGTTTCTGTCAACAAACCGGTTACATCAGATTTTATAAAGAAAATGTCTTCAGGCATACCTATTCTGGATACGGTAACTCGTGAATGCGAAGTGGAAAAACTTGGCAAACATACTTTTAAGATCATTCTAACACAGGGATTAAACAGACAGATTCGTAGAATGTGTGAATATTTAGACTACGAAGTGACCTCTTTAAAAAGGGTCCGCATCATGAACGTTTCCCTGGATATTCCGGTAGGTGAATGGCGTGATCTTACGAGGGAAGAGCTTGAAACTATTAACGGACTCACTGGCGAATCTACTAAAACCGAAGAGGGCTCTGTACTTGACGATAGTCAAACCGAGAAGAAAAAACGTCCCAGAATCTCCAAATCTTAACACAGAATTAGGCTGTTTCATGTATTAATATTGGTAGTTCTTCTTAATTTTAGATCATGAACCTTTTGCGTTCATGATCTTGAACCAACCAATCTTAATTTTATGAAAGTACAGCCATTTCATTTAGCGATCCCAGTATCTGATCTGGAGTCCTGTAGAAAATTTTACAAAGAAACTTTAGGTTGTGGTGAAGGCCGTAGTAGTGATCACTGGGTGGATTTCAATTTTTTTGGACACCAGCTGGTAATACATTATCAGGACCCACAGGAAACTGCCAGCTCAACTTCCAATCCTGTAGATGGGAAGGATGTTCCAGTTCCTCATTTTGGGGTAGTATTACAATGGGACGTTTTTCATGAATTTGCTGGTCTCTTAAAACGAAAAAATGTTGATTTTGTCATAGAGCCTTATATCAGGTTCGAAGGCAAACCAGGCGAACAGGCCACCATGTTTTTTAAAGATCCCTGCGGAAATGCATTGGAGTTCAAAGCATTTAAGGATATGAGTCAGTTGTTCGCAAGTTAATAACCTTTATTCATCACCAACCAACCAAATGGATAAACTGAAACCGTCACTCGTACGGCAAATTTTTGTATTACTATTGATACTGTTCCTTTCAGTATTGATCTTCAAGGAGGTCATTCCTTACCTCTCTGGGGTTCTGGGTGCGGTTACGCTTTATGTACTTATGAAAGGTTGGCAAAAGAAATTGGTCCACCGAGGATGGAAACCAGCTTTAGCAGCTACACTTTTAATGACCGGAAGTATTATTGGCATCCTGGTACCGGTAACCCTAATTGCGATTATGCTTACCAGTAAAATAGGAAAAGCCGTTGCAAATTCCGAACGGGTACTAAGTGCTCTAAAAGATCAATTATATATAGCCGAAGAATACATAGGTTATAACATTAGCGAAAGTATAGATACTTCAGCAATTACCGGATGGCTCTCGTCTAATCTTCAGAATCTTGCCGGTGGAACATTTGATGCCTTCATTGCGATTGGGATCATGTATTTCATGCTGTATTATATGCTAATGAATCAGAAATCAATGCGACATTCCCTGATCGATTATATTCCATTAGGAAAGGATAATATTCGAGTGATTGGCGATGAAAGTGATCAATTGGTTAGAAGTAACGCTTTGGGAATTCCATTGGTAGCAGTCGTTCAGGGTGTGATCGCACTGATAGGTTACTTGATATTTGGAGTTCCAGATCCTTTTTTCTGGTTCGTGATTACAGCAATAGGTTCTATGATACCCTTTATAGGAACAGCCATTGGAGTTCTGCCCGCAGTCATTCTCTTATTCGCACAGGGAAATGACTTCCAGGCAATAGCTCTGCTTATTTACGGACTTGTGGTGGTAGGCTCAACCGATAATATTATACGACTTTATGTACTTGAAAAACTGGCGAGTGTTCATCCATTGATCACGCTTTTCGGGGTGATCGTAGGAGTACCGTTATTCGGATTTATAGGATTGATATTTGGACCGTTATTGGTATCCTTGTTTTTATTAATTCTGAAGATCTACAAGAAAGAGTATGGAAATGCTCACCACCGATTATAACTAAAAGAAAAAACTATGTTTGGAAACCTAAAGAAAAAAATAGATGAGGATTACTTTAAAACTGAAGTAACAAAAATCGACGACAATGATGTAAGTATCGCCATGGATAGCCAGGATAAAGTTGATGATAAGATCAACAATTCCGGGTTGCTACAGAAATATAGCGAGCTTGCCAAGCTAATGTATGGGATGCTGAAAGATTATAGAAAAGGAGTTTATAGTAAAGTGCCCTGGTTCACCATTGCCACTGTTGCATTCTCCTTTCTTTATATTTTAAATCCACTGGATATTATACCAGATTTTATTCCAGGTCTGGGATACATTGATGACATGGCAATCTTTACTTTTGGATTGAGATTTATAGAATCTGATCTTCATAATTATCTCGACTGGAAAATTGAGAAGGAAGCATAAAAAAAAAGAGGGAATTAAATTCCCTCTTTTTTTTATCGTTCTAACAACTTAATATCTGCTCTTTTTTTATGTCTCTCCCTTGCAAGAAGTGTATTTTTAAGTAACATCGAAACCGTCATAGGCCCTACTCCACCAGGAACCGGTGTAATATATGAAGCCCTTTTGCTCACGTTTTCAAAATCTACATCTCCCTTGATGACATAACCTTTTTCTGTATTGTTGTCTGGTACTCTGGTAATTCCAACATCAATAATAACAGCATCGTCTTTGATCATTTCAGCTTTGAGAAAATCTGGAATCCCTACTGCTATAATAACGATATCTGCCTGAGAAGTTACCTGCGTAATATTCTTTGTAAACTCATGAGTTAGGGTAACCGTGGAATTCCCAGGAAAACCACTACGCCCCATTAGGATACTCATAGGTCTTCCCACAATATAACTTCTTCCTATCACCACCGTATGCTTCCCTTTAGTAGGAATGTCATAACGTTCCAGAAGTTCCAGTATTCCAAATGGAGTTGCAGGAATAAAGGTGGTCATATCCAGTGCCATTTTTCCGAAGTTCGTAGGATGAAATCCATCCACGTCTTTATCTGGATCAACTGCATTTAATACCTTTTGTGTGTCAATTTGTGGTGGCAATGGAAGCTGAACGATGAATCCGTCAATATCATCATTCTCGTTAAGTTCCTGAATTTTATCCAGTAGCTCGATCTCGCTTACAGTATGCGGCATTCTGTAAAGTGAAGATTGAAACCCAACTCTTTCACAGGCCTTTACTTTACTGTTCACATAAGTTAAACTTGCTCCATCCTTTCCTACGATGATCGCAGCAAGATGAGGTACTTTCTCTCCACGAGATTTTAGCTTGGTAACTTCAGCAGCGATTTCATTTTTGATATCGCTACTAACCTGTTTACCATCGAGTATTGTCATTGTGTGTTGTGTTTGCGTTGTATTAAAAAAAGGGAATTAATTCATTCCCTTCATCATTTGCATCATTTTTCGGCCTCCGCCGCCTTGCATCATCTTCATCATCTTACCCATTTGATTAAATTGCTTAAGTAATTGATTCACTTCCTGTACTGTTGTACCAGAACCTTTAGCAATTCTTTTCTTACGGCTGGCATTAATCACCTTTGGCTCACTTCTTTCCAGTGGAGTCATCGAGTGAATGATCGCTTCAATTCCCTTGAAGGCATCATCATCAATATCTACATCCTTCAGCATTTTTCCAGCGCCAGGTATCATTCCCAAAAGATCTTTCATAGATCCCATTTTTTTGATCTGCTGAAGTTGATTCAGGAAATCATCAAAACCGAATTTATTTTTAGCAATTTTCTTCTGAAGTTTTCTAGCTTCTTCTTCATCATATTGCTCCTGAGCTCTTTCCACAAGCGAAACAACATCCCCCATTCCAAGGATCCTGTCTGCCATACGCGATGGATA
The DNA here is from genome assembly GCF_006714895.1 of Gramella sp. Hel_I_59. Taxonomy (NCBI): domain Bacteria; kingdom Pseudomonadati; phylum Bacteroidota; class Flavobacteriia; order Flavobacteriales; family Flavobacteriaceae; genus Christiangramia; species Gramella sp. Hel_I_59. The sequence goes on along the minus strand of NZ_VFME01000001.1, from coordinate 825,397 downwards.
GAATATATCGATCGCATCCATTTTCTCACCCGTACCAATAAACTTAATTGGTTTGTTTACAACAGATTTAATTGAAATCGCTGCACCACCACGCGTATCACCATCAAGTTTGGTAAGGATAACGCCATCGAAATTAAGGCGCTCGTTAAATGTTTTGGCCGTATTCACCGCATCCTGACCCGTCATGGAATCCACTACGAATAATGTTTCCTGAGGCTGGATCGCTTTGTGAATATTGGAGATCTCGGTCATCATCGCTTCATCTACAGCAAGTCGACCCGCGGTATCGATGATCACTACATTATGACCATTCTCTTTAGCATATGCAATTGCCGCTTTAGAGATCGCCACCGGATCCTGATTCCCTTCATCTGAAAATACCTCAACTCCAACCTGTTCTCCAACAACGTGTAGCTGATTAATTGCCGCCGGACGATAAACATCACAGGCTACCAATAGAGGTTTCTTCGTTTTTTTATTTTTCAGGAAATTTGCGAGTTTGCCGGAGAAAGTGGTCTTACCACTACCCTGCAAACCAGACATAAGGATAATAGATGGATCGCCACTTAAATTAATTCCTTCAGCTTCACCTCCCATTAATTGGGTCAACTCGTCTTTTACGAGTTTCACCATTAACTGACCTGGTTTCAATGTCTTTAGTACATCCTGACCCATCGCCTTTTCCTTCACCGTACTGGTAAAGTCCTTGGCAATCTTGTAGTTAACATCGGCATCAACTAAAGCACGTCTAACCTCTTTAAGGCTTTCCGCAACATTTATCTCGGTGATCTGCCCGTGTCCCTTTAGGACGTGAAAGGCATTATCTAACTTATCGCTTAAATTATCAAACATAATTTTTCCTGTGGTTTTATTCTCTTGCTGACTGGCAGCGAATTGCAAATTTAATGATTTGAAGCTGAAGTATAAAGTCCATCTTCTTAAATATCGCTTCTACACGATCACCATTACATTCTTTCCGGAACTTCGATTCCAAGTAGTTTGAAAGCCGATTTGATCACGCTGGCTACAGCTCCTGAAAGTTGTACTCTAAAAACTTTTTCAGCTTCATCGTCAATACCAAGTATCTGTACATTTTGATAGAATGAATTGAAGGATTTTACAAGTTCATACGTATAATTGGCAATTAGCGCAGGTGAATGATTATCTGCCGCTAATGCAATGGTTTCCGGGAATAACTGCAATTGCTTGATCAACTCCTTCTCTTTCTCGTGAAATTTATAATCTTCGGAAAGCTCCGCTGCAGTATCGAATTCTGCTTTTCTGAGGATCGACTGAATTCTCGCATAGGTATACTGAATAAAAGGTCCCGTATTACCCTGGAAGTCTACAGATTCTTCAGGGTTGAAAAGAATTCTTTTTCTAGGATCCACCTTCAAAATATAATATTTAAGGGCACCAAGACCTATAATTCTATAAAGCTCTTCTTTTTCTGAATCTGAATAGCCATCTAGTTTCCCAAGATCTTCAGAAATAGTACGAGCCGTTTCGGTCATTTCCTTAATAAGATCATCTGCATCTACGACAGTTCCCTCCCGGCTTTTCATTTTACCACTAGGAAGATCCACCATTCCGTAACTTAAATGATAAAGCGCATCTGCCCAGTCGTAGCCTAATTTCTTCAGAATAAGAAATAATACTTTAAAATGATATTCCTGTTCATTCCCTACTGTATATACCATTTGATTGATATCGAAATCGGCAAATCTCTGGATAGCCGTTCCAATATCCTGCGTCATATAAACTGCAGTTCCATCGCTTCTAAGTACGATCTTCTCATCAAGACCTTCGTCGCTTAGATCGATCCAAACACTACCATCAGCCTTTTGATAGAAAACTCCATCTTCCAGACCTTTCATCACGTTATCCTTACCTAAAAGGTAGGTTTCACTTTCATAATAGTTCTTGTCGAAATCGACACCCAGAGCATCATAGGTTTTTTCAAAACCATCATAAACCCACTGGTTCATGGTAGACCATAATTTTACAACCTTGGGATCGTTCGCCTCCCAGTTTCGTAACATTTGCTGAGCTTCTACAAAAATTGGAGCTTCCGCCTTTGCTTCGTCTTCAGATTTTCCCTGCTCCTGTAATTGAGCGATCTCCTTTTTATATTCCTGATCGAATTTCACATAATAGTTCCCAACCAGCTTATCCCCTTTTAGACCGGTAGACTCTGGTGTTTCTTCATTTCCAAATTTCTGCCAGGCCACCATGGACTTGCAAATATGTATTCCACGGTCGTTGATCACCTGTACTTTGTGGACAGTATTTCCCGCAGCCTTCAAGATTTCAGCTACAGAAAAACCTAAGAGATTATTTCGAATATGACCAAGATGTAAAGGTTTATTGGTGTTCGGGGAACTATACTCGATCATGATCCCGCTGGCATCACTTTGAGGCAACAACACTCCAAAATCTGATCGATCTCTGATTTCATTAAAGAAATTGATATAATGAGCGTCGCTTATCACAATGTTGAGGAATCCCTTTACTACATTATAATCTGCTACTTCAGTTACCTCTGCTTTTAGGTAACTACCAATGTTTTCTGCTAGCTGAGCCGGATTGGTCTTTATTTGTTTCAGCATTGGGAATACAACCAGGGTTATATCTCCTTCAAAATCCTTGCGTGTAGGCTGGAACTCAATGGTTGGAGCTTCCACCTCGTAATGTTTGGTAACTGCTTCATTAACTTTTGCTGCAAGAATTTGTTCTATGGTCATTTTCAATGCTTTTAGGCCTGTTTTGTATTCTATTAAGTGCGCAAAGATAAAAAGAAATGAAGTTCCGGTCGCCAGCCTTTTAGCGCAAATCCTTATATTTAGGAAAAAAGAAATGCTAATTAATATCTCTTACAATCGTCCTGCGATCTCAGAAAAGATTACTGCTGAAGTAGGAAAACCATTTACGCTGATGGAACGGGTCAAACTTCGCGGCTCAGGATCTCCTAAATTACAGATAACTTCCTCTAGTATAGAAATCTACAACCTGCTCATTTTAGATAATAATGCTAATGTGTGTAATGTAGAAATGAGAGGCAGCGGTATTATCGTAATGTTTAGATCACTACTTGAGACTTATGCTCTAGTGATTCCTTATTACAAATTAAATCTATATAAAGGAAAAGCTGAAGAATACAGTATTTACAGGGATCATCATTTTATCAAGGTTAAAGCAGACAAGCCCGGTATTCATAAATTCTTCCAGAAGATCATCAATTATAAGACCGATAATGCTCCTACGCAGATCGATGATTTATAATTGAGTAATATTAGGCGAATCTAGATACAATTCGTTAACCTAAAATTGATTTCAATTTTCCGCAGTAAAACGTTTATCGATGCACATTTGCGGAAAAAAATCAATGGAACTATTCATTTATGTTTTCGCTGCTTTGTTCTCAGTAATCAATCCGCTTGGTACTGTCCCTATTTTCGTTGGACTTACCAAAGAGGCCACAAAATCTGAGCGGTCTCGTACTTCCCTGCTTACAGCTATTAATATTTTTGTAATCCTGCTTATCAGTTTTTTTACTGGCAGATATATTCTTAATTTCTTCGGAATAAGCCTCGATTCTTTAAGAATTGCTGGCGGCCTTATTATCACTACCTCTGGTTTTGCCTTGCTAACCGGTTCTTTTGCTAAACATAAAGGTATGGATAAACCGAAGGTTCAGGAAGACGCTTTTCAGCGTGACGGCGTATCGCTTACACCACTCGCCATTCCTATGCTTGCCGGCCCTGGTTCCATATCGTTTTTGATTGGATTATACGAGGAATATGCAACCTGGAATGAGAAACTGATTGCGGTAGGAGCAATTTTTAGTGTTTGTTTAGCTACGCTGCTGGTTCTCAGAAGCTCCTATTATATAGTTTCCATGCTTGGCGCATCTGGGATCAATGCTATTTCCAGGATCATAGGTTTTATTGTGATCGCCATTGGAATTGAATACATAAGTTCCTCTGTGATCAATATTTTCCGAACTATAAGTCAGTAATTAACGCTTACCAAATGCCAGACCTCCTACCAGAGCGAGCACTCCAAATGCGATCATTGCATAAGATTGTGTGTTATCACCATGAGCTTCTACCTGAAGTGGTCCAGCATCGATGGAAAATTCGGGGGTTAGAATATTATACAACCCATAGCCAATAAGCCCTATCCCAATAATGAGCAGAACAAATTTGAGCACGTTATTCATTTAATAAAGTTTTACTAATCTCAGGTGAAAGTAGCAATTTAATTTATAATTTGAAGTTCAAATTTCTCAAATGCGCATACTACTTACCGGTGCTAACGGTTATATTGGCATGAGGCTTCTGCCTCAATTACTTGAACAGGGCCATGATGTAGTTTGTGCAGTTCGAAACAAGCATAGATTTACTTCCAACGAGGAACTCCGGGAAAAAGTAGAGATCGTAGAGATCGATTATCTTGAAGACACAAAAGCTCCGGAAGCTATCAAAAATATCGATGCCGCCTATTATCTCATCCACTCGATGACCGGCTCTACCGAAGATTTTGATAAACAGGAAGCTCAAGCCGCTACGAATTTTAATAAGATGATGGCTGAAACTTCCGTAGAACAGGTGATATACCTCAGCGGAATTATTAATGAAGAAGAACTATCCAAACATCTAAAATCACGTAAGGCCGTTGAGGAAATCCTGTATAAGGGAGATTTTAATGTTACCGTACTCCGTGCCGCGATCATTGTAGGTAGTGGAAGTTCATCTTTTGAGATCATACGCGATCTTTGTGAAAAGTTACCGGTGATGGTCACCCCTAAATGGGTAGACACGCGTATACAACCAATTGCTATAAGAAATGTCATACAGTATCTCATTCGGGTTATTGGCTGCGAGGACTGCTATAATGAATCTTATGACATTGGCGGTCCCGATATTCTCACCTATAAGGAAATGATGCTACAATATGCAGAGGTCAGAAAATTAAAGCTCTGGATACTTCGTGTTCCCATCATGTCTCCAAAACTGAGTTCATACTGGTTATATTTTGTAACCTCAACTTCCTATAAACTTGCACAGAACCTGGTAGATAGTATGTCTGTAGAAGTGATCACAAAAGACACACGCTTGCAGGAACTTCTAAACGTTGACCTTATTCCGTATAAAGAAGCCATTAGAATGGCTTTTTACAAAATCGAACAGAATGAAGTCATCTCTAGCTGGAAAGATAGCATGAGTAGCGGTCGTTTTCGCAGAGAGCTGAATAAATACATACAGATACCCAAATACGGGTGTATGCAGGATAAGAAATCCAAGGAAATAAACGATACTGAAGAAGTACTTGAAAGAGTCTGGGCAATAGGTGGCCTTACCGGATGGTATTATGGAAACTGGCTCTGGAAAATCAGAGGCTACCTGGATAAACTTGCCGGTGGCGTTGGACTTCGCAGAGGCCGCACGCATGCTACAAAACTTCATGCAGGTGATTCTCTTGATTTCTGGAGAGTTTTACTTGCCGATAAAGAAGAAAAGCGACTTCTGTTATTTGCAGAAATGAAAGTTCCCGGGGAAGCCTGGCTGGAATTTAAGATCGATGAAAACAATGTGCTTCATCAAAATGCCACTTTTAGACCGAAAGGACTTTTAGGTCGTGCTTACTGGTATGCGATGTACCCGTTTCATTTCTTCATATTTGAAGGGATGATCAATAAGATCGCTTATGGCCCTTCTGGAAGAAAATCTTAAAGGCGGCTCTGTTTAAGTTCCATGAAAGAATTTCTTAGAAATAAAGTACTCACCTTCTCTGCTTCGATATTATTATCCGGATCGATTTTCATCTTTCTATTTACAGACAAATTTTATGAAGCTATAGAAAATGGATCTTTATGGGTTCGCGAATACTTCGGAACCTTCTACTTATGGCTTGGTTTGGGCTGCGTTTTATTTCTGCTTGTCATTTCTATTTCAAAAATCGGAAGAATAAGATTAGGAAAATCTCCGCCGGAGTATGACAGGTTATCCTGGATCGCTATGCTTTATAGTGCCGGAATGGGCGCAGGCATTTTACTGAGAGCTGTTCAGGAACCGGTCTATATGTATTTGAATCCTCCGCTAGATACAGGTTCTCCTGCAGAAATTATTTCTCTGGAATATACATTTTATCAGTGGGGTTTTACTGCCTGGGCGTTCTATGGATTGTTTGCATTGATCATTGCCTATAGTTTATTTGTGGAAAAACAGGATATACGGCTAAGTTCCAGTTTCAAAATATTCCATAGTAATCGCTGGGGAAAATCAATTGACGTTCTCACTATTCTAACTACCGTGATCGGTCTCGTCGCTGCAATTGGACTCGGAACTTCGCAAATAGAAGGAGGAATAAGCCATTTGCAATCAAAAGATCCCGGGAACTTATTAATGAACTTGTTACTCGTTCTTGTTATATGCGTACTGGCCTTCTTCTCGGCCTGGGCTGGTGTAAATAAGGGTATAAAAAGGATCTCCAATTGGAATATTTATATCACTATTTTATTGCTATTATTTGTTTTCGTACTGGGAAACATCCCTGAAATTATCTCCAATTTCCTGAATTCCTTATATCACTATGTTTTCGATTTTATTCCGCTTAGTCTTGCTGGCGGAAATATGGATCCAGGAAAGCAATTTCTTACCGATTGGACCTACTATTACTGGGCATTCTGGTTGGCCTGGGCGCCTTTTACTGGTGTATTTATAGCTAGGATCTCGAAAGGAAGAAGCATCAGAGAGTTGATCTTTGGGGTTCTATTGATTCCTTCACTAGGAAGTTTCTTTTGGTTTAGTGTATTTGGTACTTCTGCTTTTCAAATCATTAGAGACGTAATTACTTACAATGACGAGTTCAGCAATGTATTTACTTCACTATTTATCTTTTTTGAAAATTATCCTTTACCTGCCGTATCCAGTTTCGTAGTCATATTACTATTAGTTAGTTTCCTGGTAACTTCAGTAGACTCGGCCATCTTTGTTCTCAGTATGTTTACAGATCAAGGAAATACCGAACCAAAAAAGAAATACCGCCTGGTATGGGCGGTATTGATATTTATATTTTGTGAGGCAATTATTGTACTCGGTCATACTAAACCAGATTCCAATGTACTTACGGCAATGCAAAAATTCCTGATCATCAGTTCCCTTCCATTTGCCATATTAAGCGTAATAATCATCTTCCTCTTCAGCAAAAAACTTCTACAAAAGAGAAGTTAGCGAAAATCAGGCTTTAGGTAAAAAAACCTCAGCCATCATGCAACGAGCACTTCCACCTCCACAGGTTTCGATCGTCTCGATCTCAGAACTTAAGATCTTACAATGCTTTTCTATAGTATTTACCTGTTCCGGATTAAGACTTCTGTGTGCACGGGCACTCATTACTAAAAACTTTTCTTCAGCACCCTGAACCTGCAACATGTTACCAGCAAATTCGTGCATTTGTTCCTCACTGATGGATATGATCTCTTTCCCATCCATTTTTAGATGTTTTACAACATTTTTGCGTTCTTTCTTGTCATCTATTGTATCAAGGCAAATAACCGCAAATTCTTCAGCGAGACACATCATCACGTTGGTATGATAGATTGGAAGTCGCTTGTCCTTTACACTTTGATAGGCATTAAAAATAACCGGTGTATATTCGAAATCCTCACAAAACTCGATGACCAGATCTTCATCTGCACGAGGTGAAATCGCACAATATGCTTTTTGATTTACCCGATCCAGGATCAAACTTCCCGTTCCTTCAAGGAAAATATCATCTTCTTCCGCAGAAGTATAATCTACGATATTATTGATCTTAAGACCAGCCTCCTCCAGTTTGGAGAAATATTCCAGTCGTCTTTCCTTACGCCTGTTTTCAGCAAACATTGGATACAAAGCTATCTCTCCATCGCTGTGGAATGACACCCAATTGTTTGGAAAAATAGAATCTGGAGTATCTTCTTCTTTAATATCATCCACCACGATCACCTTTACTCCCACGTCTCTCAGTTTGTTCACGAACGTGTCGAACTCCTCAGTTGCGAGGCTATTTACATTGGATTTATCTAATTTCTTCTGAAAATAGTTATTGACCGCAGTCTGTTCATTCATTCTGAAGTTTACCGGTCTAACCATTAAAATGGTATCTGTAATCTGTTTCATAGCTATCTGTTAATCGCGGATTAATGGTAAAGTTGAACAGCGAAGCAATCCTTCCTGTTTCGATATTTCAGCATAAGGCACTTCCTCTACGGTAATTCCCTGCTCTCTCAACCACGCATTGAGTCGTGTAAATCCTTTTTCTGAAATTACCACATCTTCAGAAATGGAAAAGATATTGGAATTCATGTGATACATTTCATCACGGGTGATCTCATAGACGTTTTCTTTTCCGAAGAAATCAACAAGCCAGTTATATTCTTCTTCTATCAAAAATCCACCTTTGTAAATGATCGCTTTGTTCTTGCCTACAGGCTGGAAGCAACAATCCAGGTGCAAGGCGTTATCCTTGGCAACATGATTGCTTTTCTTAAGACTAAAGCTAATCACCTTTTTATCTGGAAATTCTTTTACTAAGGCATCTACAGCGTGTTTATTCGTTCTGGCTGTGATAAAGTTCCGGTAATCCTCTCCTTTATAAGTCCCAACAAATATATAATCTCCCATAGGCATCACATCTCCTCCTTCAATATGAGCTTCCTCAGGTAGAGTTATGATTTTTGCAGGGTCAATCTGTTTCATTACATGCTCAATAGCCTCGATCTCCTGATCCCTGTCAGGCAATATATTCGATTTGATAAATTTATCATCAATAACGAAAGCGATATCCCGAGTAAAAATCTGGTTGTAATCTTCTATGATCTTAGGTCTGAAAACCTGAACATCGTACTTCTCCAACACTGCGGCTACAGCATCCATTTCTGCCACCATATCTTCCTCAGTTGGATAGGTTCCAGCTTTAATATGTTCCTGAGACTTGGGATCGTATGCTTCTTCAAGAGTTGGAATAGGTCCAATGCTCTTGGCGGTTCCCAGCACTACGGCGCGTAATCTGGATGTTTCACTTGATATATGCAATTTCATTGCTAAAGTTTTGTCAAATATAAAAAAGCTTCATACGATGATGAAGCTTTTTTGTGGTATTCGTAAAATATGATAGACAGAAAATTATCTGCTTCCAAGTGGTTTAAAATCTCTAAGATTCTCTCCAATGTAAATCTGGCGAGGTCTTCCAATTGGCTCTTTTCTAAGTCTCATTTCTCTCCATTGCGCGATCCAGCCCGGAAGTCTACCTAAAGCAAACATAACGGTGAACATTTCAACTGGGATTCCCAATGCACGATAAATGATTCCTGAATAAAAATCTACGTTAGGATATAATTTTCTTTTTACGAAATAATCATCCTCAAGAGCCTCTTTCTCCAGTCCTTTGGCGATATCCAGAACAGGATCCTGTACACCTAACTGTCCTAATACTTCATCTGCAGATTTCTTGATGATCTTAGCACGTGGATCGAAGTTCTTGTAAACCCTGTGTCCAAAGCCCATCAAACGGAATGGATCTTCCTTATCCTTCGCTTTTTGCATGAACTTATGCGTATCACCACCATCTTCCTTGATCTTTTCAAGCATTTCGATCACAGCCTGATTAGCTCCACCGTGTAATGGACCCCATAGTGCTGAAATACCTGCTGAAATAGATGCAAAAAGCCCAGCATGCGATGAACCTACCATTCTTACAGTAGAAGTAGAACAGTTTTGCTCATGATCTGCATGAAGAATTAATAGCTTATCCAATGCTTCAATCACCGCTTTATCTGCACTATACGATTTATTCGGCTTCTCGAACATCATCTTATGCAGATTCTCTACATATCCAAGATCTTCATCTCCATAGTTTAGCGGAAGACTGTTTTTCTTTCTCAATGTCCAAGCAGCAAGTACCGGGAATTTCCCAAGAATCTTTACGATTGCTTTGTACATATCCTCTTCTGAAGAAACATCTACAGAAGAAGGATTGAATGCGATAAGAGCACTGGTTAATGATGAAAGAACGCCCATTGGATGTGCAGACTTAGGAAAACCATCAAGGATCTTCTTCATTTCTTCATCTACATGAGATTGCTCTTTAATATCCTTAGTGAATTTTTCAAGTTGTGACTTGTCTGGAAGCTCACCAAAAATCAAAAGGTAAGCTACTTCAAGAAAATCAGCTTTTTCAGCAAGATCTTCAATTGCATACCCTCTATATCTAAGCACTCCTTTCTCACCATCAAGGAAGGTGATCGCACTTTCACAGCTACCAGTGTTCTTAAACCCTGGATCCAATGTGATAAGTCCGGCTTCTCCACGAAGCGTCTTGATATCTATACCAATTTCATCTTCAGTTCCCACAGTAACGGGAAATTCATATTTCTTTCCGTCAAATTCGAAAGTTGCTGTTTTAGACATATTATATATTGTTCTTTAGATTAATTTTTAAGGATTGCTAATTTACGAATTTTAGTGTTAAAATTATTTTAAGCCGACTAACGAAATTTCAGAAATACCCCTATTTTCTTCCGTTTTCGTGAATTTTAACTAAGTCTGATGATTAAGTCCGGCCTGATTTAATAATTCCGGAAATAATATGGAAAAAATATACCGGTTCGTAACCAAAGATTAGACTAGAAAGGAACAGAAAATCAGTTCACCGAATCAACATCAGCTGTATACAGAAACTCGTAATAAGCATCAACAGATTTATCCCAGGTGAAGCGCTGTTTCTTAGCATTCTGCTTGATTTTCTTCCATTCTTTTTTATTCTGAAAGAAAAGATCCACCGCATAGGAAAACTGCTTTAAAAAGTCAGTCGTTTTCTCAGCAGTAGTTTCTCCATCAAAACTAAATCCGGTTTTACCATGAATAACCGTGTCTTTCAAACCTCCGGTATTATGAACAAGACAGGGTTGCCCATTTCTCATGGCTAGCATCTGGCTAATTCCACAAGGCTCGAACTGACTTGGCATCAGGTAAAGATCAGATTCCTGGTAAAGCATATCGATCACACTTTCAGACTGGGCATTGATAAAGATCAAATTCTTGTATTTGTAGCTAGCTTCTCTAAATATTGTTTCGTATTCCGGCGCACCTGTACCTAGTAAAAGATAAATACCATTTACTTCTTCAAGTTTTTTCATTAGAGCTGGTAAAAGGTCTGGATTCTCCTTGAAGAAAAAGAACTTCTGCTCAGTTAAACGTGCTACGCTACTACAAATAAAATCCGGCTGCTTTTGTTGCCAGCGTGTAAGTTTTTCACCTGTATGCGCTAAGTAATGTGATTTATAATCCTTATTCTCTTCCTGTAACCAGCGAAAAAGTCGACGGATACATTGTCTAAATAGTATCCCCTTTTCTACGGAATTAATATCAGTATAATTTGCGCCATTAAGAATTCCAAAAAGTCGGTTTTCTTGATTTGCCTTTTTGAGATCATCTTCCAGACCTTCACCACCAATAAAGTGTGGTGGATCACTCGGTTTCTGTATATCTTCCATATAAGATGGCGAAACTGTATGTACAGCATCAGCGAGCCTGATCCCAACAGCCATAAGATTTATACAATCTGGATATCTTCTATCCATCAAAACTTCATGATCATACTGGACATTCGGAAAAAATGCATCTACTGAGGAATAATTATTACTGAAAGGTCTTATCCCCTGTATTGCCAGGTTGTGGATTGAATAAACAAAGTGAATACTCTTCAGAAGTTTATACTCAGGATCGAATTCTCTTAAGAATAATAACATACTGGTGTGCCAGTCGTGTAAATGGACGAAATTTATATCTCCGAAGACACCATCCTTAATAGTAGCTGCAACTGCAGAACAAAAGAGAGAAAAGATATTGGCATCTGTGAAAAACGGCTGATCAGCATCATTAAAATAAATATGCGCAATATCACCAGCTTTTATATCATGATGATGAATTACGAAATGCCGTATACCTTCTATTTCCTTTTTCCCCTGAACTTCATAAAGCTCCCCGGTATGAGGAACACCTCTAAAAGTAAATTTAATTTCAGTGATACGATTGCTATCCTGAAGATGGATCCTGGAGTAAGATGGAGTGATCACAATTGCTTCATCGCCTCTCGCAGCGATCTGTCTTGGAACATCCCTTACTACATCGCCCATTCCCCCGGCTTTACAACGTGGAATTGCATCATTTTCCGCAGCGACAAATAAGAATTTAGATTTCAATAGTATGGTTGGTTATTTAATTGAAAATAAGGATTCTATTGAATACCGAAGTACTCTTTTAATTAAATGATTGTTAATATACTATTTACTCCACAAAAAAAGCCCCTTCAAACTGAAGAGGCTTTAGAAAAATATATGTTTCGCTTATTTTATCTTAAAAGCTTTGTCTTGCGGATAATATGCAACCTCACCTAATTCTTCTTCGATTCTAAGTAGTTGATTGTATTTAGCCATTCTATCACTTCTTGATGCAGAACCTGTCTTAATCTGTCCTGTATTCAGCGCAACTGCAAGATCTGCAATTGTATTATCTTCTGTTTCTCCAGAACGGTGTGACATTACTGATGTATATCCAGCATTGTGAGCCATATTTACAGCAGCGATAGTTTCAGTTAAAGTTCCAATCTGGTTTACTTTGATAAGTATCGAGTTGGCGATATTTTCTTTAATTCCTCTTCCAAGACGTTCTACATTCGTCACAAAAAGGTCATCCCCAACTAACTGAACTTTATCTCCGATCTTGTCGGTAACGGCTTTCCAACCTTCCCAGTCATTTTCATCCATACCATCTTCAATCGAAATAATTGGGTATTTAGATGCTAATTCTGCCAGGTATTCTGCCTGCTCTTCACTAGTTCTAATTTTACCTTTATCACCTTCAAATTTGGTATAATCATACTTACCATCTACGAAAAATTCAGCAGCAGCACAATCCAATGCGATCATTACTTCCTTACCTGGCTCGTATCCAGCCTGCTTAATAGCTTTTAAAATCGTATCAAGAGCATCTTCAGTTCCATCAAGAGTCGGAGCAAAACCACCTTCATCACCTACTGCGGTACTTAACCCACGATCATGAAGTACTTTTTTCAAATTATGGAAGATCTCTGTACCAGTCTTTAAAGCATGAGAAAAACTTTCAGCCATTACTGGCATGATCATAAATTCCTGAAATGCGATAGGAGCGTCACTATGTGAACCTCCATTAATAATATTCATCATAGGTACAGGTAGCGTGTTAGCACTAACTCCACCAATGTATCTGTACAACGGCATGTTAAGTTCATTCGCTGCTGCTTTGGCAACAGCAAGGGAAACACCTAGAATGGCATTAGCACCTAACTTTGACTTGTTTGGTGTCCCATCAAGGTCTCTCATCGTTTGATCGATAAGATTCTGTTCAAATACAGAAAAACCCAGAAGCTTTTGAGCTATTTCCCCATTTACATTCTCGATCGCTTTAGACACTCCTTTACCCATAAAGTCATCTCCTCCGTCACGAAGTTCAACAGCTTCATGCTCTCCGGTGGATGCTCCAGATGGAACTGCAGCTCTACCCATTATTCCATTTTCTGTGTAAACATCTACTTCTACGGTTGGATTTCCTCTTGAATCAAAAATTTGACGTGCATGTATATCTAAAATTGCGCTCATGTTCTGTATTTTAATTTTTATTTGAATTACAGGCAAGATACGAATACAAGGATTAAATTCCGACTGAGAGAGCTAGTTTTAAAGCATTTATAACAGGAAATCTACTAAAACGTTTTCGAAGTTGCACTAATCAGGAAAGCAAAAATCCCGGTATGAAGCCGGGATTAAGAGTGATTTATCTGGTATTGGAAAATTTAGCTTTTATCTTTTCCTAGCTTAAATCCTAGTTGAATATCGATAAGCGGAGAAACATAACCATCACCATTATCGTTAAAACCATAGCCAACCCCAAGATTTAGGTTTAGTTTGAAATTACTATTATATACTCGTTGTAATCCCCAGGCTGGTCCCACAAATCCTGACAGATCATTTCGCAATTCCATATCGCCAAAGAGTGGCTCACCACTGGATAACAAGAGTACTCCGGCTACATAATTCCCGCTATTCTCAGAGACTTTTTTTCCTTTATCGATTCTTTTATCAAAATTATAATACCAACGATACTGCGCTCTTAAATTGGGATAGACACCGAATTCACTTTCATCTGCAAAGTCTGAATAGTGATAGCCGAAACCCAAACCGAGACTGGCATCAAGACTGGTATTTTCACCTAGAGCAAGCTCATATTCTGCTGAAGGCATTAAAATATTTAAGGAAAACTGATTTTCTGTTGATTGCGAATTAGCTGAAATTCCTGATAGTAACAGAAAGATAACGATGATGTTTTTCATGATTTAGATTTGTAGTCAAATCTAGACCATTAAAATTAGCAAACAAATTTATTTTACCTGTAAGGGTAATAAAAAAAGCCGGAGTTTAAACTCCGGCTTTTTTATTATGCTGATTGCTTTTTTTTGATTCTATCAATAAACTCATCAAAAAGATAACTGGCGTCATGTGGACCTGGACCAGCTTCCGGGTGATATTGCACAGAGAACACATTCTTTGACTTCATAGCCAATCCACCAAGCGTTTGATCGTTTAGGCAAACATGTGTTACTTCAACATCATCATGAGCTTCAGTTTGAGCTTTATCTACAGAGAAGCCGTGATTTTGAGAAGTGATCTCACCTTTACCCGTAACAAGGTTCTTTACCGGGTGATTGATTCCGCGGTGACCATGATGCATCTTGTAAGTTTCAATACCATTAGCAAGTGCAATGATCTGGTGACCAAGACAAATTCCGAACAAAGGATGATCGTTCTCAATGATTTGTTTCGTTACACTAATTGCATTTTCAAGCGGCTGAGGATCTCCGGGACCATTGGACAGGAAATAACCGTCTGGGTTCCATGATTTCATATCTTCGTAGCTGGCATCAAAAGGAAAAACTTTGATGTAAGCTCCGCGTTGAGCAAGGTGACGTAGAATGTTCGTTTTAATCCCTACGTCCAATGCTGCGATTTTTAAATCTGAATTTTCATCTCCGTAATAGTAAGCATCCTTCGTTGAGACTTTAGAAGCAAGTTCAAGACCGTTCATATCCGGAACCTCTTTAAGCTTCTTCTGAAGGGATTCAATATTTTCTACATCAGTAGATATAATCGCATTCATGGCACCATTCTCTCGGATATAAGTAACAAGCGCACGGGTATCTACATCAGAAATTGCAAATATCTTATTGGTATCTAAAAACTCCTGTAGTGTTTGATCTGCTGAAGGTCTGGTTTGAACGTAGCTGAAGTTTTTACAAATTAAACCAGCAATCTTAGCTCCGTTGGATTCATTCTCGTCCTTACTCGTACCATAATTTCCTATATGAGCATTGGTGGTAACCATAAGCTGCCCATAATATGAAGGATCTGTAAAGATTTCCTGGTATCCGGTCATACCTGTGTTGAAGCAAACTTCACCTGAAGCCTCACCTTCTGTGTTACCTACAGCTTTTCCATAGAAGATCGTTCCATCTTCCAGTAAAATGATCGCTTTTCTTTTAGCCTGATATTTCATAGTTATGTTGTTGTGGCAATAAAATTAAACAATTATCGTATGGATATAAAAAAAGGATAAACTCTGAAAGCTTATCCTTTTTAAAAATTAGAAATTGAAAAGATTCATTTCTATTCGTCTTTTTTATCTTCTTTACTATCTGTCTTAGGCTCTTCAGCTTTAGACTCTTCTTTTTTAGTTTCAGCTTTCGCTTCTTCAGGTTGAGCTGTAGTTTCTTCCACTTTCTTCTTACCTGCTCTACGAGTAGACTTTTTCTTTTTAGGTTTATCTCCGCTTACGTTGTAAGTCTCATTGAAATCAACCAATTCCACAAGGGCCATTTCAGCAGCATCTCCAAGACGACTACCAAGTTTGATAACTCTTGTGTATCCACCTGGACGATCACCTACTTTAGGAGCAACTTCGCGAAAAAGTTCGCTAACTGCTTCTTTGCTTCTTAACTTACTAAAAACAATACGTCTGTTGTGAGTAGTATCATCTTTAGACTTAGTTACTAAAGGCTCAACAAAAACTTTTAAAGCTTTAGCTTTTGCAACTGTAGTGTTGATGCGCTTGTGTTCAATTAGGGAACATGCCATATTCGCAAGCATAGCTTTACGATGAGCTGTTTTTCTACCTAAATGATTTGTTTTTTTTCCGTGTCTCATGACTTATTATCTTTTGTCATCTTGCTTCTACCCTTTATGGGGAGCAAAATATGACAGATTTTAATTATAAAAGAAAGGCGAGAGATCTCGCCTTTATATTAGTCTTTATCGAGTTTATATTTTGAAAGGTCCATTCCAAAGTTTAAACCTTTATTGCTTACAAGCTCTTCCAATTCAGTTAGAGATTTCTTTCCAAAATTTCTAAACTTCATAAGGTCGTTCTTATTGTAAGAAACAAGATCTCCTAAAGTATCAACTTCAGCAGCTTTCAGACAATTTAATGCTCTAACAGACAGGTCAAGATCAACCAGTTTAGTTTTAAGCAATTGTCTCATGTGAAGACTTTCTTCATCATAAGTTTCAGTCTGTGCGATCTCGTCAGCCTCTAAGGTAATTCTCTCATCAGAGAACAACATAAAGTGGTGAATAAGAGTTTTTGCAGCTTCAGTTAAAGCATCTTTAGGATGGATAGAACCATCACTAATGATTTCGAATACCAGCTTCTCATAGTCAGTCTTCTGCTCCACACGGTAATTCTCGATACTATATTTTACATTCTTTATAGGAGTGTAAATAGAATCTACGAATATAGTACCTAGTGGTGCATTGGCCTTCTTGTTTTCTTCTGCCGGAACGTAACCTCTACCTTTTTCGATAGTAACTTCCATGTTCAAATTCACTTTCTTATCCATATGACAGATCACCTGATCTGGGTTTAGGATTTGAAAACCTGAAATAAATTTCTGGAAGTGACCGGCAGTTAATTGCTCTTCTCCGGAAACTGAAATTGTTACTGATTCGTTATCGATCTCATCGATTTGTCTTTTGAATCTAACTTGTTTTAGGTTCAAAATGATCTCAGTTACATCTTCCACTACACCTGCGATGGTAGAGAATTCGTGATCTACACCTTCAATTCTAACTGAAGTGATCGCGAAACCTTCCAAAGAAGATAAAAGCACTCGTCTTAAAGCGTTACCAACAGTTAATCCATATCCAGGTTCCAAAGGGCGAAATTCAAATTTCCCTTCGAAATCTGTAGAATCAATCATTATAACTTTATCGGGCTTCTGAAAATTTAGTATTGCCATATTTCGACTTCTGTATGATGAATTATTATTTCGAATATAATTCGACTATAAATTGCTCGTTGATGTTTTCAGGAATTTGAACTCTTCCTGGAACAGATACGAAAGTACCTTCTTTCTTTTCAGAATTCCATGAAAGCCATTCGTAAACATTACTGCTATTAGATAATGACTCCTGAATCACACCAAGTGATTTAGATTTTTCTCTTACCCCAACAACATCACCAGCCTTTAGGTGGTAAGAAGGAATATTTACAAGTTCTCCGTTTACAGTAATATGACGGTGACCTACTAACTGGCGCGCAGCTCTTCTTGAAGGAGCAACACCCATACGGTACACTACATTATCTAAACGAGACTCACAAAGTTGAAGAAGAACCTCACCGGTAATACCCTGTGCTCTGGTTGCTTTTTCAAACATATTACGGAATTGACGCTCAAGAATACCATACGTATACTTAGCTTTTTGCTTTTCCATCAACTGGATAGCATATTCCGATTTCTTTCCTCTACGACGGTTGTTACCGTGCTGTCCTGGAGGATAATTTCTTTTTTCGAAAGATTTGTCGTCACCAAAAATAGCTTCACCGAACTTACGGGCTATTTTAGTTTTTGGACCTGTATATCTTGCCATTACTTAAGTTGTTTTGAGAAGGGATTATGAATTAAGGCATAAGTCCTTCGATAATCTTAATCCTTCTCTATGATTAAATTTTATTAAACTCTACGTCTCTTAGGTGGACGACATCCATTGTGTGGAAGTGGAGTGATGTCGATAATTTCAGTAACCTCGATACCACTATTGTGTACTGCTCTAATAGCAGACTCTCTACCATTTCCAGGACCTTTAACATATACCTTTACTTTACGCATTCCAGCCTCATGTGCTACTTTCGAAGCATCTTCAGCAGCTAATTGCGCAGCGTAAGGTGTATTTTTCTTAGATCCTCTAAAGCCCATCTTACCAGCAGATGACCACGAAACAACATCACCCTTTTTGTTGGTAAGGGAAATTATAATGTTGTTGAAAGAAGCAGTAACGTGAGCTTCACCGTTGGATTCAACGATTACTTTACGTTTCTTCTGAGTCTTACCGGCCTTTTGATTTGTCTTCTTTGCCATACTAATTACTATTTAGTCGCTTTTTTCTTGTTAGCAACTGTTTTTCTTCTACCTTTTCTGGTTCTCGAGTTATTCTTAGTACGCTGTCCTCTTAAAGGTAAACCAGCTCTGTGACGAATTCCTCTGTAACATCCAATGTCCATAAGACGCTTGATGCTCATCTGAACTTCAGTACGCAACTCACCTTCGATTGTAAACTGACCAACGGCTTCACGAATTTTACCGATTTCATCATCGTCCCATTCAGAAACTTTCTTACTCTCGTCTACTTTAGCTTGTGCAAGTATCTCTTGAGCCCTGCTTCTACCAATTCCGAAGATATAGGTCAACGCTATAACTCCTCGCTTTTGTTTAGGTATATCTACCCCTGCAATTCTTGCCATAATTAGCCTTGTCTTTGTTTAAATCTAGGATTCTTTTTGTTAATAACGTAAAGGCGCCCTTTTCTGCGAACAATCTTGCAGTCGGCACTTCTCTTTTTTATTGATGCTCTAACTTTCATCTTATCTCTTTTTAATTCACTTACAAGGAATTATCCTTTTTGTGAAATTTTAGCCGTCATAAATTTTTCAGAGTGCAAAAGTATAAAAAATTTATAAAAGGCTGAAAATTACTTTTTAGTATCTGTAAGTTATTCGAGCCTTAGTTAAATCGTAAGGACTCATTTCCAGTTTCACCTTATCTCCAGGAAGTAATTTAATGTAATGCATACGCATCTTTCCAGAGATATGTGCAGTCACTACGTGACCATTTTCTAATTCCACTCGAAACATCGCATTAGACAATGCTTCGATAATGGTTCCGTCTTGTTCAATCGCTGCCTGCTTTGCCATAATTAAGCTACTGCTTTTCTGTTTTTACCTGTTTTCATTAATCCGTCATAGTGTCTATTCAGTAGATAAGAATTTACCTGCTGCATAGTATCTATTGCAACTCCAACCATAATCAGAAGTGAAGTACCTCCGAAGAACAACGCCCAACTTTGCTGTACACCCAGCAAAGAGAAAACTATTGCAGGGAACACCGCAATAAGAGCCAGGAAAATAGATCCAGGAAGCGTAATTTGAGACATGATCCTATCTAAGTATTCAGCAGTTTCAGTTCCTGGACGAATCCCTGGAATAAAACCACCACTTCTTTTAAGATCATCTGCCATTTTATTTGTTGGCACCGTGATCGCTGTATAGAAATATGTAAAAACAATAATCAATAGAGCGAATACAAGGTTATACCAGAAACCAAAGATGTTCTGGAATGCTGCTGTTACACCCTGAGCAGTATCTGAGTCTGATAGACCCGCAAGAGCTACAGGAATGAACATGATCGCCTGAGCGAAAATGATTGGCATTACACCAGATGCATTTAATTTCAAAGGTATATACTGTCTAGAACCAAAAACGTTCTTTTCATATCCACCAGAAGCAGATCTTCTTGCATACTGTACAGGTATTTGACGTACTGCCATTACCAGCATTACAGATGCCATGATGATAGCAAACCAGATCACAAGTTCGATAAGGATCATTACCATACCACCGTTGGATTCAAATACTCTGGAAGCAAATTCCTGAATGAATGCCTGTGGAAGAGTAGCAATAATACCCACCATAATTAACAATGAAATACCATTACCAATCCCTTTATCTGTGATCTTCTCACCTAACCACATTGCAAAAATTGTACCTGTGGTAAGTATTATTACCGAAGAGATAACAAAAGTTAAGTTATCTCCAAGCAAGAATGCTTCTCCAGGAAGGGTTGCAAACAGGTTATAAATATAACCAGGCCCCTGCACCAATGTAATTGCAATGGTTAACCATCGGGTGATTTGATTGATCTTTTTACGTCCACTTTCACCTTCTTTCTGAAGCTTTTGCAAGTAAGGAATAGCAATCCCCATTAATTGCACCACAATAGAAGCAGAGATATAAGGCATAATACCTAAAGCAAAAACTGAAGCATTTGAGAACGCTCCACCTGTAAATGCGTTAAGTAGACCTAATAGTCCACTATCTGTTTGGTTAGCCAGGCTTGAAAGCTGAGCGGCATCAATTCCGGGAAGCACTACCTGCGCCCCGAAACGATATACCAAAAGCAAACCGAGGGTTACTAAAATTCTATTTTTTAGTTCCTCGATTTTCCAAATATTTTGAATCGTATTGATGAATTTCATTTGATTATCTATTATAAAGTAACAACTTCACCTCCGGCAGCTTCGATAGCTTCTTTCGCTGAGGCCGTAAATTTATGAACAGATATTTTCAACTTTGCCTTTAATTCACCTCTACCTAATATCTTAACAAGCTCGTTTCTTCCGGCAAGACCGTTTTCTGCAAGCACGTCCATATCAACTGTATCCTTAATTCTTCCTTCATCAACAAGAGATTGAAGAGTATCCAGGTTAATTCCCTGGTAAACCTTACGATTTCTGTTTGTGAATCCAAACTTAGGCACACGTCTTTGAAGTGGCATCTGCCCTCCTTCAAATCCGATCTTTTTCGAATAACCAGAACGAGACTTGGCTCCTTTGTGACCTCTGGTAGAGGTTCCACCTTTACCAGATCCTTCACCACGACCAATACGCTTGCTATTCTTTCTAACTGAACCTTCTGCAGGTTTTAAGTTACTTAAATCCATGAGAGATTATTATTTTGTTTCTTCGACAGAAACTAAGTGTTTAACTTTATTTACCATACCAAGGATGTTTGGCGTATCGTCATGTTCAACCGTCTGCCCAATTTTCTTAAGTCCTAGAGACTCAAGAACAAGCTTTTGATTTTTCGTGCGATTAATAGCACTTTTCCTTTTAGTGACTTTTATCTTTCCCATCTTATTCCTTGATTTTAACCTTTAAATACTTTTTCTAAAGAAACACCTCTTTGTTTTGCAACAGTTTCAGCACTTCTTAATTGAAGTAAAGCATCGAAGGTAGCTTTAACTACGTTGTGTGGGTTCGAAGATCCCTGATTCTTAGAAAGTACATCATGCACACCTACAGACTCAAGTACCGCACGAATCGCTCCACCAGCAATAATACCGGTACCAGCTGCAGCAGGAAGAAGCATTACTCTTGCTCCACCATACTTACCTTTTTGTTCGTGAGGTAGTGTTCCTTTATGTAAAGGGATGCGTACCAGATTTTTCTTAGCGTCTTCTACAGCCTTAGAGATAGCATCTGCCACTTCCTTGGATTTTCCAAGTCCCTGACCAACTACACCATTTTCATCTCCTACTACTACAATAGCAGAGAATCCAAAGGCTCTACCACCTTTTGTAACTTTAGTAACACGTTGTACTCCAACCAAACGATCCTTCAATTCAAGACCTCCTGGTTTTACATGTTCTACGTTTTTATAATCTTGATACATATTTTCTAGAATTTAAGTCCTCCTTCGCGAGCACCTTCTGCTAATGATTTAACTCTACCGTGATATAGATATCCACCTCTATCGAAGGAGATTGTATCGATACCAGCACTTTTCGCTTTCTCAGCGATGGCTTTACCAACCATTTGAGCCTGCTCTTTTCTATCTGCAGAAGCAGACACGATATCTTTATCTCTTGAAGATGCTGAAGCTAAAGTTTTACCTTCAACGTCATCGATAATCTGAGCATAAATCTCTTTATTGCTTCTGAATACAGATAATCTAGGACGGCTTGTTGTTCCAACGATATCCCTACGGATACGTTTTCTAATTTTATTTCTTCTATCTTGTTTTGACACTGCCATAACTATCTTTATTATGCTGATTTACCTGCTTTTCTTCTCAATTGTTCACCAACAAATTTGATACCTTTTCCTTTGTAAGGTTCAGGTTTTCTCATTGATCGGATCTTCGCAGCTACCTGTCCTACAAGTTGCTTGTCATGTGAAGTAAGTTTAACGACAGGGTTCTTACCTTTTTCTGAGATTGTCTCCACTTTAACTTCGGGAGCCAAATCTAGTACAATATTGTGAGAATAACCAACAGCCAAATCAAGCTTGTTACCCTGGTTGCTAGCTCTATAACCAACACCTACAAGTTCAAGTGATTTAGTGAATCCATTAGATACACCTTCAATCATATTATTTACCAAAGCACGATAAAGACCGTGTTTTGCTTTCTGATCACTTTTATCAGAAGTACGCTCAAAAGTAATTACATTATCTTCGATTTTAACATCGATATCCTGTACCTGCTGCTTAAGCTCTCCTAATTTTCCTTTTACCGTAACAAGACCATCTTTGTGCTCTACTGTCACACCTTCTGGAATTGTAATGGGATTTTTACCTATTCTTGACATTTCTTTAGTCTTTTAAGTATTAGTAAACGTAGCACAGTACTTCACCACCAACTTTGTCGGCTTTAGCCTGTTTTCCAGTCATAACTCCGTGAGAAGTTGAAACAATCGCGATACCAAGACCATTCAGGATTCTTGGAATCTCTGTTGATCCGGCATACTTACGTAAACCAGGTTTACTTATTCGTTGAATCTTCTTAATTACTGGCTCTTTAGTAATCTTATCATACTTCAGAGCGATCTTGATCACTCCCTGAGCGGTAGTGTCTTCGAATTTGTAACTTAGAATATATCCTTGATCGAATAATATCTTAGTGATCTCTTTTTTAACATTGGAAGCAGGAATTTCCACAACTCTGTGGTTTGCAGCATTTGCATTCCTGATTCTTGTTAAGTAATCTGCAATAGGATCTGTATTCATTTAAATTTATTTGCGGATGTGGTTTTCTATATTGAACCTTCATCCAGTTTATAATATTACCAGCTTGCTTTTTTGACACCTGGTATAAGACCTTGATTAGCCATCTCTCTAAACATTACTCGAGAAAGACCAAATTGTCTCATATACCCTTTAGGTCTTCCAGTTAATTTACATCTGTTGTGCAAACGAACCGGAGAAGAATTCTTTGGTAGTTTCTGTAAACCTTCGTAATCACCTGCTTCTTTAAGGGCAGCGCGTTTCTCAGCATACTTCTTTACCAATTTCTGTCTTTTCACCTCACGGGCTTTCATTGATTCTTTAGCCATAATTAGTTCTTTTTAAAAGGTAATCCTAGTTCGGTTAACAATGCTTTTGCTTCCTTATCGGTTTCCGCAGAAGTAACAAAAGTGATATCCATTCCAGCGATTCTATTCACAGCATCGATATCGATCTCAGGAAAGATGATTTGCTCAGTGATTCCAAGGTTGTAATTCCCTCTACCGTCAAACCCATTAGATTTGATACCGTTGAAATCACGAACACGTGGCAATGCACTTGTAATCAATCTATCCAGGAATTCATACATTCTATACCCACGTAAGGTAACTTTAGCGCCAATTGGCATTCCTTTACGTAATTTGAATGATGCAACATCCTTCTTAGAGATCGTAGCAACAGCCTTTTGTCCACTAATTGCAGAAAGTTCCTCGATTGCATGGTCGATAAGTTTCTTATCTGCCACTGCTCCACCAACTCCACGGCTAATTACTATCTTCTCCAGTTTTGGCACCTCCATAATATTGGAGTAACTGAATTCATCCTTAAGAGCATTCTTAACTCTCTCGTTATATTCCTGTCTAAGTCTTGGTACGTATGCCATAACTATATTACTTCATTAGATTTTTTAGAGAATCTCACTTTCTTTCCATCTTCTTCTCTATAACCAACTCTCGTTGTATCACCGTTTTTGTCAATAAGTGATAGATTAGAAATATGGATTGGAGCTTCTTTCTCCTTAATTCCACCTTGTGGATTAGAAGCACTAGGCTTCTCATGCTTAGAGATCATATTAACCCCTTCCACAATAGCTTTATTCTTCTCGATAAGTACCTTCTGCACTTTCCCTTCCTGACCTTTATGGTCACCAGCGATTACACGTACGGTATCTCCTGATTTTATTTTAAGCTTTGTCATTTTCTTAATGTATTAAAGCACTTCAGGTGCCAATGATACAATTTTCATGAATTGCTTATCACGAAGTTCACGTGCTACAGGACCAAATACACGAGTACCGCGCATTTCACCCTGAGGACCTAAAAGTACACATGCATTATCATCAAAACGGATATAAGATCCATCCGGTCTGCGTACTTCTTTCTTGGTACGAACAACAACTGCTGTTGAAACTGCACCCTTCTTGATATTTCCGTTAGGTGTAGATTCTTTTACACTGACAACTATCTTGTCTCCAACAGATGCGTATCTTTTCTTTGTACCTCCTAACACACGGATAGTAAGGACTTCCTTAGCTCCGGTATTATCTGCTACTTTTAGTCTAGACTCTTGTTGTACCATGATTTACTTCGCTCTTTCAATTATTTCTACTAATCTCCAAGTCTTGGATTTACTTAAAGGTCTTGTTTCCATGATCTTTACAGTATCACCTTCGTTGCAGTCGTTATTTTCGTCGTGTGCTACGTACTTTTTCGTTTTCAAAACGAATTTTCCATACATAGGGTGTTTTACTTTTTTCACTTCAGCAACCACTATGGATTTCTGCATTTTGTTACTTGTAACAACCCCTACACGCTCTTTTCTTAAGTTTCTTTTTTCCATCTTTCAGCAGAATAACAATTATTGTTGTTCTCTTTTAGTTAACTCTGTAGCTAATCTCGCCACTTTTCTCCTTTCAGTTCTCAACTGTATCGGATTCTCCAAAGGCGAAACAGCATGAGCCATTTTTAAATCTGAATAAGCTTTTCGAGACTTACCAAGCTCTTCTTGCAATTCTGCAACAGACATTTCTTTTACTTCTGATTGTTTCATAATTCCAATATTATTCTTGATAATCTCTAGCTACAACAAATTTTGTTCTTACCGGAAGTTTTTGTGCTGCAAGACGTAAAGCCTCTTTAGCAGTTGCCATTGGTACTCCACCAATTTCAAACATTATTCTTCCTGGTTTTACCACTGCTGCCCAATATTCCACGGCACCTTTACCTTTACCCATACGTACTTCAAGAGGTTTCTTTGTAATAGGCTTATCTGGAAATATTTTGATCCAGATAGAACCTTCTCTTTTCATATATCGGGTAGCGGCGATACGCGCTGCTTCTATTTGACGTGCAGTAACAAAGCTGGAATCCATTGATTTGATTCCGAAGGTACCGTTTGAAAGTCTGTGCCCTCTTTGAGCAAGCCCTTTCATACGGCCTTTTTGTTGCTTACGGTATTTTGTTCTTTTAGGTTGTAACATTTTTTCTTTCCTTTAAAAAATTACTTTCTACGACGTGATTTGTTCCCACCTCGTCCGGCACCGGATTTTTTTCCTTGGTTCTTTGCAAGACCAACTAGAGGCGAAAGCTCTCTTTTTCCGTATACCTCACCTTTCATGATCCATACTTTGATTCCCAATCTACCATAGGTAGTATGAGCTTCGATCAAAGCATAATCAATATCAGCCCTAAAAGTAGACAAAGGTATTCTTCCATCCTTGTATGATTCTGAACGTGCCATTTCAGCACCATTTAAACGTCCGGAAATCTCAATCTTGATTCCTTCAGCATTCATTCTCATTGCAGCCGCAATAGCCATTTTGATTGCACGACGGTAAGAGATTCTATTCTCAATTTGTCTTGCAACACTTGAAGCAACTAAATGCGCATCAAGTTCAGGCCTTTTGATTTCAAAGATGTTAATTTGAACCTCCTTGTCGGTAATCTTTTTAAGCTCTTCCTTAAGCTTGTCTACCTCCTGTCCACCTTTCCCGATAATGATACCAGGTCTGGCAGTAGTGATAGTAACGGTTACAAGCTTAAGCGTGCGCTCGATGATTACACGCGATACACTCGCTTTAGAAAGACGAGCATGGATGTATTTTCTAATCTTATCGTCCTCGGCAAGTTTATCGCCGTAGTCATTACCTCCGTACCAGTTGGATTCCCAACCTCTAATGATACCAAGGCGATTCCCGATTGGATTTGTTTTCTGTCCCATACTATCTCTTAGCTTTGTGTATTATTGTTTGCTCCAAGCACTAATGTAACATGATTGGATCTCTTTCTAATTCGGTGTGCACGACCCTGTGGAGCAGGACGAAGTCTTTTCAACATACTTCCTCCGTCTACACGAATCTCTTTCACAAATAGCTCAGCTTCTTCAAGGTTAGCTTCCTCGTTCTTAGCCTGCCAGTTGGCAATAGCTGAAACTAAAAGTTTCTCTAAACGATTAGATGCTTCTTTTTTACTGAACTTTAGAATATGAAGCGCTTTTTCTACTTTCTCTCCTCTAACCAAATCCGCCATAAGACGCATTTTTCTAGGCGAAGTAGGGCAGTTATTTAACTTTGCAAAAGCTACCTGTTTCTTGGCTTCTTTTATTTGCTCTGCTCTTTCTCTTTTACGAACTCCCATAGCTTCAATTATTTTCTACCTTTATTTTTTGCACCTGCATGTCCTCTGAAAGAACGTGTTGGTGAAAATTCTCCTAGTTTATGACCCACCATATTTTCAGTTACATAAACAGGAACAAATTGCTTCCCGTTGTGTACTGCTATAGTTTGTCCTACAAAATCTGGAGTAATCATAGAAGCTCTAGACCAGGTTTTGATCACGGCTTTCTTTCCTGACTCAACATTCTGAGCCACTTTTTGTTCCAGTTTGTAATGAACGAAAGGTCCTTTTTTTAATGAACGTGCCATATCTTATTTCTTTCTAGTCTTTCTACGTTCTACAATATATTTATTACTCGCTTTTGTTCTTGAGCGGGTCTTGAATCCTTTAGCAGGAAGACCTTTTCTAGAACGTGGGTGACCACCTGAAGCTCTACCTTCACCACCACCCATTGGGTGATCGACAGGGTTCATCGCTACCGGTCTTGTTCTTGGACGTATACCCAACCATCTGCTTCTACCAGCTTTACCACCAATCATTAACTGATGATCACTGTTAGATACAGCTCCGATTGTAGCTATACAAAGTGAAAGAACACGTCTAATCTCCCCAGAAGGCAACTTGATAGTTGCGTACTTACCTTCTCTCGCTAATAACTGAGCGAAAGCACCGGCACTACGCGCCATCACAGCTCCCTGTCCTGGTCTCAACTCAATACATGAAATAACCGTACCAAGTGGAATGTTTGCCAAAGGCATTGCATTCCCGATCTCAGGAGAAGCAGCTTCGATGGAAGAAACTATATTCTGTCCAACCTGAAGCCCGTTCTGAGCAATAATATACCTTTTCTCTCCATCCTGATAATTCAATAATGCGATAAAGGCCGTTCTGTTTGGATCGTATTCGATAGAAGCTACTGTAGCAGGAATTCCCTGCTTGTCACGCTTAAAGTCGATTACACGATACCTTCTTTTGTGACCACCACCTTTATAGCGCATGGTCATTTTTCCCTGACTGTTTCTACCACCTGATTTTTTTATCGGCGCCAATAGGCTTTTCTCCGGCTTATCAGTAGTAATGGCGTCATACCCATTCACTACTCTAAAACGCTGACCAGGTGTAATTGGTTTTAATTTTCTAACTGACATTCTTTAATCTTAAAGATTACTGTATAAATCAATAGTTTCACCTTCCGCCACCTGTACTACTGCTTTTTTGAAAGCATTAGTTTTACCAGTGATCATACCAGACTTAGTATATTTAGTCTTACGATCCGGGCGGACATTCATAGTTCGAACTTTAGTAACAGACACGCCATAAGCAGATTCAACTGCGTCTTTGATCTGAATCTTATTTGCCTTGTTACTTACTACAAAAGTGAAGCGATTGTTCATCTCACTATCTGTAGTAGCTTTTTCTGTAATAACAGGTTTAATCAAGATGCTCATAACGGTTTATTAACTTAATTTCGACTCAATTCCTTCTA
Source organism: Gramella sp. Hel_I_59 (assembly GCF_006714895.1). Classification (NCBI taxonomy): domain Bacteria; kingdom Pseudomonadati; phylum Bacteroidota; class Flavobacteriia; order Flavobacteriales; family Flavobacteriaceae; genus Christiangramia; species Gramella sp. Hel_I_59. Next base: position 797,109 of record NZ_VFME01000001.1, on the reverse strand, counting down.
AAGATCCTTCTACGAAGACGATACTCTTAGCATTAAGTATTTTGTAAGTACTTAATTCTGAGCTATTTATAACTTCCGAGGATTTCAAATTGCGCGACGACAAATATACATTTTTATTTGAGTCACCCAACACAATTAGCGATTTTTTACTGTCAATCCCCAGAGCCTGAAGAACTTCGATAAAGTTCTTGGTTTTTGGAGTATCGAATGAAAAATCTTCAATTACCATAATAGCCTTGTCGTTTGCCTTAATTGATAGGGCAGACTTTCTAGCAAGACGTTTCAGGTTCTTGTTTAATTTGAAACCGTAGTTTCTTGGTCTTGGACCAAAAACACGTCCACCACCTTTAAAGATAGGAGACTTGATACTACCAGCTCTCGCTGTACCAGTACCTTTTTGTTTCTTGATCTTACGCGTAGATCCTGCGATCTCTGCTCTCTCCTTAGCTTTATGAGTACCCTGACGTTGGTTAGCCAGATACTGTTTAACATCTAGATAAACAGCGTGCTCATTAGGCTCTATAGCGAAAACAGAATCAGAAAGCTGTGCTTTTCTGCCTGTTTCTTTTCCTTTAATATCTAAAACTGCTACTTCCATTACTTACTAATGATTACGTATGAGTTTTTAGATCCCGGCACACAACCTTTTACTACTAAAAGGTTCTTATCTGCCACAACCTTCAAAACTTTCAGGTTTTCAACTTTAACTCTCTCGCCACCCATTCTTCCGGCCATCTTCATTCCCTTGAATACTCTCGCAGGATAAGAAGCTGCACCAATAGAACCAGGAGCTCTCAATCTGTTGTGCTGACCGTGTGTGGCCTGTCCAACTCCTCCAAAACCGTGTCTCTTTACAACACCCTGGAAACCTTTACCTTTAGATGTACCTGCGATATCCACAAATTCACCTTCTCTAAAATGTTCCACGGTAACAGAGTCACCTAATTTGTAATCTTCATTATAACCCTGGAATTCAACGACTTTACGTTTTGCAACGGTTCCTGCTTTTTTAGCATGCCCTTCAGCAGCTTTATTAACAGTCTTTTTGTCATCGAAACCAAGTTGAAGTGCTTCATACCCGTCAACCTCTTTGGTTCTGACTTGGGTAACCAAGCATGGTCCAGCTTCGATTACGGTACATGGGATGTTCTTCCCATTCTCGTCGAAGATGCTGGTCATACCGATCTTTTTTCCTATTAACCCAGACATATTTATTAATTATTAATTGTTTACTTATTTAAAAAACTAAGGGCTGAAAAACACATTCAGCCCTGAATTGTATCTTTCACCATTTTTCCTTCGCGAAACGCTTAGGACATGTTAACCGCGCACCGTAGTGCGCGGAACTGTTTTATCACACTTTGATCTCTACTTCAACCCCACTTGGCAATTCAAGCTTCATCAACGCATCAATCGTTTTTGAAGAAGAGCTATAGATATCAAGTAATCTCTTGTAAGAGCTTAATTGAAACTGCTCTCTGGATTTCTTGTTCACGTGAGGTGAACGAAGAACAGTAAAGATTTTTTTGTTTGTTGGCAACGGAATTGGTCCGGTTACAACAGCTCCCGTAGTCTTTACGGTTTTTACAATCTTTTCAGCAGACTTGTCTACTAAGTTATGATCGTAAGATTTTAGTTTTATTCTGATTTTTTGACTCATTTCCTTAAGATTATTCGTTTGCTGCTCCTTTAGCTGCTTTGATCACTTCTTCAGAAATATTAGAAGGAGTTTCAGCATAGTGAGAGAATTCCATAGTTGAAGTTGCTCTACCTGATGAAAGTGTTCTTAATGTAGTTACATATCCAAACATTTCAGAAAGCGGCACTTCAGCTTTGATTACTTTCGCTCCAGATCTGTCTGACATGTTGTTTACCTGACCTCTTCTTCTGTTAAGGTCACCAACGATATCACCCATATTCTCTTCCGGAGTAACAACTTCTACTTTCATGATTGGCTCAAGAATAACGGCACCTGCAGATTTTGCAGCAGCTTTATATCCCATTTTAGCAGCCAATTCGAAAGAAAGTTGATCTGAATCCACAGGGTGGAAAGATCCATCCTTAAGTTCAACTTTTAAAGTATCCATAGTAAATCCAGCCAAAGGACCATTTTTCATAGCCTCTTTAAAACCTTTTTCTACGGAAGGGACAAATTCCTTAGGAATACGTCCACCTTTAATAGAATCCACGAACTGAAGACCTTCACCTTCGAAGTCTTCGTCTACTGGTCCCATTGTAAATACGATATCCGCAAATTTACCACGACCACCAGACTGTTTCTTATAAACTTCTCTTTGATCAGCATCTCTACGTACAGCTTCTTTGTACTCAACCTGAGGCTCACCAACGTTTACTTCCACTTTAAACTCACGCTTCATTCGGTCAATGATAATCTCAAGGTGAAGCTCACCCATACCAGAGATAATCGTTTGTCCAGAATTTTCGTCAGTCTTTACAGTAAAAGTAGGATCTTCTTCAGCAAGCTTAGCTAATGCCATACCCATTTTCTCAACGTCGGCCTTTGTTTTAGGCTCAACAGCGATACCGATTACCGGTGCAGGGAAAGACATTGATTCAAGAACGATTGGGTGGTTCAAATCTGTAAGAGTATCACCAGTTTTAATGTCCTTAAATCCAACAGCAGCTCCAATATCTCCAGCTTCGATACTATCGATAGGCTCTTGTTTATTAGAGTGCATTTGATATATTCTTGAAATACGTTCTTTTTTACCTGAACGTACGTTTAACACGTAAGAACCAGCATCAAGAGTACCCGAATAAGCACGGAAGAATGCCAGACGTCCAACGAAAGGATCGGTAGCAATTTTAAAGGCAAGCGCAGAAAATGGAGAATCCACATTTGGCTTACGACTTTCTTCTGCACCTGTATCAGGATTAGTACCTTCAATTGCTTCAACATCTACTGGAGAAGGAAGGTAACGCATAACAGCGTCAAGCATCGCCTGAACACCTTTATTTTTGAATGCAGAACCACACATCATTGGAATGATGCTCATATCTATAGTTGCAGCTCTTAATGCAGCAATGATCTCATCTTCTGTAATAGAACTTTCGTCCTCGAAGAATTTCTCCATCAATGCTTCATCGTATTCAGCTACTGCTTCTACTAATTCTGTTCGGTACTTATTAACATCATCTAAAAGCTCTTCAGGAATGTCGATAGTATCATAAGTCATCCCATGATCCTCATCATTCCAGATAATCGCTTTCTTAGAAATAAGATCAACCACACCTCTAAAGTCGATTTCATCACCGATAGGCACCTGTAATGGCACCGGGTTACCACCAAGCATTTCTCTTACCTGACGACATACGTTGAAGAAATCTGCACCCTGACGGTCCATTTTATTAACGAAACCTAGACGTGGAACTCTATATTTATCTGCCTGTCTCCAAACAGTTTCAGACTGAGGCTCAACCCCGTCTACTGCAGAGAACAATGCAACAACTCCATCAAGAACACGCAATGAACGTTCTACCTCTACGGTAAAGTCAACGTGACCTGGAGTATCAATAATATTTACAGTGAATTCCTGATCGCGGTACATCCACTTACAGTGTGTTGCTGCAGAAGTAATAGTAATACCACGCTCCTGCTCTTGCTCCATCCAGTCCATAGTGGCAGCACCATCATGAACCTCACCGATCTTATGACTTATACCTGTATAATAAAGGATACGCTCAGTTGTTGTAGTTTTACCTGCATCAATATGAGCCGCAATTCCAATATTTCTAGTAAATTTTAAATCTCTTTGTGCCATGTTGTTTTAGAATCTAAAGTGAGAGAATGCTTTGTTAGCTTCAGCCATTTTATGAGTATCTACTCTTTTCTTAACAGCAGCTCCTTCTTCTTTTGCAGCAGCAAGAATCTCAGCAGATAGCTTTCCAGCCATAGACTTTTCATTTCTCTTACGTGCAAAACTAATTAACCACTTCATAGCAGTAGAAACCTTACGGTCTGGACGAATTTGCATTGGAATCTGAAATGTTGCACCACCTACACGTCTACTTCTCACTTCAACATGAGGCATAACGTTAGAAAGAGCATCTTTCCAAATTTCCAAACCAGATTTCTCTTCGTCTTGTTTTTTCTCCTCTACAATTGCAATAGCATCATAGAAAATTTTAAAGGCTACCGACTTCTTACCATCCCACATCATCATGTTCACGAAACGTGTAACTAGCTGATCGTTAAATTTTGGATCTGGTAAAAGCGGTCTCTTTTTCGCCTGTCTTTTTCTCATTTCTTTACATTAAAAGTTTTTAATTACTTCTTAGGGCGTTTTGCACCGTACTTAGATCTTCGCTGAGTTCTACCTTCAACACCGGCAGTATCTAGCGCACCACGAACAATGTGATATCTAACACCTGGTAAATCTTTTACCCTTCCACCTCTAACCAATACTATCGAGTGCTCTTGTAGATTGTGTCCTTCCCCAGGAATGTAGGCGTTAACCTCTTTCCCGTTTGTCAACCTTACCCTTGCTACTTTTCTCATAGCAGAGTTTGGTTTCTTAGGAGTAGTGGTATACACACGTGTGCAAACACCTCTCCGTTGAGGGCACGAATCCAAAGCAGCCGATTTACTCTTCTTGGTTATTTTGGCTCTTCCTTTTCGTACTAATTGTGAAATTGTTGGCATAATTTCCTATACACTAATTATTAATAAAATTTAATCCCCCGATTTTTAGGGTTTGCAAAGATATAAATAAAAAAGGATTATTCAAATACGTTACTATCTATTTTTCAAACAGTTTCATCTTCGAAACACTTAGATGGAGTTTATATGACATAGAAATTAGTCTATACAGATATAAAAAATCCTCAAACTCAGCTTCCAATTACATATTGTTTTTAACAAGTCTTCAATTTATCAACAAATAACACCGGATTTAACAAAACCTTCTAATAAAGCACGTTTTTTGAGAATAAAAGCTTGGTTTATTAACCATTTATTATCACATTTGGCGTCGGCTAATTCAAACAAATTTTAAAATGAAAACAAAGTTTAGTAGTATTTTAACGCTATTACTGGCGTTCGTGGTGCAAATAACTTTTGCACAGGAACGTTCCATTACGGGTACGGTGACTGACTCAGATGGTCTACCCCTTCCTGGTGTGAACGTTCTTATTAAAGGTACTGGCACTGGTACCCAAACAGATTTCGATGGAAATTACAGTATCACCGGACAACAGGGTGATATACTTGTATTTTCTTTCGTTGGTCTAAAAGAAGTAGAGTATGCTATAAGCAGCACCGATCAAATCGATGTTGTTATGGAGCAGGATTCTGCGCAATTAGATGAAGTAGTTGTAACCGCTTTAGGTATTAAAAGAGAGAAAAAATCTCTTGGTTACGCTACACAGGAAGTAGATGGTAGTGAAGTTTCTGATGTACCTACCCAGAACTTCGTAAACTCCCTTTCTGGTAAAGTTGCCGGGCTTAAGGTATCATCTACTGGTACTATGGGAGGTTCATCTAACGTAGTTATTCGTGGTAGCTCCTCATTAACAGGAAACAACCAGGCATTATTCGTTATTGATGGTACGCCGGTAAGTAACGCGAATACTAACAGAACGGGCCAGGACGCAGGTAGAGGTGGTTACGATTACGGTAACGCTGCTTCTGACATTAACCCAAATGACATTGCTTCTATTAACATCCTTAAAGGTGCGGCAGCGACTGCATTATATGGCGCCAGAGCGGCAAACGGAGCGATAATTATTGAGACTAAAAAAGGTAGCAAGGGAAAAGGAATTGGAGTTTCTGTTAGCTCTACCCTTATGACTACTCACGCAGACATGGAAACCCTTCCAGAATATCAAGACGAATACGGTGCTGGTTACTTAAGAGGTTATGGACCAGATGGTGACCAATACTTTAATCTATATGATGTAGATGGCGATGGAAATCTTGATCAAGTAACTCCTTTTACTGAAGATGCTTCTTTTGGTGCTAGATTCGACGGTCAACCAATATACCAGTGGAATTCTATTTATCCGCAGTTAGAAGGAACAGATTATGATTTCTACCAGCAAGCAACTCCATGGGTAGCCGGAGAAAATAATCCTAACGCTATTTGGGAAACAGGTTATACTATGATTAACTCTGTTGCTTTAGATGGCGGCACAGATAAAAGTTCGTTTAGGTTAAGTGGTACAAACTTCAACCAACAGGGTAACTTACCAAACAGCCAGATAAAAAGAAATACTTTAAAGTTTAGCGGTGAGCATGAATTTACCGATAAATTTTCTGCACAAGCGAACATTACCTATACCAAAACAGACGGTAAAGGTAGATATGGTACTGGTTATAGTGAGCTAAACATTATGCAATCTTTTAGACAGTGGAATCAAGCTAACGTAGATATTTACGACCAAAGAGCAGCTTATTTTGCTACAGGAGAAAACATTACATGGAACGCTAATGGACCAGATAACCTTACTCCTATTTATACTGATAACCCTTACTGGACACTTTACGAAAATTATTCAACAGATACTCGTAACAGATATTTTGGTAACGTTAACCTTAACTACGAAATAAATGATGTGTTTAGTGTTCTAGGTAGATTCTCTTTTGATACTTTTGATGAGCTACAGGAAGAAAGAAAAAACAAAGGAAGTGTTGGTGTAGGTTACTACAGAAGATTTAACAACAGAGCCGCTGAATATAACTACGATCTTATCTTTAATTTTAATAAGGATATTACAGAAGACCTTAACCTCGACGGTAATTTAGGTGTGAACCTTCGTAGAAACGAAAGCAGTTTTATTAGAGCGTCTACCAATGGTGGCCTTAATGCTCCAAGTTTTTATGCATTGAGCAACTCAGCATCTCCATTAAACCCGCCTCTTGAATACGAAAGTGATAGAATGTTAGACGGTGTTTACGCCAGAGCAGGAGTAGGTTATCTAGACACTTATTTCTTAGAAGGTACTATAAGAAGAGACCGTTCTTCTACCCTTCCAAAAGAAAACAATACTTTTTACTACCCATCAATTTCTACCAGTGTAATTCTTTCTAATTTAATAGATGCTAACTGGTTAAGTTTTGCTAAGCTAAGAGCTAACTATGCAGAGGTAGGTAATGATACAGACCCTTATAGAGTTTTTAATACTTACCAAATCTCAGCGCCGTTTGGATCTGCTGGATGGGCAAGTAACAACTCTCAGTTGGCTAACCGGGCTCTAGATCCTGAGCGTATGAAATCTTACGAAGTAGGTATTGAAGCGAACTTCTTTGACAGAAGAGTAGGTTTTGATGTATCTTACTACAACTCTCAAACAGAGAACCAAATTACCCCGGTACCGGTATCTACCGCAACTGGTTTCGCTACTAAGCTTTTAAATGCTGGTACAATTGAAAATAAAGGGTTTGAAGTCTCTTTAAACTTAAATCCGGTAAGAACTGAAGACTTTAACTGGAACATGAATATTAACTGGGCAAGAAACAGAAGTGAGGTTCTTGAACTTGAAGACGGTATCGACGTATTACAACTAGCTAGTCCTCAAGGTGGGATTTCAATTAACGCCGTTCCTGGAGAGCCTTATGGCGCTATTAGAGGTTCAGCTTATGTATACGATGAAAATGGCAACCGCTTAATTACCGACGCCGGTTATTATGAAAGAACACCAAATGCTAACTATACAATTGGTAACATTCAACCAGACTGGACAGGTGGTGTATCTAATTCTATCTCATATAAAAACCTAACCCTAAACTTCCTTGTAGATGTTCAACAAGGTGGAGATATCTTCTCCTTAGATACCTGGTATGGGCGTGCAACTGGAGTTTACGAAAGCAGTGTAGGCCTAAATGAGCTTGGTAACCCAAAACGTAATCCCTTATTTAATCCAGATTTAGAACCTGGAGACCCAGGTTATATTTCTGAGGCTGAACAAGGTGGGGTTATTCTTGACGGTGTTCAGGGAGATGTTTCTTATAACAATGATGGTACTTATGAAGTAACCAACACTTCTGAAAACACTGTAAGAGCAAGAACCGATTATTTCGGTAACCCTTTTGGTTATGGTAGAGATGCTAACGAAGGTCACATTTATGACGCTTCTTTTGTAAAGCTAAGAGAAGCTAGTTTAACCTATAACTTTGGATCAAAATTTATAGATGCAACGCCATTCACCAATGCTTCTCTATCTTTAATAGGTAGAAACCTTTGGATAATTCACAAGAACATTCCATATTCTGATCCAGAAGCTGGACTTAGTTCAGGAAACATTCAAGGTTACCAATCTGGTGCTTACCCAGCAGTAAGAGAAATTGGTGCTAGCCTTAAATTTAACTTTTAATAAAAATAATTATGAAGAAATATATTGTAGCTCTAACGGCACTCGTAACACTATGGTCTTGCCAGAGTGACGAGCAATATGAGGATCTTAACAGGGATCCCAAAAACCCTACGCAGGTTGCTTCTGATTTCTTATTTACCGCAGCAACGGTAAGTTTATCAGATAATATGGCATCGCCTAACGTAAACGACGGACTTTACAGGTTCCTTGCACAGTACTTTACTACAACCACGTATGTAGATGAGACAAATTATAACTTTACTGCAAGAACAAATCCAGATAATGTATGGTCAGAAATTTATAGAGATGTCATTCTTGATCTTCAGGATGCAAAAGCAATTGTTCTAGCAAATGAAGAACTTGAACAAGCGGAAAAAGATGCTCGTATGGGGCAATTAGAAGTAATTGAAGTTTATGCGTGGCACGTACTTGTGGATAGTTTTGGAGATATTCCTTACTCTCAAGCAGGGAAGGCTGACGAATTTCCATTACCAGCTTATGACGATGATATGGTGATCTATGAAGATTTGATCTCTAGATTAGAGAATGTAGGGACTATGCTATCTGCAGGTCAGGGATACACTGGTGCCGATGTTGTTTACGGTGGAAATATGAGTAAATGGATGATGTTTGCTAACTCTCTTAGATTAAGACTGGGAATGAGAATTTCTGATGCTAACCCAGGACTTTCGCAATCAACAGTAGAATCTGCTGTTGCAGATGGTGTACTTATGGCTAATGATGATAATGCAACCGTGGAGTACCAGGGTAACGATCCTTATGGTAACCCACTATGGGAAGACCTTGTACTTAGTGGACGTTCTGACTTCCTTGCTTCTAACACTATCGTAGATTATATGAACGATCTTGAAGATCCTAGAAGAATGGTATACTTTGATGAAAACATTGAAGGATATAATGGAGGTATCTACGGAGGACTTAACAACTTTAGCTCTTTTACGCAAATTGGTGATCCATTTTTGCAGCCAACTCGTGAAGGTCTCTTATTAGACTATGCTGAAGTTCGCTTCAACCAATCAAGAGCTGCCGAGCTTGGTTATAACGTAACAGGTGATGCTGAAACTCACTATAATGCAGCAATTACTGCTTCTATGGAATATTGGGGAGTAGCAGATGATGATATCTTAACTTACCTTTCTCAGGGTGATGTATCTTATGATGGTTCTGCAGATCAATTTGCTACGCAGTACTGGATCGCAATGTTTGACAATCCTTTCCAGGGATGGTCGGTATGGAGAAAATATGATGCTCCAGAATTAAACATTCCTTCAGAATTTGAAACTGAAGTACCATTAAGATATACTTATCCAGTAGATGAGACTAACCTTAATGAAACCAATTACGAAGCAGCTTCCGAAGCAATTGGAGGTGATTCTGCACAAACACCTGTTTTCTGGGATGTTCAGTAATTAAGAGTCCGATTAAATTTATAAACCACCCTTATCAAGGGTGGTTTTTTTATCACATAAATTTAAACCTAGAAAATATTTTAAATAGTAACTTTGAAGCATGGAAGAAACTACAAGAATATTCGGAATTCGAGCTGTGATTGAAGCTATAGAAAGTGGAAAAAGTATTGAAAAGGTATTTATCCAGAAAGGCTTAGGCGGTAGCTTGTTTCAGGAATTAAACCGTCATCTAAAGAGCGGATCTTTCACCGTGTCTTATGTGCCAATTGAGAAATTAAACAAACTCAGTAAGGGTAATCACCAGGGAGTCGTAGCTAATATATCGCCTATAAGTTTTGTAAGTCTTAATGATCTTGTAGAATCTGTACAAAATAAAAGTACTATTCCACTTTACCTGCTACTGGATGGAATTACTGATGTAAGGAATTTTGGAGCCATTATTAGAACCGCAGAATGTTGTGGAGTCGATGGCATCATTGTCCAGGAAAAAGGATCTGCTCCTATTAATGCCGATACGGTGAAAACTTCAGCTGGAGCCGTGTTCAAAGTACCAATTTGCAAAGTAGATCATATTAAAGATGCATTATTTCATCTACAAACTTATGATGTCAAGATTGTTGCAGCTACTGAAAAAACGGATGACACCGTTTACGATATTGATCTTAAGCAACCTGTGGCAATTGTAATGGGTGATGAAGCTAAAGGGGTATCAAATTCGATTCTTAAGCTAGCAGACTATAAGGCAAAACTACCTATGCTTGGAGAGATCGCTTCTTTGAATGTATCTGTAGCTTGTGGCGCGGTACTTTACGAAACAGTTAGACAAAGAAGTTAATTCTTGTCGTCTGACTTTTCGGTATAGATGTAGTTATACTCGGTTTCCTCCTCTTCCATATTCTGAAAAGGCAGGTTATCTACAAAATTTCCATTTTCGTCAAAATGCTGCATAAATAAATCTTCAGAATCTTTAAAATCTGGAGATTCCCAATGATATTTAGGAGGTTTTGCGATTTGTTTTTTAAAAACTACAGCCAGACCCAGGCCGCTCAATAGACCCGCCAGGTGTCCCTCCCAGGAAATCTTTGGATCTATTGGAGTTACATACCATATCAATCCACCGTAAACAAATACTACTACAAGCGATAAGGCCACGAGTCGGTAATTCTTAGAAAAGATTCCTTTAAAGAAAAGGAATGCAGCAAGTAAATAGATAATTCCACTTGCTCCAATGTGATTTGCCGGTCGACCTATAATCCATGTAATCAAACCGGTTGAAACGAGACCAATCAGCAACACTTTCCAGCGTAAGGGCCTATAAAAGTAAAATAAGGCGAGAGATAGTATGAATAAGGGAATAGTGTTATTAAAAAGATGTTTTATATCTGAGTGAATGAAGGGTGAGAATAGGATTCCCCGAAGCCCAATCGCTTCACCCGGCCTTACACCGAAGAGCGCTAAATTCAAATTGAATCGAAGCTCTGCCCAGAAAACTATCCAGATCATCAACACGAATAATAAAGGATACCCTATTGTGCCGCTGGTAAAAACAAATGGAGAGGAAGGTTTCAAATTGTATTCAATTTTAATTAATATTACAAAAAACCATCCAAATAAATCAGGATGTTAACTTGTCAGACAAAACACCCATGAGTCAACCACTAGCAGAAAGATTGCGTCCTAAAACTCTTGATGATTACCTGAGTCAGCATCACTTAATTGGTAAGAATGGTGCTATGCGACAGCAAATAAAACAAGGAATTATTCCTTCCATGATCTTATGGGGACCTCCTGGTGTAGGCAAAACCACACTGGCAAATATCATAGCTTCGGAATCTGGTAGACCATTCTTCACCCTTAGCGCAATTAGTAGTGGCGTAAAAGACGTACGTGAGATCATTGAAAAAGCTAAGAAAAGTGATGGTTTGTTTACCACGAAAAGTCCGATTCTATTCATTGATGAAATCCATAGATTCAGTAAATCTCAACAGGATTCTCTACTTGGAGCTGTAGAGAAAGGATGGGTTACTTTAATTGGTGCCACTACTGAAAATCCAAGTTTTGAGGTTATATCTGCCCTTTTGTCCAGATGTCAGGTTTATATTCTAAAACCGTTCTCAAAAGATGACCTGGTAGATCTCCTGAAGAGAGCAATGGAACAGGACAAGGTAATTTCGGCTAAAAATGTACAGCTAGAAGAGACTGAAGCTTTATTGAGGTTAAGTGGTGGAGATGCCAGGAAACTTCTGAATATCTTTGAATTACTAGTCACTTCAGAAGAAGTAAATGTAAAGATCACTAATGAACTTGTACTTCAGAAGGTTCAGCAAAATACCGTTCTCTATGATAAAACGGGAGAGCAGCATTACGATATTATTTCTGCATTTATCAAATCTATTAGAGGGAGTGATCCAAATGCTGCGGTTTACTGGCTGGCAAGAATGATCGAAGGAGGTGAGGATGTGAAGTTTATCGCGCGAAGATTATTGATCCTGGCAAGCGAAGACATTGGGAACGCAAATCCAACCGCGCTGGTAATAGCCAATAATTCGTTCCAGGCGGTGAATACAATTGGATATCCGGAAGCCAGAATCATACTTAGTCAGTGCGTGACCTACCTAGCCACTTCACCAAAGAGCAATGCAGCCTACATGGCTATTAATAAAGCTCAAAGTTTGGTAAAGAAAACAGGTGATTTGTCGGTTCCTCTTGCGATCAGGAATGCCCCTACGAAATTAATGAAAGATATAGGTTACGGAAAAGATTATAAATATGCCCATAACCATGCAGGTAATTTCGTTGCAGCAGAGTTTCTTCCAGATGATATCGCTGGCACTACCTTCTACGAACCCGGAAATAATCAGCGTGAAAATGCTCAACGTGAATTTCTTCGGAAGCGCTGGCAAAAAAAGTATGGTTACTAATCCTTAGATTTTAGCAATAATGACTTCTGCTGATTAGTGCCGCTGTCGAAGTAGCTAATTTCTATTCCTGAATTCTTACGATAAGATACGGTCCCACTATTTAGGAGCGATCTATATACAAATTCATTGGGTTTATTTGTCTTCAATAATAGCGCTATAGGTTCGGGAGCATTCAGTTGGAATAAGGCATAGTTGGAATTGTAGGCTCTTAATTCAAAAACAGCATCACCGTAGATCCATTGACTATTTTCCAGAGAATATAAATTTCCCTCAACTTCACTCCCTGCTGGCAGATCATTTTTTTTGGCAGCTACTACTTCATGAGCAACATCACTTTCAGATTCTGAAACTACCTCAGTTTTTGCTTCAGAAGTTATATTCTTATCCTCTATGACAGAAGAAATCTCACTTGACTTTTTAACTGATTCAGCAATACCGGAGTTAGATTTATACTCATATTGCAAATCAGCCAGGTTCTGAAAAGCATCTCGAAAAGATTCCTGGTAGGCAGCCTGAAATTCCTTCTCCTTACTCTTTCCCTCACGAGTTTTATAGACGGTGATTCCTTTACAGTCCTGAAGTTCTATATGCATTTTGGTTACAAACAAGCCAGAATTTTCCACTAGAACCGGACTTACGCCCAGACAGGGATTTTGCTGAAGATCTTCTGGCCAGGTTTCAGTTTTCATAATAGTTTGAAAACCATTCTTCTCAAATAGGAATTTTGTAAGGGCATTTAATTGGTACTGGTTCGTTTTGCCAAGAATGTCATAGCTTTCAGGAACAATTATATATTTATAATCATTCAGATTCTGGGAAAAAATGTTCCCATAAAAAATCATTGCTGCTAATATTATTAATTTTTTCATAAGTCTTTAAATACGTATTGTATGCCTAATTGCAAAGATGCACTATGCGCATTGGCAAGGTTGGTATAGCCAATGATATCATTTACTGCGATATAAGCATTAAAGTTTTTAAATCTACTGGAAGCCATTACCCCAAACTTTGTCCGCGAAAATTGATCCAAACCATAAGCCACTCTAAATCTGAAATAATCATTTACTTTCCTGTCCCAGTAAGTAGTGACACCATAAGTAGGACCCTTAGGACGATTTACTCCGGAAACTATCATTCCGAATAAATTCATATAGCGCGGCTTCTTGCTAATCAAATAGTCACAAGGTAAGATCGACTTTCCAGTTCCAAATTGTATGGAAGCATTATATTTTAATGGACGCCAGGTATTATATTCGCTAAAGGTTTTTACGTCTTTTAGATTCGCATCAAATTGCTCTTCTAAAACGTCCCAGTAAGGAATGGTCTCTTCATTATCCAATTCAGGAAAAAGCGGCTCTAAACCACTTGAGTCATAAGATCCAAAGTATCTGGAATTTTCAATATCCTTCTGATGAAACATAAGTCCTAAATCCCTGAAAGAAGCATTTACAGAGAACTGATCAGTTACTCTATAATGAAATCCAGCATCTACTCCTACTCCAACATTCTGACCAAAGAAAGACCTGCTAAGAAGTTCAGCAGCTGCCTGGTCAACTGTCATGTCTTCTTCATCACGAAGACTTGCATAACCAGAGGTATTTATTAAAATATTAAAATCGTCAATTTCGTGATTATAGAAGTTTTCTTCCCCAGGTGTATCATAGGTTGTAAAGGTACCTTCATTATCCACACTTTCTACATTAAAAATTCCGGAGTACAGCTTGACGCGACCACCAACAGTGAGTTTAGAATCCATTTTGTAGTTGAAGCCTGCATGATAAACGGTAAGAACCTCTCCTGTGAAGCTAACATCGTCGAATCTAAAGGGTCGCCCTATATAGTCTGCATTTCCTTCAAAAGCAAGTTTTGCAGGATCACTTGGGAAGTACGCGAAGATATCAGCTTCCTGATATGCACCCGCAGAAAAATAACCTCTATTACCCATCTTCCATCCAAAGGAAACGATCTCTATCTGCTCATTAATAGAAAAAAAATCTGTTGAAGTAAGATTCCTGATAGCGCTTTGAATTCTTGCATTGATATTACGCCCGTCATCTTCAAAAATATCCTTGGCAGTAACACCTGTTGAACCTACAGCAAAATGAATTTGGGAAAACAACGGAATTCCAAAATGTCGTGTAAAATCTATTCTGGCACCTGGATTCTGAAGCAATGCCTGTGGCAGGTCATCTACATTATAGAGCAAGGGTTTATTTTGCCCGAATACAGAGCTGCAATAGAAGAAGATAAGCAGTACTATTGCTATTCTCATGTTAAAAAGTTAGTCTGAATAATCCTCTGGATGAAAATTTCAAATTCCCTTCAAGACTTTTAGAAGGCTCTAAAAGTTCCAATTCCACTGCAAGTTCTATAGAATTTTTAACCTGATTTATATTTGATTCCTGTACGATATGAAGCGTATCAATTATAGAGATCATCGTATCACTACCAGCCGGGATGATATAGTTTACATCAAATTCCTTCCTGTTTCGGTCGTTTAAAAAATTCAGCTCACTTCTTACAGCATAAGGAAAACTATTTTCATGCCGAAACCTGAATTCAGCATAAGTTAGACCATCCTGCATATAACTATCATCAAGGTATTCAAGCCTGACCGTATCTCTTATGATAGCCGTGAACTCTCCAGTGTCAGAATCCAGAAAATCATCTTTGTTGAGATCATAATAAATGATATCGACGTCAATGTCTGGAGTTATTTGAATATCCTCTGTCTGGCTAAGGTCTACATCTTTAAAACATGAGGTGAAGAGCGCCAGTAGAAACAGGCCTGCAATTGTTTTGGGAATGTGGATTTGTCTAGACACGGGAAAGCTTTCTTAGTCTACGAAAATACCTAATCTTTGTTATTATAGATAATCCCTTAGTTGTTTTAACTTTTGAATCCTTGGATGTTCATTACTGCAATTATCTTCACTGGAATCCAGATAGATAACCTTCATACCATATTGATGACCCCCACAAATATCTGCTTCGAAATTATCACCTATCATTACTGAAGTTTCGGGTTTGCCGGTTCCCTTACCAATAGCTTTTTCAAAGATGAGCGAATGCGGTTTCTTTACTCCTGCTTCTTCCGAAGTAGTCACCGTTCTGAAGTATTCAAGGATGCCCGATTTCTTCATTTTTAAATGCTGAACCTCCTCAAAACCATTGGTGATAATATGCAAATTATAAGAGGCCGATAGATACCTTAGAATATCCACTGCACCATCCAGTAAGTGATTATTATTAGGAAGGTAATTTATATAATCCTCAGCCATTTTTGAAATTAAAGTATCATTCACCTCAAACTTTAGGGCTTCAAAACTATCTTTCAACCTTCCGTACCTAAGATCCTCTTTGCTAACCAGATTGTTTCGATAAGATTTCCAGTACTGGTGGTTTATAGGCATATAGATCTTAAGAAATTCCTGAAGTTCTATTTCTAGCTTCTGATCTTCAAAAATTTCCTGAAATGCGAGTGAAGAATTTTTATCAAAATCCCACAGCGTATGATCGAGATCAAAATAAACGTCCAGAATATTAGTCAATTTCATGAATCTGATTTAACACTGAAAAATAAGAATTGGAATCTGAATACTGCGAAAAATCATGATTAGAAAATACAGATCTTAAAGTCCCTTGAACTTCCTTTGTTTCCAGTATAATCCTGCGAAGATCTTCATTTAATTTATTGCGTGTCATTTTAGCTACTACATTCGAATTGAACGCATACGGGTGAACCTTTAGAGGCGTGGTCACTTCCATATTAATGTCATAAAAAAGGTAAGAAGTGCACGTACCCGCTCTAAAGCCAAGTTTATCCGGATAACCCATAGAGTAATCATTATTGATCTCCAGCTCAATCAGGTTATTGTATTGATCCGGCAGCCTGAGATTGTACTGATGATTCATCGCATGTTCGACAGAACTATGCACTATATCCTCTAGTCTCAATTTCTCCTTTCGCAGATTTTTGATATCTTCCATTGCATAATAACCCATCAACAATCCAACTTTTGAGTAGTCTGCTACCGACTTGATTACCGCTCTGTGCGGAATCCTATTGTGGCTTATATTTCGATCATGCCTCGAAAAATCGCTTAATTGAAACATGAACAAAGTTTCGATCTTATCTTCTCGAATGATGCTAATAAGATCTTCAAAAGTATCATTGGGATCTGATTTTATCCGGATCCATACCTGCAATCTATCTATTACCTTCCCTATATTAAACTGCACTAGATCTGATAGCAGACCAACAAAGCTTCTTAGAAAACCTTTATTCTTAAAAATGAATGTGTTTTCTGAAGTAATGATGGTACTGTTATGATAAGCCCTTTTTTTGTGTTCTAACTGAGGGAAACGTTCCATCAAGATTTCCTGAAACTTATAAGCCCAGATATCCACAATTGGTTTATGCAAAAAATTTTCCTGGAATGCAATGCTTTCAGACGCAGGGAATCTTCCAAATTCGTCTTTTACATGTGGTAAATATTCTTCATATCTGCTAAGCAGGTAAAAAGAAGCAGCGAATATGTCAAAAGGCAGATCACTGGACTCTGCCAGGGCAAAAAATCCAATCGTATCATCCCATGGCTGCACCTTAATTTCTATTTCTGAAAAGCCCTGCTCCAAGAGAAGATCTACATTCTGAATAAAAAATTCGTTCCCTAGCGCCTGTTTTCCGTAGCTTAATTTCGGACCATCATGAGCGATAAACTCTTCGATTTTGGAGGTAAAGTTGATGGGAATCCCCAGAATGTGTGTGCATAAATGCTTGAATATGTAAACAATTCGTGGTGTAACTTTCTGGGTATAAATTAGAAGCATTTAATGAAGTCTTATAGAATTCCGTCGTCGGCAAAGCTAAAATATGACTTTTCAGTAACAATGATATGATCAAGAATTTTAATATCAAGGCTTTCCGCAGCAGTTTTAAGCTTTTGGGTCAATTGCTTATCTGCCTCACTAGGACGTAAATTTCCACTTGGATGGTTATGGGTCAAGATAAGAGATACCGCACCTATTTCTAAAGCCTTTCTCAAGCTTATTCGAACATCTACCAGAGTCCCGGTAATTCCTCCTTTGCTTATTTGAAATTTCTCCAGGATCTTATTGCTATTATTTAGATATAAGATCCAGAATTCTTCATGAGGTAATTCCCCTATGATTGGCTGCATTATTTCAAAAACTGAAGAACTTGAGGATATTTTACTTAATTCCAGAGTTTCCTCAAGCCGTCGTCTTCTTCCTAATTCTAGCGCGGCGGTGATCACTACAGCTTTTGCGCTTCCGATTCCTTTGAACTGACAGAGTTGCCCAATGCTGACCTTTCCCAATTGATTGAGATTGTTTTCAGACTGAGCAAGAATTCTTTTCGATAGCTCGACAGCCGACTCGTTCTTACTACCAGAACCAATAAGAATTGCCAGTAATTCTGAATCGCTTAGAGCCAGACGCCCCTTTGACAAAAGCTTCTCCCTTGGACGATCATCTTCCGCCCATGTTTTTATACTTTTTGATGAATTTTCGCTCATACTCTAAAATAGATCAATATGAGCTAATAGCAGCATTAGATAAGTTCTTTTAGAGATTCCATATCCAAACCGCCGTAATTACCACTGCTCATCATTAGCAATACAGAGTTATTAAAACCTAAATTCTTCAGGTCAGCCTCAAAATTTTCAGGATTTGTATATATTTTCAAGCCTTGCTTTTGAAATGCTTGTTCAATCTGATCTTCAGAAACATCAGCTAGTTTTTTTATCGCAACCGCATCAGGAGAATAAAATACCAGTGCTTCATCTGCCTTTTCCAGCGTATTTTTATATTCCTTCAAAAAGTCTGCATTTAAGCTGGAATAAGTATGTAACTCAAGGCAGGCAATCAATTTTCTGTTTGGATACTGCTCCTTAACTGCGGCAGTGGTAGCAGCAACCTTGGATGGACTATGTGCGAAATCCTTAAAAATAACTCCATTGGAAGTTTCGGCAACTTTCTCCAGTCTTTTCGACGCTCCTTTAAAGGTAGCTATAGCCTCGTAAAAGTCATCTTCATCAATACCCATATGCTGGCAAATCCATTTTGATCCCGCAAGATTATTCATATTGTGCTTACCAAATATCTCCAGCGGTAATTCACCTTCCGGGGCATCCAGTATCGTAGTATTATCTTCTGTGTGATAATCTGGCGTATGATATGCATGCTTTCTAATGGGATTTTCCGTAGTCTCTGCAAGTTCCTTTACCGTTTGATCTTCTTCGTTGTAAACCAGTATTCCCCCGTTAACGATAGAATTGATAAAGATTTTAAATTGCTCTACATAGTTCTCAAACGTTGGGAATACATTGATATGATCCCATGCAATACCACTCAGCAAGGCGATATTTGGATGATAAAGATGAAATTTCGGGCGTCTATCGATGGCAGAACTTAAATATTCATCTCCTTCAATAACAATAAAATCATTCTCCTGGGTCAAATGAACAGGATTGTCCAGACCTTCTAGAGTTGCACCCACCATATAGTCAATATCCCTGTCATGATAATTCATAACATGAAGAATCATTGAAGTAATACTAGTTTTACCATGTGAGCCACCTATAACTACCCGGGTCTTATTCTTTGATTGTTCGAAAATAAATTCTGGATAACTATATATTTTAATACCCAACTCCTTCGCCTTCATTAACTCTGGATTATCTTCTCTTGCGTGCATTCCTAAGATTACAGCATCCAGGTTTGCGGTTATTCTACCGACATCCCATCCCATTTTCTGCGGAAGTATATTTTCCTTTTCGAGACGCGATCTGGAAGGTTCAAAGATAGCGTCATCACTGCCAGTAATATGATACCCTTTTCGCTGAAGTGCGATCGCAAGACTATGCATTGCACTACCACCGATGGCTATAAAATGTATGTTCATGGAAAAGATTTGTACAAATATAAATGTAATATGAGGGCTGAATATTACATTCTCTGAATTTTCTGCTTTTCGATGAGCGCTTTATCGAAGTTAGGTGCAATCTCCAAAGACTTCTTTATATAGCTCAAAGCGACATCCTGATTTTGATTTAATCTCTCTATCTGAGCCCATCTATAGTAAGCCCATGATGGATCTTTTATGTCTTTATAACCGTAGTTTTTAATATAACGTTTGATAAGACTTTGGCCATGATCCAGTTCGATCGAATAAATTGCCGAAACTTCAGCAAGTTCATAATTCAAATAGTTTCTGGTGATCAACTCCGGTTTTCTTCGTGAGAGTTTAATTGCCGCTTCGTATTTAGTCTCCGCAAGCTTTTGGTAGTCCAGGAATTTATAGATGTAAGCGTCTGCTAAAAGACCATCCAACTCATTAATTCGATGTAATTCTGAAGCATAACTCTCAGCAATTGTCTGGCTTCCTCCTACAAATCCTGGAATCTGCATGTATAGTTCTACCAGCGCACGCCTTGATTCAGAGTGATTTGGATCCAGCTCAGCAGCTTTCAAAAGATGTTTTTTAACATCACCAATAAGCATAGCTGCCTGAAATTTTGATCCATAATAGGCTTTCATCCCCATTGCTCCGCCTAATTTGAAATTATAATTACTATCGTTTGGTTTCGCTTTTACAAGTTGCTCATACTTAGAGATCGCCATATCCCAATTTTTTCTGAAGCTATAAATATCACCAAGTAATTCAATCGCTTTAAGTTCAGAATCATGTTGAAGAAGCAAGGTTTCAGCCGCCTGATCATCTCCAGAGTTCAGTAACTTTTCTGCTGTGGAAATATCGGACTGAGCGTAGGTAATTGCCATCATTAGCATAACTAAAAAAAGCGTAATCCTGTTTTTTGTTAACATATAGAAAATATTAGTAAATTTATAAGGTATAAACACCTGAGATGCAATAAATAGCAAATCACGAGCCAAACGTTAAGATGTTTCTTAAATTAACTGTGCATATTAAAAATTATTTTAATATTTGTGCAACTTTATTTTAACCGAATTTATTTAATAATTAACACCTAGCCTATGCAAAATTTTACCTTAAGGTTTAAGGGGAAAGTTTTTTACCTCTTTGCTTTATCCTTAATTTTTGGAACTCTGTCCTCCTATGGACAAGTCTGCGCTACCGTAACGGACGAAGACAGCAATACTGCCGGAAACCAACAATCATTCTGTTACCTAGAAACCGTAGATGACATCCAAAGAAGCGGAACAAACACTGCTATTTTTGAAACAGCTGACACCGCAAATGACACAGACCCTATTGATGGAGATGAACTTTTAACGAATGGTGTCACTTATTTTGTTGGAAGCACAACAGAAGATTGTGAGAGAGTTGCAGTAAGTGTTACTGTAAATGCTGCTCCAACTCCTGAAAATACAATTTTTCCCGGTAGAGATGATTTTTCCTTATCACCTTGTATCTCTTCTAATTTTACAGCAGGAGATCTTGAGGATGAATTCATAGCAGATACAGACTATCAGCTGGAAGTATATGAAGAGGAATTTGGAACTACGCCATTACCAGACTCACAAGAATTAACTCCCGGACAGAGTTACTTTGTAGGTCAAGTAAGTTCTGTTGCTGGAAATTGTCCTTCGACTAGAGCTGCAGTAGGGTACAGTCCTACGGAAGCTCCAACGCCTAGCGCCGAAGCTACTCAAACACTTTGTGAAGGTGCTACGGTTGCAGACCTAGTTGCATCTGGAACGGAACCTAATACTCAAACTATTAGATGGTATAGAAGTATGAATTCCAATTCACCTTTAGCTGATGATGTAGAATTGATTGATGGTGAAGACTATTTCGCTACTCAAATTGTAAATGATAGAAATGACCCATTCCCTCCTTGTGAAACTAGAATGAGTCAGAGAGCGAGAGTGGTTGTAAAACTTGCGAATTTTGAAGCTGGACCAGCTGTTTCGGAATCAATATGCCAGGATGATTTACAAACTCGTTTAGAGAGCCAGTCTCCTACTGCAGTCTTTTTAAGCTTAGTTGCTGGTAGAGATTTACCTTCAAATGTAAGCTTTAGTCCATCTATACAAAGTATAGTGACTGCCTATAGCGGCAATCCTTTTCAAACTTTTACCACACTAGCAACTTTTACTACTGAAGAAGGTTGCGTAGATACAGTAGAAATTGAATTGACTGTTTTTGAAACATTCGAAGCAGGTGATAATAGTCTTGGGAATACGTTATGTAGATCTGACCTTGGGAATAATATTACTCCCGCTCAAGTTGAAACTTACCTGTTAGGACTTCTTAGTGATGATGCTGATCAAGACGGTGAGTTTTCTCCTCTACCTTCAGATATTGCCGATGACTTGAATAATACTTCTGAAGAAGTTACTTTCAATATTACTTATACAGTAGGTGACGGAACAAGCTGTGAGGATTCTGCAAATCTGGAAGTAACAGTTTTTGAAGGAGCAGATTTTGACTTAGTTGAGCTTGCACCTTTATGCAATGATGATATTCCTGCATTAGTTAATGCAATCCCAGAAGATATTGAAGACTTATTTTTAGAAAATTTTGGAGGCAATGTTCCTTCAGGCCAATTCGAGGCGGGAGCTATTCAAGCCGTGATCGATCAATACAATCAAAATAACATCGATACATTTACTGCTACCTTTATCGCCAATATTGATAATGGTTGCTCAGAATCTATTGAGCTAAGCCGAACAGTTATTGAAGGTGAGAATGCTAACGCAGGTAGTTTTGATAATATTCAGAATGTTTGCTCGAATGAAGAATCAATTGATCTTACTTTACTGAATAACAATGATTCTAATGCAACTGCTGGCGGAACTTTCTCAGGCGAGGGAGTATCAAACAATTCTTTTGATCCTTCAATAGTAGCACCAGGAAACGTTACAATAACCTATACTGTTGATGATTCGTTAGATTGTGTTTCTGGTTCAATGGAAACCACTTTTACTATAGAAGTTATTCAAGGCCGTAATGCAGGTCAGGATATTTCTGGAACACTTTGTCTAAGTGAATTAGAAGATATCGTACTACCTAACATTCAGAATCCTGAAAATATAATTCCAGCTCTATTTGGAAGATTTGATTTCAATGGTGAAACTGGTGGAACGATAGAAAGCAATCTTGGAAATGATTTTGATCAGATTGGCGCATCTTTATTTGCATTTTATACGAATCCAAATCGCGATTCTAGTATTACAATAGAAGGTCAATATACCGTTGGAAATGACACCGACAATTGTGGGTCCGATGTATCTAATTTTGCAATTACTATTATTGATGGTGATCTTGTAGATGCTGGATCAGATAATACTGATAACACTCTATGTAATGCAGACATCCCAGGTTTGGTAAACAATATACCAACTGACGTTGAAAATCTGTATTTTGACTTACTTGAAGCAGGTGTTCCTCAAAATGGAACTTTCAATCCTTCTATAGAAGAATTGATTGCTGACTATAACTCAGATAATTTCCAAACTTTCAGTACGACTTATACTATTGGGACTGAAGGATGCGGTGATTCAGTTGAGTTGGCCATCACGGTTGTTGAACCAGGTCAAGCCATTGCTGAAGCAAATGATGATATAATTAATGTTTGTTCTAGCGAAACTTTTTTTAATCTAAACGCAGCGTTATCGGAAAATAGCACTTTAGGTGGAACATTCTTTTTGAATGGGGAAGAATTTGAAGGAAACATTTTCGATGCTTCTACTGTGGAAGATGGTGTGTATTCGTTTACTTATACCGTAAGTTCGGAAGATGCAGACTGTATCGAAGGAAACGCTACAGCTAACTTTACCATAGATGTAACTTCTGACTTCGATTTTGGAAATGATATTACTACTATATTATGCGATTCAGAAGTACCTGATGATTTAGATCCAAGAACAATTGATCAATTCTACATGAGTCTAGTTGCTGAATTGCCTTCAGGAGGTACTTTTGAAACCTCTGCGGAAGATATTCTAGCCCAATACAACAACAATCCAATTGACACCTTCACTAGAATATATACTGTTGCTAGTGGTGAATGTCAGGGATCTGTAACTGTTTCTGTAATTGTTCAGGAAGAAGGTCCTGCAAATGCAGGTGACATCGCTGATCAAACAGTATGTTCAGATTCAGGTATGATTAACCTGGCAGATTTCCTTACTGCTGATTCTTCATCAGGTGGGACTTTCAGTGGAGATAATGTTGTTGACGGGATGTTCGATAGCTCTGTTGGACCTAATGATAATGGTTATGTTATCACATACACCGTAGATGATTCTGCAAATTGTGTAACTGATGGAACTTCAGATACTACTACATTTACTATTACAGTAAACGAGCCACAAGCAGCCAATGCAGGTGACATCGCTGATCAAACAGTATGTTCAGATTCAGGTATGATTAACCTGGCAGATTTTCTTGCTGCTGATTCTTCATCAGGTGGAACATTCTCCGGAGAAGGAGTAGAAAACAATATGTTCGACGCTTCAATAGAGGCTGGTGACTATTTAATAACTTACTCTGTAACAGATGCAGCACCTTGTGTAACTGATGGAACTTCAGACACTGCTACATTTACTATTACAGTAAATGAGCCACAAGCAGCCAATGCAGGTGACATCGCTGATCAAACAGTATGTTCAGATTCAGTTATGATTAACCTGGCAGATTTCCTTACTGCTGATTCTTCAGTAGGTGGAACATTCTCCGGAGAAGGAGTAGAAAACAATATGTTCGACGCTTCAATGGAGGCCGGTGATTATTTAATAACTTACTCTGTAACAGATACAGCACCTTGCGTAATTGAAGGCACTGAAAGCTCAACAACTTTTAGTATCACGATTGTTGAACCAGGTATAGCTATTGCAGAAGCTGCAAATGACTCTATCAATCTTTGTACAAGCGAAAATTCTTATAACCTAAACGACGCATTATCTCAGGATAGTACTCTGGGTGGTACATTTGTACTGAATGGAGAAGAATTTGAAGGAAACATTTTCGATGCTACAATTGTAGAAGATGGTGAATATGTGTTCACTTACAATGTTAGTTCTGATGATGCAGATTGTATTGAAGGAAGCGCTTCTGTTGACTTTATAATCAATGTGACTTCTGAAACTTTCGATGCAGGTGAAGATGTGAGTGCAACGGTATGTTCGGTTGGATTGGATTCAACCCCGACAATAGTTGAAGTCCGTAATTACTTCTTAAACATTCTTTCTGAAGGAGTTCCAACAGATGGTACTTTCAATCCAAGTATTGAAGATATTCGCCAGGCTTATTTAGAAAATCAAATAGGAACTTTTGCTACTACTTATACCGTAGGAAACGGAGGCTGTGAAGATTCTGTTGAACTTGTAATTAACGTAGTTGACGAAATTCCTGCTGAAATAGGAACGATCGAAAACCCTGCTCCAATCTGTAGAAATGCTGAAGATGTAGATTTATTCTCTTATTTGCCTGAGGGTGCAAACCTAAATGGAACGTTTGAAGGATTTGAAGACGGAACATTTAGTCCTACTATGATGGGTGAAGGTGATTTCGAAATTACATATACTCTTACTGAAGATTCTCCATGTACAACTGGCGAAGCATCTGCAACCTTTACAATTACTGTACAGGACGCTGCGTTTGCAGGAATGGATATGGACATTGCAGTTTGTCAAAACGATGGTGTACAGAATCTGTTTGATTTCTTATCAGTTGATGCTGATACAGATGGTGAGTTCACTCTTGAAGATGGTACTGTTGTTACAGATGGAATGATGGATCCTTCAGCTTTTGATGCAGGAACTTACACTGTAACTTATACTGTAGCTGCAATCAATGATTGTGGAGATGATACTGCTGAGTTTACAATTACTGTTCAGGAAGTAGGAGACGCTCCGGTAGTTGGTGATGCAACTTTCTGTGCTATCCTTGATCCAACTGGTGCAGATCTAATAGCAGGTAGTGAAGATTTGACTTTCTATACTGATGCTGATCTTACAATGATGGTTGCTGATGATGCTCCTTTAACTGAAGGAACTTATTATGTAACTCAACGAGGAGATGCAGGTTGTGAATCTGCAGCTACAACGTTCGAAGTAAGCATTACAGATCCTGGAACTCCAACGATCGAAGATGCAAATCAAACTTTCTGCCAGTTCGACGATCCAACGATCGCAGATCTGAATGATGCAATAGACCAGACTTCAAATGTAACCTGGTATGCAAGTGCAGATAGTACTGATCCATTAAGTACTGGAACAGCACTTCAGGATGGAGTGACATATTTCGCTTCGCTATACGACCCGGCATCAGATTGTGATAGCTCACAAAGACTTGCTGTGAACGTTAGCCTGGAATGTGATTTCTTCATACCAGAAGGTATTTCACCAAACGGTGATCAATTAAACGATGATTTCGAGATTAGATATATCGAAGATTTCTATCCTAACTATACTATTGAGATCTACAACAGATGGGGTGACTCAGTTTACAAGGGGAATGCAAATACTCCAAACTGGGATGGTACCAGCAATCAAGGTTCATTCGGTGACGGTTTGTTACCAGTAGGAGTTTACTTCTATTACCTGGACTTCAAAGATGGTAGCACTGAGCCAAGAAGAGGAAAAGTATACTTAAGTAGATAATTAGGATAAACAAGAACAAGAGATGAAAAAAATAATCACAAAATATTTATTATTCGCAGGCATTATCCTTTTCTCTATAAAGGGTATGGCCCAGCAAGATCCGCTCTTCACTCAATACATGTACAACATGAGTGTAGTGAATCCTGCATATGCGACAGACGATCCAGGCATGTTAAACCTGGGTGCGATTTACAGAATGCAATGGACAGATGTTGATGGTGCACCGCGCACCCTCAACTTCTTTGCCCACACTCCGGTAAGCGAGCGCGTTGAACTTGGACTAACTGTAGTTCATGACGAAATTGGTGATGTTGAGAAAACAAATAACATTACTGCAGATTTCGCATACGTGATCCCAACTGGTGATAATACAAAGTTATCGTTCGGTGCAAAGGCAGGTCTAACAACATTCGATGCAAACCTTGCAGGCTTACGTTTAAATGATCCAGGTGATGCAGCATTCCAAAACATCAGCGAAGTATTTCCTGTATTTGGAGTTGGAGCTTTCTGGTTTGGGGACAAGCACTACTTAGGTGTTTCTGCACCTAACTTATTAACGGCAGATCATCTTGATGACAGCCAGTTACTAAGAGATAAAGGTTCAGAAGAGATCCATTACTACCTTACCGGTGGTTATGTGTTTGACATTACTGAAAACTTTAAACTAAAGCCTTCTACTATGGTTAGAGGGGTTGAAGGATCACCACTATCTGTAGACGTAAATGCGAATGCATTGTTATATGACAGATTTGAAGCAGGTGTTGGTTATAGATTCGATAAGTCCGTTACAGGCTTGGTAAACTTTCAGGTTACACCAGGAATAAGAATTGGGTATGCATATGATTACCCAACTTATGACCTGAGCGACGATGGTTCTCATGAGATCATGCTATTATTCGATCTGGACCTATTCGGACTTAAGAAAGGATATGACAAATCACCAAGATTCTTCTAAAACCAGACTAAGATGAAAAATATATATAGTACACTTTTAATTTTATTCGTGAGCATTACAGCTTTCGGTCAAAAGTCTGACATTAGGGATGGAAACAAGTTTTTCGCCAATGCAGCTTATATCGATGCAGCTGATACTTATGAAAACGTAAATGAGAAATCTCAGGAGATCCTTCAGAATCTTGGAGACTCTTACTTCTATACAAACCAGATGCAGAACGCAGCTGAAGTATATGAGATGTTATTTTTAAGACATTCCGGTGCTGTTACACCGGAGTATCAATTCCGATATGCTCACGCATTGATGGCTCAGGGTAATTATGTAAAAGCCGATGAGCTAATGAATGAGTTATCTGGAAATGAATGGAATCATGAAGAATTCAAGAATACTCTTGATACTGTAGTTCCACATAAATTCAAGTACGATCAGATCATGAACAATGCTTCATCATCAGATTTCGGAATTGGATTCTATGGTGACAGAGTGGCTTTTGCCTCAACAAGAAATCAGGAACGTCCTATCTATCCATGGAATAAAATGCCTGCATTGGATCTTTACAGTGCGCAAATGGATGATGAAGGTGAGATGAAGGATATTGTTCTTTTCTCAGATGTTATCAATACAGATGAGCATGAGAGTTCAGCAACATTCAGCCAGGATGGAAACACTATCTATTTCGACAGAACGAATGAAGATCGTGTGAAAAATGAGAATGATGTTCGTGTAGCTCACATTAGCATTTACCGTGCTGAAATGGTAGATGGTGAGTGGACCAATGTTGAAAAACTTCCTTTTAGTAGTGAAGATTATTCAGTAGAACACCCAAGCCTAAACGTAGATGGAACGAAGTTATACTTTGCCAGCGACATGCCTGGTGGAAGTGGATCTTTCGATATCTACATGGTAGACATCAATGAAGATGGAACCTTTGGAACTCCTCAAAATCTTGGAGCTGGAGTTAACACTGCCAATAGAGAGCAATTCCCTTTCATTAGCGAAAATGATGTTTTATACTTCACTTCAGATGGACACCAGGGATTTGGTAACCTTGATATCTACAGAACTGAAGGTGACTTCAGTGAAGTAGAAAACCTTGGATCTTCTATAAACAGTGGTAACGATGACTTCGCATATGTTGTGAAAGAGAGTGATGAAACTGGATACTTTGCTTCAAACAGAAGAGGAACAGATAATCTTTATCAATTCACACGTGAAGAGAATGAGATCGTTGAAGCTCCTACTGAAGTTGACCCAACAAGTGGTCAGGATCTTATTCCGATCGATGGAAGCAAAATCTACTTCGATTTTGACAAAGCAACGATCAAGAAAGAGTCTGAAGTTGTTCTGGATTCAGTAGTAACTTATATGAATGATTATCCAAATATCAAAGTAAAAGTTGAGTCTCATGCAGATGCTAGAGGGCCTGATAGCTACAACATGGCATTATCTAAGAGAAGAGCAACTTCTACAGTCGACTACCTTGTTAAGAAGGGAATTGACAGAAGCAGACTAACTTCTGAAGGTTATGGTGAAACACGTCCAGTAAATGACTGTACTCAACCAACCGGATGTACTAATGCAGAATATGCTAAGAACAGAAGAAGTGCATTTGTAGTATCAAACAGAAACTCTGAAAGTCAGTCAATGACAGAAGACGGTTCTGAAGATTCTATGGATGATGATATGATTGAAGACAACGAGAACTAGGTTCAACCTTGTACTAACTAACCAATCAAAATGGAAAACCCCGTGCAATTGCATGGGGTTTTTTTATTTAAATAATTTAAGCTGACTATTTCTTAGGCGGATATCCTTCTAAAGCTTTCTCAATTATTTTATCAAAAGTCTTTTGACGTTTTTCTGGATCAGCATTTGCATCAAAACTACTTTCTACTACCGCCTGCCAGACCAATGCATCTTTCTCTATATCTACAAAATCGAATGTTAGCTCCATATAGGTATCCATTTTACCAATAGGAATACCTCCGCTCACTCCAACTCCCACGTTACCTCCACCTCCACCAAGGCCAAGACCAACTCTGCTACGATTATCTCTTTCGTACTCCTGTGTATATACGTTTACCTGAAGTCCGGCTGTCTCAGATCTACTGAAGCCTTTTTCCTGCATCTTAGAATTTAAGGCATTCAATAGCCTGCCCTGATCAAGTTGATTGAGTCCTGTTTGTAAATCTGAATAAATTGAATAGGAATTATATTGATCGAACTGAACCGTTTGATCGTAATCGTAGACTGCCTGTGGTGTATTACAGGCAGTCATAAATAATAATAATGTAGATATTTTAAGAATCTTCATAACCGGTTTTTTCTAAAAATAGCCAAAACCAGCCGGAGCAAACACCTGTTTAACAGGAATTAAACAAGCTTAATTAAGCATTTGCCATAATTTATCCTTAAGCTCCTGGAGTCCTTTTTGAGCTACGGAAGAGATAAACAGGTATGGAAAATCAAGTTCTTTATCAAGTTGTGATTTCATTTCTGCCTTAAGCTCCTCATCTAAAAGATCACTTTTGGAAATTGCGATCAACCTGTCCTTATCCATTAATTCGGGATTGTATCGTCTAAGCTCATCAACAAGAATATCGTACTGCTCTTTAATATCTTTCGCATCTGAAGGAATTAGAAATAGCAGCGTTGAGTTACGTTCGATATGTCTTAAGAATCGATGTCCAAGACCTCTACCTTCTGCTGCTCCCTCGATGATCCCAGGAATATCTGCAACCACGAAAGTTTGAAAATCTCGATACTGGACGATCCCTAAATTTGGTTTTAGAGTGGTAAATTCATAATTGGCGATCTTTGGTTTTGCAGCAGTAATTACTGAAAGTAAAGTGGATTTTCCAGCATTAGGAAAACCTACCAGACCAACATCTGCAAGAACTTTTAGTTCCAGAGTGATATCCACCTGCTGACCATCAATTCCTGGTTGAGCATATCTTGGAGTCTGGTTCGTTGAACTTTTAAAATGCCAGTTTCCCAGTCCTCCTTTACCACCTTCAGCAATTATAAATTCCTGACCATCTTCAGTAATTTCCTTGATGATCTCGTTAGTTTCAGTATCCCTAATCACAGTACCTAATGGCACATCGATGTATTCATCTGTACCCTGAGCACCTGAACTTCTCTGTTTACTCCCATTGCCGCCATGCTCAGCTTTTACGTGCCGTTTAAATTTAAGATGGAATAATGTCCAGAGGTTCTCATTCCCTTTTACGATTACATGGCCACCACGACCACCATCACCACCATCGGGACCTCCTTTGGTTATATATTTCTCCCTATGCAGGTGCGCAGATCCCTTCCCTCCTTTTCCGGAGAAAACATGGATCTTTACGTAATCAACAAAATTCCCTTCAGTCATATCTTATTTCATTAAATCATCGATCACAGAACTCAGTCGAGTAGTGATCTCTTCTATACTACCTTCACCATTAACTCCGTAATACTTATTTTGTTTCTGGTAGAAATTCTTTAAAATGGCAGTTTCAGCATAATAAACCTTGATCCGATTGCGAATAACACGCTCATCAGCATCATCTGCTCTACCTGAAGTTTTACCTCTTTCCAGCAATCTGTCAACAAGGATCTCATCTTCTACTTCCAGAGCGATCATGGCATTTACTTCAGTTCCTTTCGCTTCCAAAGATTCGCTTAGTGCTTCAGCCTGGGCTTCAGTTCTTGGAAATCCATCAAAAATAAATCCGTTAGCACCTTCATTTTTTTCAACTTCGGCATTCAGCATATTGATGGTAACCTCATCTGGAACCAGTTGTCCCTTATCAATAAACGATTTTGCGCTGAGCCCAAGTTCAGTTTGATTCTTGATATTATACCTGAATACATCTCCCGTAGAAATATGTATAAGATCGTACTTTTCCTTTAAAATGGTTGCCTGAGTTCCCTTGCCTGCACCCGGAGGGCCAAACAGCACTAGATTTGTCATTTTGCTTTCTTTGCGTTTATATACTTGAGTTAGGTTCCTGCCCAGACCGTCGTAGTCAAGACCGTAACCGACAATAAATTTATTAGGTATCTCCATCCCGATAATTTGTACCGGAACATCTTTTTTATAAGCTGAAGGTTTAAAGAAAAGTGTTGCCACCTGGTAATTAGCTACACCAGCCTCAGTTAAAATTCTATCAACCTCAACGAGCGTGTTACCGGTATCTACAATATCTTCCAGAAGAACAACTTCCCTACCTGCAAGTTCCTGTCCTAAACCTAATAAGGTTTTAACTTCTCCGGTAGTTTTGGTGCCTTCATAAGAACCCATTTTTACGAAACTAATTTCGCAGTCACTCTCAAATCGTTTGATCACTTCGGAAGCGAACATAAAAGAGCCATTCAGGATCCCTATGAATACCGGTTTTCTACCTGCATATTCGTCATTCAATCGTTTAGCAATAGTATCGATGGCTTTCGTAATTTCATCCTCAGAGATAAAAGGTTCGAATTCCAGATCGTGTAGCTTTATCAAAATTCAGCAATTTTAAGTGGCAAAGATAAGGAATCTATACAAGCCCGCCTTCCCGAATTCTTGCTGAATAAATATGGCAGGAATCAGGAATAACTTATTTTTGCGAAAAGCCGAATTAACTTATGGTAAATTATTTCTCATCAGACTTTAAACTGGGAATTCTAGGTGGTGGCCAGCTTGGTAAAATGATGCTTTACGAGACCCGAAAGTACGATATCCAGACACTTGTGCTGGATCCAAGCCTGGAGGCTCCGTCAAGAATTTCCTGCGACTATTTTGAGCAGGGAGATCTTATGGATTATGAAACTGTGATTCAGTTTGGCAGAAAAGCAGATGTATTAACTTTCGAAATTGAAGGTATTAATATAGAAGCTTTAAAACAGCTGGAAAGCGAAGGGGTTAAAACATACCCTTCCGCAGCAACACTCGAGAAGATTCAGAATAAGGCGGTACAGAAAGAATTTTACGAACAGCACAATTTACCGACTGCAGCTTTCAAAAGATTTCCAAATCTGGAACTTTTAAAATCAGACGTCAACGAGCAGAAAGTAAGCTTACCTTTCGTTTGGAAAAGCGCTACGGGTGGTTATGATGGAAAAGGAGTATCGGTTATAAGAACAGAAGCTGATCTTGCCAATCTTCCAAATACGGAATGTATTGCTGAAAACCTGGTGCCTTTCAAAAATGAACTGGCGGTTATTGTGGCCCGGAATCCTTCAGGTGAAGTACGCACTTATC
Organism: Gramella sp. Hel_I_59; assembly: GCF_006714895.1. Lineage (NCBI taxonomy): Bacteria > Pseudomonadati > Bacteroidota > Flavobacteriia > Flavobacteriales > Flavobacteriaceae > Christiangramia > Gramella sp. Hel_I_59. The sequence goes on along the minus strand of NZ_VFME01000001.1, from coordinate 764,622 downwards.
CAGTAGTGGAAATGGAATTTCATCCCACGGCAAACCAGGTTGAATATGTCATCTGTCCAGCGCGGATCGAAAATAATGTAGCTGAAAAGGCAAGGAAACTTGCTGAAAATGTTTCCGAAGCATTTGAACATGTAGGATTACTTGCGGTTGAAATGTTTCAGACTGAAGACGATGAAATCTTGATCAATGAAGTGGCTCCAAGACCTCATAATAGCGGTCATTATAGTATTGAAGCTTCCTACACCAACCAGTTCGAACAGCAAATTAGAGCTATTCTGGACCTGCCTTTGGGTAAAACCGATAGTAAACTTGGAGGGATCATGGTTAATCTGGTAGGTGATATAAATCATGAAGGTGAGGTTCAATATAAAAACATAGAAAAGATCATGAGTATGGAAGGAGTTACTCCACATATCTATGGTAAAAAAATTACCAGACCTTTTCGGAAAATGGGTCATGTAACGATCGTAAATAAAGATCTTGGCGAAGCTCGAAAGATCGCTGAAGAAGTAAAGAATAGTATTCAAGTAATTAGCAAAAAATCATAAGATGGGAAAAGTAGCTGTGATCATGGGTAGTACCAGTGATATGCCTGTAATGCAGGAAGCAATCGACATACTGGAAGGATTTGATATACAGGTGGAAGTAGATATCGTTTCAGCTCACCGTACCCCAGAGAAACTATTCGATTTCAGTAAAAATGCCCACGAAAGAGATATCAAAGTTATTATCGCAGGTGCCGGTGGTGCAGCTCACCTGCCAGGGATGGTAGCTTCCATGTCCCCATTGCCAGTGATTGGAGTTCCGGTGAAATCAAGAAACTCCATAGATGGATGGGATTCAGTATTATCAATTTTGCAAATGCCTGGCGGCGTTCCTGTCGCGACCGTTGCACTCGATGGCGCTAAGAACGCAGGTATCCTGGCTGCGCAAATTATAGGTACGGCAGACAAATGCGTAATGGACAAGATCCTTGTCTACAAAGAAGGTCTTAAACAAAAAGTGATCGAAGGCGCGAAAAGCGTTCAGAAAAAGAAATAAAAAAAGGGATCACAATGTGACCCCTAAGCAGTAAACCTTTAATCCGTTATTATTTATTAACCATTCTAAATTTTAACCAGAACTTGCTATACTACTGTATCGTTATAAGTTGATATTTAATCGATTAAAAGGCTAAAATAGAAAATTTAATTAGATCTTTTGCAAAAACGTTCATATAATATTGCAAAAGCGTTAAACGTACATTCATGAGCTCTCAAAATATATTACTGGAAGATTTTAATCAAGCTCCTTTTTCAAGCATAAAAACTTCAGATTACAAGCCGGCTATTATAAAGGCTATAGAACTTGCCCAAAATGATATTGAAGTTATCACCTCCAGCAAAGAAGTACCAAGCTTCGAAAATACAATCGAAGCATTAGAGTTTTCTGGAAATAAACTTGATCGGGTTACCAGCATTTTCTTCAATATAAATTCAGCGGAAACCAATGAAGAAATTCAGCAGATCGCGCAGGATGTTTCTCCTCTACTTTCAGAATTCAAGAATGATGTTATTCTGAATAATGCGCTTTTCAAAAGAGTTAAAAAAGTTTATGATCAAAGAGAATCACTGGACCTCAACAAGGAGCAAATCACCTTACTTGATCAGAAGTACAAGGCATTTACCAGAAATGGAGCCAACCTGACTAACGAAGATCAACAGGCTCTACGTGAGATAGACAAAAAATTATCTAAGCTAAAATTGCAGTTTGGTGAAAATGTTTTAGCTGAAACCAATAAATATGAGCTGGTTGTCACCGAAGAATCTCGGTTAGGTGGATTACCTGATAGTTTCATAGAAGAAGCCAGGAATATTGCAAAATCCAAGGATACCAAAGGCTGGATATTCAGTCTCGAATACCCAAGCTATATTCCATTCATGAAATATGCCGATGACAGGGAATTGCGAAAGGAACTTTCTCTCGCATTTGGATCGAGAGCTTTTAAAGGTGATGAACTGGATAACCAGCAAAATGTTCTTGATATCGCAAAACTGCGATATGAAAGAGCAAAACTACTTGGTTTTGATTCCCATGCTCACTTTGTTCTTGAAGAACGTATGGCAGAAACCCCGCAGAAAGTAGAATCTTTTCTCGAGGAAATGCTGGAGAAAGCAAGACCTGCAGCAGAGCGAGAGTTTAATCAATTAGAAAAGTTCGCTAAAGATCTGGATCAAATCGACACCTTACAAAAATGGGATTCAGCTTATTATGCTGAAAAACTGAAACAGAAATTATTTGATCTGGATGACGAAAAGCTGAAACCTTACTTCCAGTTAGAGAAAGTGATCGATGGTGTGTTTACCATCGCAGGGAAACTTTACGGACTCAATTTCGAACAAACAACTGATGTTGATGTATATCACCAGGATGTTAGAACCTACAATGTTACCGATACTTTAGGAAATGATATAGCTCTTTTCTATGCCGACTTTCATCCCCGTCCCGGCAAAAGAGATGGTGCATGGATGACTGTTTACAAACAGCAGTCGATAGAAAATGGGCAGAATGAGAGACCCCATATATCTATAGTATGCAATTTCACTAAACCAACAGAGAAACAACCTTCTTTACTAACCTTTAATGAAGTAACAACTTTGTTCCATGAATTTGGTCATGCCTTACACGGTATGCTCGCAAATACAACTTACCCAAGTCTTTCTGGCGCCAATGTATACTGGGATTTTGTAGAATTACCAAGTCAGGTTCTTGAAAACTGGTGTTACGAGGAAGAGGCATTGCAACTCTTTGCAAAACATTATAAAACCGGTGAAGCACTTCCACAGGAATACATCACTAAGATCAAGGAATCGTCCAACTTTCTGGAAGGTATGGCAACCATGAGACAGTTAAGCTTTGGAATGTTAGATCTTAGCTGGCATGCGCAGGATCCTTCGAATGTAAGTGATGTAAAGGCACATGAGACAGAAGCATTCGAACCTACCAAATTATTCCCGGATGTGGCCAGTAATTGTATGAGTACAGCATTCTCCCATATTTTCCAGGGTGGTTATTCTGCAGGATATTATTCTTACAAATGGGCAGAAGTACTGGATGCAGACGCATTTGAATATTTTACAGAAAACGGAATATTCTGCAAGGATATCGCAGATAAATTTAAAGATAACATCCTCTCGCAAGGTGGTACAGAACATCCAATGGAACTCTACAAACGCTTCCGCGGAAAAGAACCAAAACCAGATGCTCTATTAAGAAGAGCTGGTTTAATCAGTAAATAAATAATTCTGAAAAGAATGGTAAAACCTGACTAATAAGCTACAGGATCGCCATTCTTTTCATATTTTTGAGTTGCAACCGTCACAAGCACACATGCCTTCAAACCAACTTGATCCAAATAAATGGGTAGACAGATATTCAGATTATCTGTTTAATTATACGATCGTGCGTGTAAATGACCGTGAAGTCGCTAATGACCTAATTTCTGAAACTTTCCTGGCCGGGTTAAAATCTGCTAAGAACTTCAAGGGTGAAGCCAGCGAAAGAACCTGGCTCATTTCGATCCTAAAGCGAAAGATTATCGATCATTATCGGCGTAATAATTCCAGGAAAGGTCAGGCAGAAGTTAAGATCAATTATACTGGAGAAGATAGCGAAGGCGAATGGCTTGAAGAGCAGGTTGCAGATCAATTTGACCGTACCGCCGAGGATGATATGGAAAATAATGAACTGGGACTGGCAATTCTGGATTGTTTGGACTCAATCAACGAAAAACAGGCAGCAATTTTTAAGCGCAAAACTATAGATGGAGTTGATACGGAAGCGATCTGTAATGAATTTGATATCACGCCGTCTAATTTGTGGGTAATTATTCATCGCGCCAGAACTGCTCTGGCTGCGTGCATGGAAAAAAACTGGTTTTAATTATGAGTGAAAAAAGTAAATCTCTGTTTGTTGACTGTTCTGAAGCAGCTACCTGCTGCACGAAAGCACAGTACGATGAAGCCGGTTTTTTTGAAAAGATCAAGTTAACGATCCATCTTGCCTTCTGCAGAACCTGCCGCACATTTTCCAGCAGAAATTCCAAACTTACCCGTAAGCTGAAAGAAGCCAATCTGGAATGCTGTTCCGAAGAGAAAAAGAAAGAATGGCGTGAAAATATTAGTAAACTACATTCGGAAGAACATACTTCGTAATCAATAGAATTCCCAGGTATATTATGGGAATCAACTCCACCCAGAAAGAAGCATAATACTTGGACTGCCGTTCCCTACTCCCTAGCAGAAATACTCCAAGAATTATACAAACTAGAAATAAACTTAGAAGGCTATAACTGCGGAATTGCTGCTGAAATATTTCGATAATAACTATCAGAGTCAGTAAAATAATCCCGAAAAGCCTGGTTTTTCGCACTCCAATTCTTTGCGGAATCGTTTCAAGAGTATTAGAGTCATAGACCAGATCTCTAATTTCAAATGGCAGCGTAAGCACGACAACTAGACAAAACCTCTGGAAGAAATCGATAAGAATTGGTTGATTCAGCAGTTCTTGAGCATTAATCACAGGCAGCAAAACTGTAGTTCCCGCCCATACCATTGCAATCACAAAGATCTTTATCCCGGCAAGACTTCTTAAATTTCTGCTTTTTCCAAAAACCGGTAGCGCATACAAAAGTGTTAGTAAGCCCAGGATAGCTGTTGCTATCAGAACATTTACTGACAGTTGAAGAGCAAAATAGATTAACGTCAGAAAACTTATAAAAGAAAATATTTGAATGATTCGCAGGTTTCCGGCAAGACTGGAATGATGCAGTTTCGCAATGCCAGCGAATTTGACGAAATTATAACCGGTTATCGTTGATAAAAAAATAAAAGCAAGTAGCTCATAGGTAATTTTGAAGTTATATTCGAGCATACTTATCATCGCGAAACATACCACCGCAAGAGCAACGTGGATGCTGCTATTAATATATAAGTCAAAAGCCTGGCGAAGGTACCTCATCTTACGAAATTACATATTCTTTGCTAGTTTCTGGTCAGTCAAAAATCTTAACAACTGTATACCTCTAAACCACTTTAAATTAGCTCGGAATTATGTACTTTTGCGCCACAAAAACACAACTTAATTTATTGATGAGAACAGATTCTTTCGCATTACGCCATATTGGTCCCAAAGCTGAAAATCTTCAGGAAATGTTGGATACGATTGGCGTTGAGTCTATAGAGCAACTTATATACGAAACAATTCCTGATGATATCAGGCTGGAGAACCCACTTAATTTGCCAAAAGCAATGAGTGAAAATCAGTATGCAGAACATATCAAGAAGCTTTCAGAGAAGAATAAATTATACAAGACCTACATTGGTTTAGGATACCATCAAAGCATCCTGCCAGCGGTTATCCAGAGAAATATTCTGGAAAATCCGGGTTGGTACACTGCTTACACTCCTTACCAGGCAGAAATCGCTCAGGGTAGACTGGAAGCTCTTCTGAATTTCCAGACCATGGTAAGTGATCTTACCGGAATGGAGCTTGCGAATGCATCTTTATTAGATGAATCTACTGCTGCAGCTGAAGCAATGGCGCTTTTATTCTCTGTTCGCGAAAGAGATCAGAAAAAAGCAAACGTCAATAAATTTTTCGTTTCTCAGCAAACATTACCGCAGACCATTTCTCTAATGGAAACGCGTGCTAATTTTCTTGGGATCGATATGATCGTGGGAGATCATGAAGAATTTGACTTTTCTGAAGAATACTTTGGAGCACTTGTTCAGTATCCTGGGAAATTCGGACAGATCTTCGATTACAAAGAATTTGTAGAGAAATGTAAAGCAGCAAACATCAAAACTGCATTTGCGGCAGATATACTTAGTCTGGTAATGCTTCAGGCTCCGGGAGAACTTGGAGTAGACGTGGTTGTTGGAACTACCCAGCGTTTTGGAATTCCGTTAGGATATGGAGGACCTCACGCGGCATTTTTTGGAACCAGAGAGGAATTTAAAAGAAACCTTCCAGGACGTATTATTGGTCTTACGAAGGATGTAGACGGGAATAATGCCCTTAGAATGGCGCTTCAAACGCGTGAACAACATATTAAAAGAGATAAAGCAACTTCCAATATTTGTACTGCACAGGTTCTTCTTGCGGTGATGGCGGGAATGTATGCGGTATATCACGGTCCACGAGGACTAGAGTACATCGCAGGTATTGTGCATGCAACGGCAGTTAGCCTGGAGGATAGTTTGAAGGAGCTTGGTTTCGAACAGCAGAATTCAGCATATTTTGATACGCTACATGTAAAGGTTGACGCTAAATCTTTAAAAACTATTGCTGAAAAGCACGAAATAAACTTTTTCTATCCTGATTCCGAAAGCGCCTGTATATCGATCAATGAGACCACTACTACAGACGATCTGAACGCCATCATTTCAGTTTTTTCTGAATTAAAAGATAAAGAAGCTACTGAAGTTTCTGAATTATCTTCTGAAATTAGAATTCCGGAGTCACTTCAACGTACTACCGAATTTTTAACTCACGAAGTATTCAATTTGTATCATTCAGAAACTGAATTGATGCGTTATATCAAAAAGCTGGAGCGCAAGGATCTTTCCCTGAACCACTCGATGATTAGTCTTGGATCCTGCACCATGAAATTGAATGCAGCTTCAGAAATGTTGCCTTTAAGTAATCCTCAATGGGGAAATTTACACCCATTTGTTCCTGTAGACCAGGCTCAGGGTTACCAAACGGTATTAAAAGAACTTGAAGATCAGTTAACTGAAATTACAGGATTTTCAGCAACCTCTTTACAACCGAATTCCGGAGCTCAGGGCGAGTATGCTGGTTTAATGGTTATACGTGCATACCACGAAGCAAAGGGAGACAGTCATAGAAATATTTGCCTGATCCCTTCGTCTGCACATGGCACAAATCCTGCTTCAGCAGTGATGGCCGGGATGAAAGTGATTGTTACCAAAGCCACTGAAAATGGAAATATAGACGTTGATGATCTACGCGAAAAAGCATTAAAGCACAAGGATAATCTTGCTGCACTTATGGTTACCTATCCTTCAACACACGGGGTATTTGAATCAGCTATTCGTGAAGTAACCAATATCATTCACGAAAATGGTGGTCAGGTTTATATGGATGGCGCTAACATGAATGCACAGGTTGGACTTACCAATCCAGGGAAAATTGGCGCTGATGTCTGTCACCTGAACCTTCATAAAACTTTCGCCATTCCTCACGGCGGTGGTGGACCTGGTGTTGGTCCTATTTGTGTAGCTGAGCAGTTGAAACCTTTCGTTCCTGGAAACCCGGTGATTAAAACCGGAGGAGATCAGGCGATTGGCGCGATTTCTTCAGCTCCATGGGGTTCTGCCCTAGTTTGCCTTATATCTTACGGATACATCAAAATGCTTGGGACTGAAGGTCTTCAAAAGGCAACAGAATATGCTATTTTGAATGCTAATTATATCAAGGAGCGTTTGAACGGACATTATAAAACCCTTTATTCCGGAGAAAGAGGACGTGCTGCGCATGAGATGATCGTAGATTGCAGACCTTTCAAAGAAAAAGGTATTGAAGTAACAGATATCGCCAAACGATTGATCGATTATGGGTTCCACGCACCAACAGTATCATTCCCTGTTGCTGGAACTGTAATGATCGAACCAACGGAAAGTGAATCAAAACCTGAACTGGATAGATTCTGTGATGCGCTAATTTCAATTCGTAAAGAAATTGACGAAGCATCGGTAGACGAACCTAACAATGTGTTGAAGAATGCTCCGCATACCATACATATGCTTACCGCTAACGAATGGAATTTACCGTATACTCGTGAGAAAGCAGCATATCCACTAAGCCATTTACATGACAATAAGTTCTGGCCAAGTGTACGACGTGTGGATGAAGCTTACGGAGACAGGAACCTGATGTGTACCTGCCCTCCTACGGAAGAATATGCCGAAGTATAAGCCAGATAGCACTTTAGAAATAAAAACCTGTCAACTGGCAGGTTTTTTTTCGACCAAAAAGTATTAAATTTTAAATGTAGCTTAAGGCTATTTAATTAAATTGTGAAATATTTATAATCTCAGAGTCAGATGAATTTTAAAATTACCGGTACGGGAAGTTACATACCTAATGTTGTCACAAGAAATGCTGACTTTGAGCAACATGAGTTTTTTAACCTCGACGGGAGTTCTTTTCCTCAGGATAATCCAACTACAATTCGTAAGTTCAAAGCTATTACCGGGATTGAAGAGCGCAGGTATATTGAACCTGAAATGAATACTTCAGATATTGCAACTCTGGCTAGTAAAAAAGCTATAGAAGATGCTGGAATAGACCCTGAAACTCTTGATTATATCATAGTTGCTCATAATTATGGAGACGTTAAATCCAATACCGTTCAAAGCGATACCGTACCAAGTTTAGCTACCCGGGTAAAAGCAAAATTGAAGATCAGCAATCCTAAATGTGTAGGATATGACATTTTATTTGGCTGTCCTGGCTGGATTGAAGGTATGGTGCAGGCCAATGCATTTATTAAGGCAGGCATTGCGAAACGCTGCCTGGTAATTGGCGCTGAAGCTTTATCCAGGGTGGTAGATAGTCACGACAGAGATAGCATGATTTTTTCAGATGGTGCCGGAGCGGCAATTTTAGAAGCTTCAGAAGAAACTGGAGGTATTCTTTCTCATGAGTCGGCGACATTCTCATTGCAGGAATCTGAATATATCTACTTCGGAAAATCAAATAACAGTAAATCTTACGAAGATATTCGTTTTATAAAAATGAATGGTCGCAAGATCTACGAATTTGCTCTCGTCAACGTACCAAAAGCGATGAAAACCTGCCTGGAAAATAGCGGGAAATCTATTGAAGACCTTAAAACTGTATTTATTCACCAGGCAAATGAGAAGATGGATGAAGCTATCATCAACAGGTTCTACAAATTACACAACATGCAAGCGCCTGAACATGTGATGCCTATGACCATCCACGAATTGGGAAATAGCAGTGTAGCCACTGTTCCAACGCTTCTGGATCTTGTACGTAAAGGCAAAATTGACCATCAAAAACTTGAGAAAGGTGACGTTGTAATGTTTGCCAGCGTTGGTGCAGGAATGAACATTAATGCGATCACTTACCAGGTATAATGTACGAACAAAGTTTCCCGGAAGAACGCTTTCAGAAGACACTGGAATTTTTAGAAAATCATATTTCCAGAGATGAACGAATACTGGATCTGGGAGTTCCCAATCCTTTTTCAAAGATCATGGAAAAGGAAGGTTTTCAGGTAAATAATACCCGTGGGGAAGATCTGGACGATCATTTTGAGGCGGTTCAATCAAATTCTTATGATTGCATTACGGCGTTCGAAATCTTCGAACATCTACTCGCTCCATATAATATTCTGAAAGAGATCAAAGCCCAGAAACTTTTAGCAAGCGTGCCATTGAATTTATGGTTTACTCCTGCCTATCGCAGCAAGACAGATCCGTGGGACCGGCATTATCATGAGTTCGAAAAATGGCAGTTTGACTGGTTGCTTGAAAAAAGTGGCTGGCAAATAAAGGATAGTATTCAATGGGCACATCCAGTGAAGAAAATTGGATTACGCCCAATACTTCGGAAGTTTACTCCAAGGTACTATGCTGTCTATGCTGAAAGAATCTAATACTCTATCTTAGCCACTTACTGAAATATCCATTTCGTGAGAATCTATATTATCATCCCCGCACATAATGAGGCTAATATTATTGGCCGGACGCTAAAGTCGCTTGCTGAGCAATCGCTGAAACCTGCGAAAATAATGGTTGTAGATGATAATTCTACTGATTTAACTTCAGAAATTGTAGAGGGTTTTGTTGCAAAATATGACTTTATAGATCTTGTTCAGAATGAATCTTCTGCAGAACATGCTCCAGGTAGTAAGGTGATCAATGCTTTCTACCAGGGATTCTATCAGCTAGATGATAATTTTGATATCATTTGTAAATTTGATGCTGACCTTATTTTTCCTGAAAATTACCTGCAAAGGATCGTTGAGATATTTAAAACGGAACCGGGTGTTGGAATGGCTGGAGGCTTTTGCAGTGTCCAGAGAAAGGATAAATGGATTCCCGAAAATCTTACAGGTAAAGATCATATTCGTGGCGCACTAAAAGCGTACAGCAAACATTGTTTCATACAAATTGGGGAACTTAAACCTGCCATGGGCTGGGATACAGCAGATGAACTTCTGGCTAGATTTCATGGTTGGAAAGTTGTGACCGATGAAAATTTATTGGTCAAACATCTTCGTCCTACCGGCATGAATTATTTTGAGCATTCTGGTCGCAAGCAAGGTGAGGCATTCTACAGACTTCGATATGGAGTTGCTTTGAGCATGATCGCTTCAGCCAAACTTGCTGCTCTAAAGATGAATCCCTTTGCATTATTACACTATCTATCTGGTTTCTTTAATGCCAGAAAGAAAAAACGACCTTTTCTCGTTTCCGAAGAAGAAGGCCGTTTTATTAGAAAGTTGCGTTGGGACGCTATTAAAAATAAGTTCTTGTAATTACCTGTCCAGTACTTCTTTTAAAGGTTTTCCTGTATTAGCATTTGGGAAAGCAATTCCCAGCATCGCTGAAATAGTTGGTGCAATATCTCTAATGTATGTTTTCTCGTAAGTTTCACCTTTGTTAATTCCTTTTCCGAAGAAAAGAAGAGGTGCATGTGTATCATAAGTGAAACCACTCCCATGAGTCGTCCCCTTATCAGGGTATACAATATAACCAGGATCTATCACAAATACCATGTCTCCACTACGTTTCTGATTATATCCATTCTGGATAAGTTCTCCTATCTGGTTTGAAAACGCACCGATCTGAAGTTCATTCCTCGTGAATACTCTTGATATTTTCTCCTGTTTCAGTAAAAAATGAGACATCTTTGAAGTCACTTCTTCCAAACTAATATCTTCAGCTAACAATTCATCGTAATTCAGGAAGATCTGGCTGTTGCTTATATTTTTTATCAGACTATCATTTTTGAACGTTTCAGAAGAAAATTTATTCAGTTTTTCCTTCATGCTTAATTCGTCATAATAACCAGCAGGTACTTTTTTAGACTTTAAGTAAGCAGGCACATCTACTCCACCGTGATCTGCAGTCAGAAAAACCACGTACTCGCCAGCGCCTACCTCAGCATCCAGATATTGCAGAACATCTGCTATGTTTTCATCTAATCTCATATAAGTGTCCTGAATTTCTTTGCTGTTCACTCCAAAGTTATGACCTACGTAATCGGTACTGGAAAAACTAAGGGTAAGAACATCGGTAATATTGTCCTTTCCTAGCTCCTCACCCTTGATCGCAGCTTTAGCAAATTCCGCAGTAAGATCATTTCCGAAAGGTGTGGCCTTGATAAGGTCATATTCGCCATTTGCTTTAGCCAGTTTTTTAAGATCATAAGGGAAGTCTGCAGTCTCTTTCCCGTCGAAACCAAACTCAAATTCATTACGATCCACACCACTTTGCTGGTAAGTTGTAATATCCTTCAACGGCGCCCATTCTTTCAAATAAGATTTGGCTATACCCGATTCGTTAAAATCCTGCACCCATTGAGGTAATTGCTCCATATAGTAAGAACTTGTGATCCATTTCGCTTCATCTTTGCCATGGAACCAGTAAGCAGCATTAGCTGCATGACCAGCCGGGAGTATTGCTCCACGATCTTTTAAGGCTACCCCTATTGTTTTGCCTTTTCCCTGAGTTTGCAGCCTGTTCTCATCACCAAAAGTGGTAGATTTCATACGACGAGGCGACATTTTTCCAGCACGGTCTGTGGTTCCTATTGGATTCACATTATCATCACCGGCACAATAAACAAACGAATCTTCGAACTTGTTATACCAGTTATTTCCTATAATACCGTGATTCGCTGGAGTTGTCCCAGTGAATACTGAAGCATGCCCCGGGCCGGTATAAGTAGGAACATAATTAAAATGATGATTTTTGAAGTTATAGCCATTATTGACCATTCTTTTAAATCCGTTTTCCCCAAATTGATCCCAGAATCGGGTTAGGTAATCATAGCGCATCTGGTCTACAACAATACCAACTACCAGCTTTGGTTTTTCCTTTGTGATCTGTGAACTAACAGGTTTAAAACTTATTAGCATTAGCAGTATGATCAAGCTTCGTTTCATTCTGTAAAATAATTAGTTTGAATTCCCAAAATTACTAAACTTGAAACGCTAAAGTTTAATTAAGCGTTAAATACTTTAGAACGAAATTTTAGTATTTTAGCTGGACAAAATTGAATTGATGACGTACCTGTACTCCATTGGGGAATACTTTATAATGCTTAAGGGAGTTTTTGGCAGAATGACCAAAGGCTCGGTTCTAAGAAATCTAATATTTAAGGAGATCAATGAGCTTATTATGGGCTCTATGGGAATTGTAGCATTCCTGTCTTTCTTCATAGGTGCGGTTGTCGCAATCCAAACAGCCTTAAACCTTAACAATCCGTTGATTCCAAAATCACTGGTAGCTTTCGCAGCAAGACAGTCGATCATTCTGGAATTCGCCCCCACATTTATCTCCATTATCATGGCAGGTAAGGTTGGATCTTTTATCACATCCAGTATTGGTTCCATGCGCGTTACAGAGCAGATCGATGCACTTGAGGTAATGGGTATAAATTCCAAGAACTACCTAATTTTCCCTAAGATCATGGCGATGCTTACGTATCCATTCGTGATCGCCATATCTATGTTCCTGGGAATTGCGGGGGCTTATACAGCTGCTGTTTTTGGTGGTTTTGTGACCAGCGATCAATTTCTTACTGGGTTGCAGGATGATTTCATTGGCTTTCACCTTGTTTACGCTTTTATTAAAACAATATTATTTGCCTTTATTCTCGCTACGGTCCCATCTTATCACGGATATTTTATGAAAGGTGGAGCCCTTGAAGTTGGAGAAGCTTCTACCACCTCATTCGTATGGACAAGTGTGGTATTAATCATTACCAACTACGTTATAACACAACTTTTATTAAGCTAGCAGATGATACAGGTAAAGGATTTACATAAAGGTTTTAACGGTCAGGAAGTACTAAAAGGTATCGACTATCAATTTGAGCGCGGTAAAACGAACCTAATCATCGGGCAATCTGGATCCGGGAAAAGTGTTTTTCTGAAGTGTATGCTTGGATTGTTCAAACCAGATCAGGGTGCAATAGAATATGACGGCAAACCTTACTCCAACTTTTCAGATGAAGAGCAAAGGGAATTAAGAACTGAAATTGGAATGTTGTTTCAGGGTGGAGCCCTTTTCGATTCTATGACCGTAGAAGAGAATGTGATGTTCCCATTGCGCATGTTCACTAATCAGAAGAGTGGCGAAATGCGTGATCGCGTACACGAGGTATTGAAAAGAGTCAATCTTGAAGGAAACGATACTAAAATGCCTTCAGAGATTAGTGGAGGGATGCAGAAAAGGGTAGCGATTGCCAGAGCGATTGTAAATAAACCTAAATATCTTTTCTGTGATGAACCAAACTCAGGTTTGGATCCACAGACGGCCACCGTTATCGACAACCTCATACAACAGCTGACTCACGAAAATGAGATTACTACTGTTGTAATTACGCACGATATGAATTCTGTATTAGAGATTGGAGAAAGAATTGCATTTCTAAAAGATGGACTATTGGCCTGGAAAGGCACGAAAGAAGATATCTTCCATACTCAGGATAAAACCGTAACAGATTTTGTATACTCTTCTAACTTATTCAAGAAAGTTCGAGAAGCCCAGCTAAAAGGGCACTAGAAAATCGAATACTATTTTTCAGAAATCATTGATCTTTTAGAAACGCTTAAGTTTATTGCAAGTTGCAGGACGAGGGACGCTGAATTGAAAGAATTAATGTTTTCTTATCCCGTTTCTAAAATAACACCTATTCAATTTAAAACCGTTATTTAAGAAGATTCACACATATTCTACACTATTTCGAACAACAATCGTTTTTTCAAGCATTACTATTTGAAAGTTTGATTCGCTTTTTTTCTTACTTTTTCGAAAGACTCTTTTTTAAATCTTGGATCAACATAGCCAAAAAAACTTATTGTACTATCTTTCTTGTGTACTAAAACAATAAATTTTTCACCTTTATTTAAATGGACTTTTAGATTTTCTTCATGGCCTCTAAAGGGATTTTCTTTCTCCAGAAAATATTCATAGAATAAAATATTTGTTTTAGGAATATGATAGCTTAGTCTATTTTCAATTACCCTTCCCGTCACTTCATAAAAGTCCTTCGGATTATACTCTTCGTATTCTAGATTCGTAATTTTCTTTTTATCCGAACAACCTGAGTTTAGAATCAAACAGGTAATTAGAAATATAAAAATCAGTATTCGTCTAGCTGAAATCATTAGGAAATTGCTTCGTGCCACTTAAAACCCAATATATCTAAACTTTAAGCTTGTACATTTGAATATAGAAGATTTTCAGGAAGTAATATTAGCGAACATTTTTGATCGCTACTGTATCTAATTTGAGTCTCACCTTCATCCACTGACCAAATTTATCTTGCTGAACCTTTAATTTATCACCGCGAAGATCTCTATCCCAGGTCACTGTGAAAGTTGGAATTGTATCAGTCTTCTGGAAATTCGTGGTCATTAGATTAGAATATCCTATTTCTTCAATGTCTTCATAATTGATCTTAGCTTCCTTACTCAATTCAGTAAAACTGAATTTTTCTCCGCGATACTTAGACAACTCTTTTTCAAGAAGCTCAATTCTTTTATCCTTATTCGCCATCACTTCCTGATTCTTTACGTAAAGATCTTCAAGGATACCGCTTCTCAACTGACTCGACAGCATGTCCATATCCTGTGATTGATCTGCTCCTTGGTGAACAATGAGTTCAGCATCAGCTAGTGCTTCAATTTCCTTCATCTGGCTCTTCCAGGTTTCTATCGTTGCGTTAGGTACAGGGTTCCCAATAAAGTAGATGTCAACTTGCTTATCCTTAAAGTCGCTGGTGTTTTTGATAATCTCAGCCCCATTGTATCTAAGGTTATTTGTGATAAACTCTTCAGCCTTACTATGATAAACCTGCTCTCTTAAAAGCTTGACAAACAAAACAACACTCGGGATCATTACGATAATGGCTATAGTAGATGCAATCTGCGCGATTCTCTTCCTTCGCTTGCTATTCGCATAACGAACTAATGGAAAACCAAGCAATTTAGCTACCACAAATGTCGATAACGCTATAAATACGGCGTTAATAGAAAATAAGTACAATGCACCCAGAGCATATTCCCATTTAGCATTGGCTATACCATATCCCACGGTACATAGCGGTGGCATCAAAGCTGTTGCAATCGCAACTCCAAGTATCACACTGGCAATGGTACCTCTTTTGGTCTTCGCCACTATTAACGCTAAACCACCAAAAATTGCTACCAGCACATCCAGTATGGTAGGATAGGTTCTGGCTACAAGCTCTGGTGTCTCGTTTTTAACGGGTGAAATAAAGAAGTAAACAGTCGCAGTTAAAACACTAAGTCCAACCATTATTCCAAGGTTTACGAACGAACGTCTTAGTGTATCCACATCGTTAATGGCTACCGCCATTCCAATTCCTACGATAGGACCCATTAATGGAGAGATAAGCATCGCACCAATTACTACAGCTGTGCTACTTACGTTTAGACCAATGGATGCTACGAAAATGGAGAATATAAGGATCCAGGCGTTATGTCCCTTAAAGGATATATCCTTCTGTACAGCCTCTACCGTCGATTCTCTATCGGTATCCGGACGTATGTCCAGCAATCGGCTCAGGAAATTTCTTGCCTGGCTGCTTATTTGCTTGGCGTCCTTGCTTAGGTTTTCTGAAACCTTCTCTTTCGGCTCTTCCTTAGGAGCTTGTTGTTCTTCCATCTTAACCTAATTCTTCACCAAATTTATCCATCACCGTTTTTCGCCACTCCTTAATCCCCTGTTCGTTGGATTTGGGAACGATCATAAGAACGTCCTTATCTTCAACGATTATATAGTCATCAAGTCCCTGTACTACCACCAATTTATTTCCAGAGGTAGAGATGATATTATTACTTGAATCCTTTGAAAGCACTCGGGCCTTCATTAAGGTATTCCCGTCTTCGTCTGCTGGCAGTTCAGACTGGACAGATGACCAGGTTCCCAAATCATTCCAGTCAAAGCTGGCAGGAATCATATATACTTTATCCGACTTTTCCATGATGCCGTAATCAATAGAAATGTTGGCTGCCAGATGATAGTTCTCTTTTATAAATTGTTTTTCTTCCGAAGTATTAAGAAGTTTTTCGGCCTTAGCGAACAGGTCGTACATTTCACGCAAATGAGTCTTAAAATTTGCAATGATCGTCTCAGCACGCCAGATAAAAATACCAGCGTTCCAGGCGTAGTTCCCAGCATCTATAAACTCCTGTGCTTTCATCTCCCCTGGTTTTTCAGTAAAATTGATCACCGGCTTTACCTCAGCCGATTCATCCTTATCATACTCTATGTACCCATAACCTGTATTGGGGCCATTAGGCTCGATCCCAAGAGTGATAAGTTTATCATTATTCTCCACCTCTAAAAAGGCCTTTTCCAATGCTGTAATAAAATCCTCCTCTTCTTTGATCCAATGGTCACTAGGAGCAACCACAATACTAGCACATGGATTTTTATTGTAGATCTTCATGGAACCCAGTAAAATGCAAGGTGCAGTATTTCTCATAGCCGGTTCTGCAACGATCTGATCATCATGGATCGAACTAATCTGTTCCTTGATCACATCTACATAATCTTCATTCGTAAGCACGTAAATGTTTTCCTGGGGAATTAATCTCGAAAGTCTTTTAAAAGTTGTTTGAAATAGAGTTTCGCCAACAGCAAGTATATCCAGAAATTGCTTAGGAGAAGATTTCTTGCTGGCAGGCCAGAACCTGGAACCGACTCCGCCGGCCATAAGAATAGCGTAATAATTGTCTTTTTTGGTTCCAGTCATATTTAAACTTTTAGCAGTTGTACTTCAGCATTAGGCTGAAACAAATATATACGTCCGGTATCAATTTCCAGACATTCAAATCTTTTTACTTTTCTAGGCCCTTTCTTGAAAGTTTTACCATTATGAATCCTGAAAATGCTTCCGGAAGGAATTTCAAAAACGTAGTTCTTATCATTTTCGGGATCATAGCTTTTCAATGCTACTGAAAGATGTGCATCTGTATCACTTGAAGCTTTAGGGTTTCTAAAGTGATTCGCTATCACCGGCAATAAAGAACCTGGAAAAATCTCGGGCCTGATGAAAGGTAACATTAAACTTCTAAAACAATGTTTCCATTCCTGGCCATGTGGCTTAATACTTCTTCCATATTTTTCGAAAGCTACCAGATGTGCGATCTCATGCACGGTCGTAATTAGAAACCTATATTTATTCAAATTAGAATTGATGGTGATTTGCTGAGAGCCATCTGGCATTCTCCGGTAATCACCATGCCTGGTCACTCTTTCGTTTACGATCTTCAAATGAACCGAATGTAACCTGATCATCTCCGAAATAGGTTCAACAGCGGTAGCTGGAAGATATTTTGAAAGAATTTCTTTCATAAATTATGGAGTACTATTTGAAACCTGCATGATCTTACCATTGTAGAACTGCTGACCATTCTGACTAAAATCGGCTATATAATTCGCCATTTTTTCCGCAGTAACCGGTGCCTCATAACCAGGAAAGGCTTCTTCAAGCATTTCAGTTTGAACAGCTCCCAAGGCAAGCACGTTAAATGCCGGACCATTCTCTTTGTATTCTTCAGCAAGTAGCTCAGTAAGTGTAATAAGCGCTCCCTTGCTGGAACTATAAGCAGCAAGCCCAGGAAACTTCATACTTCCCTGAATTCCGCCCATACTACTTACATTAACAACATGTCCACCGGTGCTCATATATGGTAATAACTGGCGGGTAAGCTCAGCTACTCCTATCACATTCACTTTATATACTTCTGAAAATTCCTCCATAGTAGATTCAGCAAAAGGTTTATTTAAAAGTGTTCCTGCATTATTTATTAGAATATCAACTTTAGAGTCCCAGTTTTTAGTGATCCACTTACCAATATTTTCAATTTCAGAAATACTGGTAATATCGAATGCGAGCGCATTCACTTGCTCAAGGCTTAGATTTTTGACAGGTTCATCATTTCTGGAAAGCGCCAGTACTTCGTGACCCTGTTCTGCTAAGATTTTCACCATTTCAAATCCAATTCCACGACTGGTTCCGGTAATTACAATTTTACTCATCACTCGTCATTTTAATTTCTTTCTCTTCGGAATTTGCCATTTTTGTAAGTCCTGGGATCAATGCACTGATAAGTTCAGACATGAATTCAGGATCAAGTTTTTCAGCTTCATCATCTACGTGATGGTAGTAGTTATAATTCGAAAAATCGAATGTAGAAACAGTTTGTGATGGCACACCAAAGGTTTCGTAAAATGGATAGTTATCGCTACGTTTAAATAAGCTCATTTGCTGCGCCTGCGGCAGGAATCCAAGCACTTTCTCACCATTAGAATATTCATTGAATTTTTCAGCCAGATTGGATTTTTCAAATCCGGTAAGATAAGCCTGATAATCCCTGGCTTTCATTGGAACTCCAATCATTTCAATATTGAACATCACATAAAGATCAAGCTCTTCAGACTTCAATCTATTAGCAAGATGTTTTGATCCTACCAATCCCATCTCTTCCGCAGAAAATAAAGTGAACAGGATACTTCTCTTATTATTTTCAAGCTTAGCGAACTCTTTTGCCAGTGCCAGGACTGCAACGGTTCCAGCAGCATTATCATTAGCACCATTGGCTATAGCATCGCCATCTACCGGTTTTCCTTCACCAATATGGTCGTAATGAGCTCCTATCACGATAAACTCATTTTTAAGATTTTCGTCGCTTCCCTCAAGATATCCTACAATATTAAATCCATCAGTATTTTTAACCTGAAAGCTATCCCGGTAAGTTTCAAAATAAGGTTTGATTCCGGCGCTTTTAAATTCTTTTTCTATAAAGCTGGCAGCCTCTTCAATTCCGGCTGTACCGGTCTTTCTACCCAATAGATCATCTGAACTTAAGTATTCCAGATGTTCCGCAACCTCTTTGCTATCTATAACATTCTCTGTAGTTTGCGCATTACAGGACAATAATCCTGCAACTGCAAGCGTCAAACCAGCTATTTTACCTTTATATGTAGTGTTTCTCATAAAGCTAAAGATAAAAAAATCCCGCAATTATGCGGGATTCAAATATAGTTATGACGGCTAAACTTATGCCAGCATCGTCACTGGGTTTTCCATATATGTTTTTAGAGTTTGCAGGAACTGAGCTCCTGTTGCTCCATCTACTGTACGGTGATCACAAGCGAGAGTAAGTTTCATGGTGTTACCAACTACGATCTCACCATTTCTAACTACAGGCTTCTCAACGATGGTTCCTACTGAAAGAATTGCCGAGTTTGGCTGATTGATAATACTGGTAAATTCTACAATCCCAAACATTCCAAGATTGGAAACAGTAAAGGTACTCCCTTCCATTTCGGCTGGCTGTATCTTTTTATTTCTAGCTTTCCCGGCAAGGTCTTTTACATTACCTCCAATTTGAGTAAGCGACATTTGATCAGCGAACTTAAGAACTGGAACTACCAATCCTTCATCTACCGCAACTGCAACTCCCATATGGATATGGTTGGCAAGCTTCATCGTATCACCAGTCCACTGGCTATTCACCTGCGGATGCTTTCTCAAGGCCATTGCCGAAGCTTTGATCACCATATCATTAAAAGATACCTTAACATCAGGCATTTCGTTGATATGCTTACGTGAAGCCATTGCGTTTGCCATGTCCACTTCTATAGTAAGATAGTAATGTGGTGCTGTGAATTTAGATTCTCCAAGTCTCTTGGCGATCGTTTTACGCATAGGAGAGTTTTTACGCTCTTCATAGCTTTCCTCACCTGCTGGAGTGTAAGGCTTAACTGAAGCAGTAGTTTCTTTTGAAGAATCTGATTTTGCTTCTGTAGCAGCTTCCTTCTTTTCAGCTCCTTTAAAGTTCTCTATATCTTTCTTAACGATTCTACCGTTCTCTCCGGAACCATCTACATCTCCAAGATCGATTCCTTTGTCCTCAGCCATTTTCTTAGCCAGCGGAGAAGCAAAAATTCGTTTTCCATCGTTAGATGAAGAAGAACCACTCGATTTCTTATCTTCTTTTTCCTGCTTATTTGAATCTTTCGAATCGTCTTTTTGTTTTTCTTCGGAAGAATCTGAAGATTTCTTCTTAGCTGAAGTATCTGTAGAACCATCAATACCAGAAACATCTGTTCCTTCAGGTCCAATAATAGCCAGTAAGCTATCAACTTTCGCAGATTCACCTTCCTGGATTCCGATTTTTAGAAGTGTTCCTTCATAGAAAGATTCGAATTCCATCGTTGCTTTATCTGTTTCGATTTCAGCAAGAATATCACCTTCTTCTACTTTATCTCCTTCCTGCTTCAGCCAGGCTGCAACAGTTCCTTCTTCCATTGTATCACTAAGACGTGGCATTTTCACCACCTCAACTCCTTCAGGAATACCTCCTGAAGAATCAGAATCATCAGAAGAGTCGCTATCTGAATCAGATTTACTCTCTTCCTTATCCTCTTTATCTTCTTTCTTCTCTTCGGAATCATCATCATCTGAAGAATCTTTAGCCTCTTCTTTATCTTCCGAAGAATCTGAAGATTTTCCACCACCATCTATAAGGTCTGAAATATCTTCCCCTTCTTCTCCAATAATTGCCAGAAGTTCGTCAACTGGTGCACCGTCTCCTTCTTCAACACCTATATGAAGCAAAGTACCATCATAGAAAGATTCAAACTCCATCGTCGCCTTATCGGTCTCGATTTCTGCAAGAATATCGCCCTCTTCTACTTTATCTCCCTTTTTCTTTAACCACTTTGCAACGGTACCTTCTTCCATGGTATCGCTCAAACGCGGCATTTTGATAACTTCTGCCATAGCTTAATCTAATTTATGTGCTAGAAATGGATAATCCTCCTGTTCGTAAACAACATCGTACATGATGTTCTTATCTGGGAAATCTGACTCATCTGCAAATTTCTCACATTCTGCCACTCTTTCCTTTACTCGCTTATCGATCTCTTTGATCTCTTTATCTGAAGCGTATTTTTTATCCTGAATGATCTTCTTCACCTTAGTGATTGGATCTAGTTTTTGATAATCGGCCACCTCATCTTTAGTTCTGTACTTCTGGGCATCACTCATAGAGTGACCTCTGTATCGGTAAGTTTTCAACTCAAGGAAAGTTGGACCGTCCCCTTTACGAGCACGTGTGATCGCCTCATCCAAAGCTTCAGCAACCTTTACTGGATCCATAGCGTCTACAGGACCACATGGCATTTCGTAACCATTACCTAACTTCCAGATCTCTGTATCTTTCGAAGTACGAGCTACAGATGTTCCCATCGCGTATCCGTTATTTTCAACACAAAATACAACTGGAAGGTTCCAGTTAACAGCCATATTCAGAGTTTCATGAAGAGAACCCTGTCTAACAGCACCGTCACCCATAAAAGTTAGGGTTACGTTATCCCTTTTGTGGTATTTATCTGCAAAGGCCAAACCGGCTCCTAGTGGAATCTGACCACCAACAATCCCGTGACCTCCGTAAAATCTATGTTCTTTTGCGAAAATGTGCATAGAACCACCAAGTCCCATAGATGTTCCAGTCTTCTTACCGTAAAGCTCTGCCATTACCTTCTTTGGATCCACACCCATACCTATTGGCTGAACGTGATTTCGGTAAGCAGTGATCATACGATCTTTCTCAAGATCCATCGCATGCAATGCTCCGGCTAAAATTGCTTCCTGCCCATTATATAAATGTAAAAATCCTCTAACTTTCTGTTGAATATAAACCTGCGCAAGCTTGTCTTCAAATTTACGCCAGAACAACATATCCTCGTACCACTTTAAGTATGTGGCTTTTGTAATTTTCTTCATCTAAAATTTATATTTAAAAGGCCAGACAGATTGGTTTTGCCGAGCGGATAACAAAAATACTATTTTCAGCAAGAAACGAAAACAGTTTTAAAGCAAAAAATTACGAAAACCTTATAGACAATTACTGTCAAAAACTAAAGGCAGAATCTCAGCGACCGATGCTGCTTTCATCACTTCTCCGGTTTCACCCATGAAATACAACTCGATAGGCTCCTTTTGCTTCACTTCGTATTCTACCAGGGCCTGCCTGCAAGCACCGCAAGGAGGTACCGGTTTGGTGATTTCCTGGTTCAAAGAACGAGCAGTGATAGCAATCTTAAGGATTCTGGATTGAGGAAACTTAGCTCCGGCATAATAAATAGCGGTTCTTTCAGCACAAAGACCAGAAGGATAGGATGCATTTTCCTGATTACTCCCCACGACAACCTCACCGTTATCAAGTAAAATTGCGGCACCTACTTTAAACTTCGAATATGGTGCGTATGCCTGGTCTCTTACTTCAACAGCCTGCTTCATAAGATCCTTTAATTCTTCGGAAAGCTCCTGTACAGAATCATAGACCTCGAGGCTGGTAGTAATATCTAGTTTTTTCATTAGTGATTATTAAAGACAACAAAATCGGAAACCCACAGGATCCCCGATTTGTTTATAATTTAAAATGTTTTATTTAATTATTGAAGGTATCGCCAAAATTATAGCTCAAACCAAATCTAAGCGTTCCCTCCAGCGGACTAGGTACTGTAGAGGTCGAGAACAAATAAGAAGCATCGATAACTACAGATTCATAAGCGAAGCCAGCTCCAAGTGCAAAGAATTTTCTAAAACCTTTTTGATCACTTTCATTAAAATAACCTACTCTCAAAGCAAATTTCTCCTGATACCAGTATTCTGCACCTACTGCAACTGTCACCTCTTTCAATTCTTCTGAAAAACCATCTGGAGCATCTCCAAAGGATTCGAAAATACCACCAATCGAACTGGTCTCATTATAAATAAGATCATCTTCAGCAGTTATTTGTCCGTCACCATTGAAATCTTGCGGAGTTGGAACCAGAAGTTTATTAAATTCTACATAAGTTCCGAGTTTATTATCTACATCAAAAATAAAGTCAAAGCCGGCTCCAAGTTTTAAATTGGTAGGAATAAAGTTTTCCTGTCCTGCATCGTCATATTTCATTTTAGGCCCGATGTTCGCAATGTTCGCACCTAATCTCCATTGCCCATCAAAACCACCGAAGGTAAGATTTGCACTTTGGTAGTAAGCTGCCACATCTACTCCAAAAGTAGAAGCTGCACCAAGATCCTCATTATCCTGCAAACCAAGATCAGATCTTAAATACCGCCCGGCTACGGCCATGGAAATGTAATCACTTAGTTTCAAGGAATAAGAAACATCGAAAGTTAGTTCGTTTGGATTGACAAGAATTGGCATCTGCTCAAAGATCTCTCTGGTTTCGATAGAACCAAGACTAAAATATCTTAGCGAAGCTGCTGCCGCACTTCTATCATCGATTTTATGGAAATAGTTCAAGCTACCAAGAAAGATATCATTCACGATCTCACTAAGGTAAGGAGTATAGGAAACAGAAACTCCGTTTTCACTGGTTGCAAAAGCATATTTTGCCGGATTCCATTGCTGAGAGAAGACATCTGGAGAAGTAGCAACTCCCTGGTCTCCCATTCCTGCAGCTCTGGCATCTGCCGCTACGAGCAAAAATGGAACAGCTGTAGTTATCACACGATCCCCACTATCCTCCTGTGCAAATATTGAAAAGTCGACAAGAAAGATAGTCGCGATCAATAAGATTGTAGTTTTTTTCATTGTCCTTATGAATGAATGATAAACAAATATATAGTAATATTCCTGTTAAGAAAGCACCATTTAGCTAAAATGCCTTAGATAGGGGTCGAACTGAAGCTTTCGGGAGATAACTAGAACTTAAATAGTTATAACTCAAGATACGGTCATTTATTGCAGTTTATAAGTATAAATTAAAATTGCGGGAATAAATTATACAGGTAACTGCAATTTTTCAGGTTTCTATCCGTTTTTAAAAACAGATTTTCACTCAAACCTAACAGTCTAGTAACTAAGCTTCTATAAATCAATGTTACCTATATCTATATCAGGCAGTTATAGCTTTCAGGCAGCTTTTAGAATTAACAAAATAATCTTGTACTTTTATCGTTAATTAGTATATTGCAAAGCCTAATTTTCTATCATTTAAGAAGGGAATACTATGAAATTGAATGTAGCTTTTAAAGCCGTAATTGCTGTGGTTTGTGGCGTAAGCTTGCTGAGCTGTAATAAATCGAACAATTACAAAAATACCTCAAGAGCAACCGGTTGGGATATCAATTCTGACGAAGGTGGCTTTCAATACAATACAGATTACGAAGAGCAGGATGCTGCACCGGGTCTTGTATTTGTAGAAGGAGGAACTTACACAATGGGACGAGTAGCAGATGATCCTATGCACGACTGGAACAATACTCCAACTCAACAACATGTGCAGTCATTCTACATGGATGAAACCGAGGTGACCAATAAAATGTATCTTGAATATCTTGATTGGTTAAGAAAAGTTTTTCCACCAAGTGAAGAGAATTACAAAAACATTTACACCGGTGCTTTACCGGATACTCTTGTTTGGAGAAACCGTTTAGGATATAATGAGACTATGGTAACCAACTACCTTCGTCACCCGGCATATGCTGACTACCCGGTAGTGGGTGTGAGCTGGATACAGGCTGTCGAATTCAGTAAATGGAGAACAGACCGTGTAAACGAAAGTAACCTTGAAAAAGAAGGTTTTATTAAGGAAGGTGCCAGATATACAGATGTAGCTGCAGGTACAACTTTTAATACCGATACCTATATTCATTCACCTAGCAAGGCTTATGGAGGTAATACCGACATTAGCCAGGGTGGAGACGAATCTCAGGACAGACTTTCTGAAACTAATGAAGCAGGAAATCCTATCAAAAAGGTTTACCCAGGTCGCGAAAGTGGTTTAATATATCCTGAATACAGACTTCCAACTGAAGCAGAATGGGAATATGCTGCTCTAGGACTTACAGGAATCAGAAGCTATAATACTTATCGTGGACGTAAGAAATATCCATGGGATGGACAGTACACCAGAAATGGTGATGTAAAGAAAATGGGAGATCAGCTGGCTAACTTTAAGCAAGGTGATGGTGATTACGGTGGAATTGCCGGATGGAGTGATGATGGAGCAGATATTACTGCTGAAGTGAAATCTTACGAGCCTAATGATTTTGGTCTTTATGATATGGCTGGAAACGTTTCTGAATGGGTAGCTGATGTTTACAGACCTATAGTAGATGATGAATTCAACGATTTTAACTACTACCGTGGTAACGTTTACACCAAACATGCTATCAATGAAGATGGTTCAGTTAAAGTAGTAGGTACAGATGATGTTGTATACGACACTTTAAGTAACGGGAAACTGGTAGCAAGAAATCTTCCAGGTGAAATTGCTCAGGTAGCAGTTACTGAAGAGGATACTTACATGAGAACTAACTTCACAGATAGTGATCAGAGAAACTTCCGTGATGGTGATAAGAGCTCTAGCAGATATTACCAGGCATTTCAGCAAGATGATGAAGATCCTAACAAGAGAATGTACAACTCTCCTAAATATGATAACTTCACTTACGCTGATAGTAGTTCTGATGCTTCCCTATCTAAAAGAGGATATGACACAGAGAAAAGGACAACGCTTGTTAGCGATGAAGTAAGAGTATATAAAGGTGGTAGCTGGAGAGATCGTGCTTACTGGCTGGATCCGGCACAAAGAAGATATTTCCCGCAGGATATGGCAACAGACTATATTGGTTTTAGAAACGCCATGTCCAGAGTTGGCTCAAAGTCTCTTAATGACAATAAAACTGCAAGAAGCAACTAGACTTCCTGAACATAAAATAAACTTAAAGCCCTAACTTGTTTAGGGCTTTTTTTATAGATTTATTTCATGAATACAGCCAGACTACACCAACGCTTCCTATTATGCAGTGGAGCGAACACAGATACCAGAAAAATCAAACAAGGTTCCATGTACTTCGCTCTTAAAGGCGAAAACTTCGACGGAAACCTATTTGCGGCAGACGCACTTGCTGCGGGCGCACGTTACGTGGTTGTTGATGATGAATTGGTGGCGGAGTCCAGTGAACAATACATACTAGTAAAGAACGTACTCGAATCATTACAAAAGCTAGCACTGTTCCATAGGAATTATTTAGGCATTCCAATCCTGGCAATCACTGGAAGTAACGGTAAAACGACGACTAAAGAATTGATCAACGCCGTACTTGCCAGGAAATTTAAAACCATTGCTACACACGGCAATTTAAATAATCATATAGGAGTGCCACTTACCTTGCTCTCCATGGATCAGCAAACTGAATTCGGGATCGTTGAAATGGGTGCGAACCATCCATTAGAGATTGCCTTTTTATGCACCATTGCAAATCCGGATTATGGGTATATTACAAACTTTGGGAAAGCCCACCTGGAAGGATTCGGTAGTCTTGAAGGTGTTATAAAAGCAAAGACCGAACTGTATCATCATCTTCAGGAAGAGACCAAACTTATATTCCTGAACCTGGATGACGAAGTACAACAAAAGCACAGGAATTATAAGCATACGTTTGCATTTGGAGAAAATCCGGAATCTGAAGTTCAGGTAAAATATCTGGACGGCGAGAAATACGCTGGTGTACATTACAATCAAACCGACTTCATAAGCAAACTTACTGGTAATTATAATGGTCGCAATATGGCCGCCGCCTTGTGTATCGGGCTATACTTTAAAGTCCCATTTGATGAGATAGAAAAGGCTATTGCCGCATATTCACCAGATAATAATAGATCAGAGATGATCGAAGCAGGTAGCAACACAATCATTCTGGATGCTTACAACGCAAACCCAACAAGCATGCAGGCAGCACTTCAAAACTTTACGAGCTTAAAAACAGATAAACAGAAAATAGCCATTCTTGGAGATATGTTCGAATTAGGGAGTTCTGCCCCGGTAGAGCACCAAACGATCATTACAGAAGCTGAAAATGGCGACCTGACCGAGATTTACTTGCTTGGAGATAACTTTAATCTAACTGAGACCTCCAGTAGTTTTACTTTTAAGTTCAAGTCTATGGAGGCCTTGAAAAATCATTTAGAAGAAACAAATTTTAAAAACTGTTATTTTCTAATCAAGGGTTCCAGAGGAATGGCTCTCGAAAGAGTTCTGGAAAATATTCCTGCAGAAAAGTCCAGTAAGAAGGTCAGTTAAAATAAATCGAAATCTGGCGTAAAGCGGCATTATCTATTCGAATGGAGCTAAGACTATATGCTAATTCACGCTAGATTCGCATATGATAAAGAAACAATACAAGATTCTGATATCAGCTTTAGGAGTCACGGTCATAGCACTTATCATTTTGATAAGCACCTTGCTTTCGTAAAGCTGTAAAACAAAATATATAAATAAAAGGTTCCCTCGGGAACCTTTTTTAGTTTCAACAAATTTGTACCGCAATAGTGAGTGATACTGGATTCGAACCAGTGACCCCTACCCTGTCAAGGTAGTGCTCTGAACCAACTGAGCTAATCACCCTTAATATCAAATATAGAAAAACAAAAGACATCGCATAAAAAAAGGCTTCCAAATATGGAAGCCTTTTTTACTAAGTGGGCGCGAAGGGATTCGAACCCCTGACCCCTTGGGTGTAAACCAAGTGCTCTGAACCAACTGAGCTACGCGCCCGATTAAATCGGTATTCATTAAATTTTTGCAAACACTACTCAGCAACTATACTGAGTTAAGCTAAAAAAAGGTTTTCATTACTGAAAACCTTTTGATTCTGTGGGCGCGAAGGGATTCGAACCCCTGACCCCTTGGGTGTAAACCAAGTGCTCTGAACCAACTGAGCTACGCGCCCTTGCGTGATTGCGGATGCAAATATAGACTACATTTTCATTTACACAAAACAATTTTAAAGAAATTACAAAAGAAAAACTGTGATAGAGCTCTCTTGAATTGGAACCCATTAGTTATGAATAAGTTGTGTCCTATTTCATAAGTGCCGGAACATTTCTGTAAACATAGTCCCCATGTTTCCCCGTGAACAGTTTAGCCATTTCTTCCATAAAATCTGATCTTTCATCTTCATCTGCCCATTGAGAATTTACAAGACCTTGTTCCTCTTCAAAGAATTCTTCAATATCTCCGAGTTTATCGAATACAAATACTTCATTCATTTCACGAGCATTCGATCCCCAGAGATGCCTGTGCGTATAGTAACCCTTCAACTTTTTGCTCTTTTTAGTGATATTTTCGTAATACTGCTTGAAGTTCTCTGGTGTTCCTTCTCCATTCATACTTAGATCTGCAGTCCTAACATAATAAATCTTAGGGTTTTCTTTATCTACTGTTTCTGGAATTGAAAATTGCATGGATTGATAGATCTCATCCCGATGGTCTGGAGAATAATAAGATTGCTGCTTTTCAAAGAATTTCTCTCTGGATTCCTCATCTTTCCAGCCTTCAGCAATGAGCTCTTCAGTTCTGCTGTTCGCCTCCTCTATATCGTTCCAGGTTCTGTACACATTCACCAAAACAACTTCAGAATTATCTGGAGTGAAATAATGCGTATAAACGCCAGAACTAAGAATAAGGTCATTTTTACTGGTAACCTTTTCAAAATACTCCTTTTCAGTATCTAACCATCCCGAGAAATCTGTGTCAGGATCGTTGCTCCAGTGAGTTGTGGTCATCGTAATGTAAACCGGTTCGTACTGCTCGGTCTCTTCAGTTTCCTGCGCGTATACTGCAAGCTGAAAGCCCAGGAATAATAAAATGCTTAATTGAATAGTGCTTTTCATTTTGTCGAGTTTTAGTTATTAAAACACAGCAAAATGGTTAGCCCAATGTAGGATTGGAGTTATAATAGCCTGTAGGATATTTCAGAAATAGGGAAGCGCTCTATCACAGAGTCTTCTAAAGATACAAATAAATGTTAACTAACACATTATCATTAGCCTATAGAACTTCAGCAACTGTAAAATTACTGCCTCCAATAAAAATTAGATCTTTAGTATCAGCTCTTTTCCGCGCGGTCGCGTATGCTTCGGAAATAGAAGAATATACATTTCCATTCAAACCAAATTTGAGACCTTCTTTCTGCAGAAATTCAGCAGGCATTCCACGAGGTACATCTGGCTTCGCAAAGTAAAAGTCGGCGTCTTTGGGGAATAATGGTAAAATTGAGTTCAAATCCTTATCGTTAACGACTCCCAAAACTATATGTAACCTGGTGAAGTTTTCTTTCTGAAGTTGCTGCAATACCAGCTTAAGCCCTTCAGCGTTGTGGGCGGTATCACAAATGATCTTAGGCTCATTGCCCAAAATCTCCCATCTGCCTCTTAAACCCGTATTGCTCTGTACTTTATTTAAACCATGAATAATAGCTTCAGAAGTAATCTTCCAGCCACCTTTGCGTAACACCTCAATACTTGCCAGAACTGTCTTTTTATTATATTTCTGATAAGCACCTATAAGATCGGAATCAACGTCAGGTAGCTCGAATTCATCAGCAAAAAATATAGGAGCATTCATTTCAGCAGCTTTTGCAATAAATACAGGCTTGGTTTGATCGTGTCTCTCTCCAATTACAACCGGAACAGAATTCTTAATAATACCGGCCTTCTCTGCTGCGATTGAAGGCAAATCTGTTCCCAGAAATGCAGTATGATCCAGCCCAATATTGGTTATTACAGATAATTGAGGAGTTATAATATTCGTTGAATCTAAACGCCCTCCAAGCCCGGTCTCAATGATCGCAATGTCAACTTCGCTCTTTGCAAAATAGTCAAAGGCCATTCCCACAGTCATTTCAAAAAAACTAAGTCGGTTGCTTTCCAGAAAATTTTGATTCTCTTCAATAAAACCAACAACTTCTTCTTCTGAAATCACCTCACCATTGATTCTTATTCGTTCTCGGAAATCCTTTAGGTGTGGTGAAGTGTAAAGCCCCGTTTTATAGCCTGCCTCCTGAAATATTGAAGCAAGCATATGACTTACCGAGCCTTTTCCATTTGTACCGGCTACATGAATACTTCGGAATTTATTTTCGGGATGACCCAGGTGTTCTGCAAGTTTAAGGGTATTGGAAAGATCCTTCTTAAACGCACTTTTTCCTACCCGCTGATACATGGGTAATTGCTGAAACATCCACTCCAGGGTTTCCTGATAGGATTTCAATTATTCGGTAAGTTTAAAGTTATAAATTATGGTTCCAACCTGTTTGGAAGGTGCATTGGAATCACTGTTGAATCTGGTTGCCAGAGCTGCTCTTTGGGCTGGACCTGTTAAACAGGCTGCACTATTGGTAGTACCTTTCATTCCGGGCTGAGCGCTTACTACGCGACCGGTTTGATCTACCACGATCTTCACTACCACGATTCCAGACTCATTACAATCCTGAACAAATTTCTCTTTGTTCAATGCTTTTCTTCCTCCAAGCCTGTAATTTCCATCACCATCCAATCCTGATCCCTGTCCATAATAGGAACTGGCGTTTGGATCCCCATCTGGACTACCTTTATCCCCAGCCTGGTTGTCGTTTCCTTCACCACCGGTAGCAGTTCCAGATCTTTCAGGTCCGTTTAAGATACTACTTAAGGCATCATTAGTAGATTTATCTGGCTTTGGCTCCGGTTTCTTTACCGGCTTTGGATCTTCCTTCGGAGGTTCCGGTTGCTTTGT
The DNA here is from genome assembly GCF_006714895.1 of Gramella sp. Hel_I_59. Taxonomy (NCBI): domain Bacteria; kingdom Pseudomonadati; phylum Bacteroidota; class Flavobacteriia; order Flavobacteriales; family Flavobacteriaceae; genus Christiangramia; species Gramella sp. Hel_I_59. The sequence continues at coordinate 733,738 of NZ_VFME01000001.1, read as the reverse complement.
TTTTACAGGCGTAGGTTGTTTTTTCTTTTTCTCGATTACAGGAGCTTCTTCAATATCCTGGGTTACAACTTCCTTTTCGATCACAGGTTCAGACTGCACCGGTTGAGCTGCTGCTTGTTTAGGAGCAGACTTTACCGGTTCAGTAGGTTGCTTGTCGCCAGAACCCACTTCCGAAGTACCAAAATTTATCGCGATCCCATTTTCAGGCGGTGGATCCAAATAAGTCATTCCGAAGAAAATCAACAGAAGAATAAGCAGCACATGTAATACTACAGTGATGGTAAAAGACTTCTTCTCATGTTTAGTTTCCAGCATCGACATTCTCTATTCAGGTTTTACTGCTAATACGATCTTATAGCTATTACGATTGGCAATATCCATTACGTTCACAGCTTTCTCTATTGGCACTCCTTCTTCAGCCCGCAAAATAATCGTTGGGTTCTCTTCACCGGCAAGTTTCGTCTTCAGTGTAGATTCAAGCGCGCTACTACTTATACGTTCGCTATTAATATAGAACTGCAGATCATTCGTGATGCTCACGGAAAGTGTTTGCTGACTGGTGGTCTTACCCTTTGCTTTCGGCAAAATAAGATCCAGCGCTTCCGGAGTGATCACAGGTGAAGTCAGCATAAAAAATATGAGTAGTAGAAAAACCACATCGGTCATCGAACTCATACTAAATTCCGGACTCACTTTATTTCTACCTCTTAAATTCATATTAAGCCGGTTCGTTTAACAGGTCAAGAAAATCTACTGCAGTTGCCTCCATCTGGTGCACTACTTTATCTGTTTTCACAACGAGATGATTGTATCCAATATAGGCTATAATTCCAACTATAAGACCAGCTACCGTTGTGGTCATTGCTGTATAAATACCTTCTGCAAGTGCTCCCATTTGAGCCTGCCCACTACTTGTTGCCAGTTCATGGAAAGCAAGCACCATACCAATAACGGTTCCAAGGAAACCGATCATTGGAGCTGCTCCGGCAACAGTTGCCAGAATACTAACATTTTTTTCAAGCTTGTAAACTTCCAGTCTTCCTGCGTTCTCAATAGCGGTATTGATATCTTCCAACGGACTCCCAATTCTGGAAATTCCTTTTTCGGTTAATCTCGCCACCGGAGAATCACTTTGAGCGCAACGAATCTTTGCAGATTCTATATTGCCACTTTGCACACTATCTTTTATCTGGAGCATAAAATTCTTATCCACTCTACTCGCCGCTTTGATCGCGAATAATCTTTCAAAATAGATATAGACTGCCGCAAATAATAAAACAAATAGAATGATAATGATGATCTGGCCACCAAGACCTCCGCTAAACATCAAATCAAATAAGGAAAGAGTTTTCTCCTCTACGACTGGTTCTGCTACCTGAGCAGCATCTACCACCTCGTCCTGCTGTAAAAAATTAAGCATATGTATAATTGGGTTTTGTAATGTAACGTGCTATCGCGCTTTAAATTGTAAATCAAATTTAAATAAAGAAAAGCCCGCTTTCACGGGCTTTTTCAAATTATTTGCACAAACTTTTAAACAAGCTGTTTCAGAGCAACTTCAAAGGCTGTTCTACTGATATTCGTCTTGCTGCTATTGTTATTAAATGTATTCTGAATGGCATTCTTGATCGTCATAGAAGTATCATTAAAGATCGCTTCATCGGTCATTTGCACTCTTCTTTCCATAAAGTAAGCGAAAACTCTGGCCATCCCGCAATTGGAGATGAAATCTGGAATAAGACTTACTCGCTCATCGGTATATTCCATAATAGGACCAAAAAAGATCTCTTTATCCGCAAACGGAACATTCGCTCCACAGGAAATTACTTCCAGTTTGCGATCAATCAGATTGGTGATCTGTTCCTTGGAAATCAGTCTCGAAGCTGCACAGGGAGCAAAGATCTCAGCATCAAGCTTCCACACTTTCTCATTCACTTCTTCAAAAGGAATTACATTGTCGTGACGCAGGGCATTTCCATCTTTGTCAAGAAACATTTGCTGGATCTCTTCAAAGCTGAAACCTTCTTCATTTATAAGACCACCAGCTCTGTCGATGATCCCTACAATTTTAGCACCCATTTGCGCCAGGTAATAAGCAGCAGCAGAACCTACATTTCCAAATCCCTGTACGATCGCACGCTTACCTTTTATATCCCCGCCATAAATTTCATAGAAATGATGAACAGCTTCTGCAACACCATAACCGGTAATCATATCTGCCACCGTGTATTTTCTACTGATGTCTGGAGAGAAGTTAGTATTTTCCAGAACTTTGATCACACCTTGTCTTAATTGCCCAATTCTGTTGATCTTATCTGCTTCCGTAGGTTGAAAATGTCCGTTAAAAACACCTTCCTGTGGATGCCAAACCCCGCAATCTTCAGTGATTGGAATTACTTCATTGATTTCATCTACATTAAGATCTCCTCCGGTACCGTAATAACTTTTCAGCAATGGAGACACAGCCTTATACCAGCGTTCTAAAACACCCTTTTTACGAGGATCTGCAGGGTCAAAGTTAATTCCTGATTTTGCTCCTCCAATTGGTGGGCCGGAAACCGTAAATTTCACCTCCATGGTCTTTGCCAGGGAAAGCACTTCATTTTGATCCAATCCCACACGCATTCTGGTACCACCACCGGCAGCTCCTCCCCTAAGAGAATTGATCACCGTCCAGCCTTCAGCATCTGTTTCTGAATCCTTCCAGTTAAAAACAATTTCAGGTTCTTTATTTTCGTATACTTTGAGTAATTCTTTCATTTTTGGATTATTTTGAAGCAAATATAAAAAACTAAGCAGGCTCTATTCCGAATTTGATAAAATATTCAGGGTTCGTATATACGTCCTGAAGAATGATCCATTTTCGCCCCGGTGACTGATGAAAGGACATTAATTTCTCCTCTTAATTTGAGCGCACCCAGAAGTGCAAATATTAAAGCCTCTTTAAAATCTATGATTTCTTTTTTCGGAATTATAAATTCACCATCAGAATGTGATCTTAATCGTTCAATTAGAAAACTATTAAAGGTACCGCCACCAGTTAGAAGTATTTCTGAAGTTGAAGAATTTTTCAAACAAGCAGCGATCTGTATTGCAATATGCTCACTAAACGTTCGAAGGATATCAGGGATTTGCAAGGAGAACGAATCGATCAAAGGCAACACATATTTATCTACCCATTCTATTCCAAGTGACTTTGGAGGAGATTTTTGAAAATACTTAAGGGCATTTAGATGCTCCAGCAATTCTAAATTCACTTTCCCAGTTCTAGCCAGGTTGCCATCTTCATCAAAATCTTTCCCAAGGCTACGCATATATTGATTAAGCACCGTGTTTACTGCACAAATATCATAGGCTACTCTTTGCCCCTCTACTTCTTCGGAAATATTGGCAAAACCTCCAAGATTGATACAATATTTATAGTTACTAAATAACATTCGGTCTCCTATTGGAACCAGCGGAGCGCCCTGACCACCAAGTTCCACATCCTGAACTCGAAAATCGCAGACTACGGGAACGCCGGTTAGACTCGAAAGTTTAGGTAAGTTTCCTATCTGGAACGTCAAACCCTTTTCTGGCCTGTGTTTTACGGTATGTCCATGACTACAGATCGCATCCAGAAGATCAATATCGTACTTTGCAATAAACTTCAGAATAACTTCAGAAAGATATTTTGTGTAATCCTGATCTAATTCATTCAATTCAGCTGGCTCGAGACGGGAAGAATTCTTCAGTCTGTTTTGCCATTTTTCAGAATAAGGAACAGTTTCAGAATATATGATCTTGAAATTCGTAGCGTTGCTGAAGTTCAATTCGGTAAAAACGAGATCGACGCCATCTAGAGAGGTGCCAGACATGATTCCAAGTAATCTATACTCGTTTTTTTTCATATTCGTAAAAATACTCAATATCAATTGAATTATAGATACCAAAAAGCTATCTTTGCCCTCCAAAAATCAGTTTTTTATAAATTTCTTTTCACATGGATTTTAAACTTACCGAAGAACATATAATGATACGTGATGCCGCCCGTGATTTTGCAAAGCAGGAGCTTTTGCCGGGTGTTATCGAGAGAGATGAGAAGCAGGAATTTCCGAAGGAGCTTATCAAAAAGATGGGTGAACTTGGTTTCCTTGGAATGATGGCGTCACCAGAATATGGCGGTGGTGGAATGGATACTATTTCATATGTGCTTGCGATGGAGGAACTTTCCAAGATCGATGCATCAGCTTCAGTAATGGTATCAGTGAATAACTCGCTGGTTTGCTGGGGGCTTGATACCTTCGGTAACGAGGAGCAAAAAAAGAAATATCTTTCTAAACTTACTACTGGTGAAAAGTTAGGTGCTTTTTGCCTTTCTGAACCAGAAGCAGGTAGTGATGCGACTTCACAAAGAACAACGGCTATAGATAAAGGTGATCATTACATTCTTAATGGTACCAAAAACTGGATCACCAACGGTAGTTCAGCCGACTATTATCTTGTCATCGCTCAAACAGACAAAGAGAAAAAGCATAAAGGTATCAACGCTTTTATCGTTGAAAAAGATTCTGAAGGTTTTGAAATTGGACCTAAAGAACAGAAGTTGGGAATTAGAGGAAGTGATACACATTCTCTGAATTTCAATGATGTAAAAGTTCCTAAAGAGAATAGAATTGGTGAAGATGGCTTCGGATTCAAATTTGCCATGAAAACACTTTCTGGTGGTAGGATTGGAATAGCGGCACAAGCACTTGGAATTGCAGCAGGAGCTTATGAGCTAGCCAAAGATTACTCGAAACAACGTAAGGCTTTTGGAACAGAAATTTGCAATCACCAGGCGATCGCCTTCAAACTTGCAGACATGCATACTCAAATTGAGGCGGCACGTCATCTGGTTATGAAAGCAGCATGGGACAAGGATCAGGGAGAAAACTATGATCTTTCAGGTGCCATGGCAAAACTTCACGCATCTAAAACTGCGATGGATGTAACTGTGGAAGCAGTTCAGGTTCACGGAGGAAATGGATATGTAAAGGAATATCACGTAGAACGTTTAATGAGAGACGCAAAGATCACTCAGATTTACGAAGGAACTTCCGAAATTCAGAAAATTGTGATCTCAAGAAGTATACTTAAGGACTAAGTTCTTCGGAATTTTTATAAAGCAAAAGAGCAGCCAATTGGCTGCTCTTTCTATTTTTGGTTGATTATTAATTATCTCCTTGCAGAAACCACATTTTTACTGAATACCTCTCTGTCGGTAGCAACTCTAAGAATATAAACCTGATTTGCTTTCATTCTGAAATCTACAGCTAATTCAGTTCTATCTCCTTTCGTTACTTTTCGATCTTTGTAAGTTCTCAATAATTGACCTTTAAGATCATAAACCTGTATAGTAACGTTTGAAGTATATTCAAAGTCATATTGTACAGTTAACCTTTCTTTGAAAGGAACAGGAGAAGCCTTGAAGCCACTTGTCACCGAAGAGGAATTCTTGGTAGGCTTACCTTTGCCTGGTCTTGTGTCTTCTTGCTCTTCACATCCCTCTGAAGGGGCTGATGTTGCTTTAGATCCACCAAGTGTACAACCGGCGTTGTTCAATTCATCCAAATAACTACCAGCTGCACCAGCGTTACTGAAATTATCCTGAACATACACTATCAACTCAGCCTCAGTAACGATTTCGTAGTTCACGTCACCATTACATATATTTAGTAATGCAGCTACAGATTGTCTACCTAAATTGTAGATTCCGCCACCACCCTGGTTCAGCACTTCCAGCAAGGTTTTACCCTGTAATTGTGAAGGAGTACTATTTCCAAATACATCAGAATACAAGGTGCAGGTTGAATAACAAGACCATCTGTCTGTATGATTTTTCCAGTAACCTAAAGTACATCCCTGGAAATTTTCACATATTGGTTCTTCCAATCTAATCTCAGTTCTTCCGGAATCACAGCCATTATCGCTTAAACCGAAGATAACATAGTCACCTGGCGGAAGATCAAATCCTGCTAGAGATTGTTTTTCGGCGTACAACACAGTTTCACCACTAGTAATTCTATAGGTAAAGAATTCTGTATCGATATTAGAATTTGCTCCAACTCTTATCACTACATTACCCAAACCAGTATCACAATCGGGTTGAGTTATTGTTAAATCAAGAGGGAAATTAGTTGCAGGTATTTGCTGAATTTCTACTTGTCCAGAATCGCTCACACAACCATCTTCACCATATTTGATTACAAAATCATGAAGCCCTATTGAAAGTGAAATCGCTCCAACATATAGCTCAAAGGATAATCCATCATCAAAACTTATATAAAGATTCTGTGGATCACCAAGGAAGATAAAACTACCATCACCACCAATACAGTCTGCAAGCTGGGTTTGAATTTCTGGAATCACTATTTCATCAGGTTCGGAAATAATAATACTATCAATCGCTAATCCACATTCATTAGCATCTGAAACTACAATACCATATTCCTGAGGAGTCAAACCACTTAGCATAAGTACTCCAAACTCATTAAAATCTCCATGTTGTGAGGTATAAGGAGGTGTTCCTCCAGTCGCTGTGAAAGTAATACTTCCATCATCAAATCCTGAGCAAGACACATCTTCTACCACAATCTGGACATCAAGAATGTCTGGCTCTGTGACCTGAATATCATTCAGATTATAGGTACAACCATTAGCGTCAGTGATCATCACTGAATACGTTCCCGCAGTAAGACCTGAGATGTCCTGGGTGGTCGCATTATTACTCCATAAATATGTGTAATCTGGCGTACCGCCACTTACACTTATATCGATGGATCCATCAGAATATCCATTACAACTTACATTGGTTGTAGCGTCCACTTCGGCTTCAAGGGTAGAAGGATCTTCTATTTCTATATTATCAATCGTATCAGTACAGCCATTAGCGTCGGTCACTGTTACTGAATAGAGTCCCGCAGCCACCCCAGATAAATCCTGAGTAGTCGCATTATTACTCCATAAGTATGTGTAATCTGGTGTACCGCCAACAACACTAATGTCAATAGCGCCATCTAATTCTCCATTACAAGTCGCGTTAGTGACTGATGTCACACTAGCTACCAATTCGTCTGGCTCATTGATCTGAATATTATCTATCGTATCAGTACAGCCATTAGCGTCGGTCACAGTCACTGAATAAGTTCCGGCAGGTATGCCTGAGATATCCTGTGTAGTCGCACTATTACTCCATAAATACGTGTAGTCTGCTGTTCCACCACTCACGCTGATATCAATAGCGCCATCAGAATCTCCATTACAACTTACATTGGTAGCGTCATCTACTTCAGCCATTAACTCATCTGGCTCTGTGATCTGAATATTATCTATCGTATCGCTACAGCCATTAGCATCGGTCACAGTCACTGAATAAGTTCCGGCAGGTATGCCTGAGATGTCCTGGGTGGTCGCATTATTACTCCATAAATACGTGTAGTCTGCTGTTCCACCACTCACGCTGATATCAATAGCACCATCAGAATCTCCATTACAACTTACATTGGTAGCATCATCTACTTCAGCCATTAGTTCATCTGGCTGTCCTATTTGAATATCATTCAGATTATAGATACAACCATTAGCGTCAGTGATCATCACTGAATACGTTCCCGCAGTAAGACCTGAGATGTCCTGGGTGGTCGCATTATTACTCCATAAATATGTGTAATCTGGTGTACCGCCAACAACACTAATGTCAATAGCGCCATCTAATTCTCCATTACAAGTCGCGTTAGTGACTGATGTCACACTAGCTACCAATTCGTCTGGCTCATTGATCTGAATATTATCTATCGTATCGCTACAGCCATTAGCATCGGTCACAGTCACTGAATAAGTTCCGGCAGGTATGCCTGAGATATCCTGTGTAGTCGCATTATTACTCCATAAATACGTGTAGTCTGCTGTTCCACCACTCACGCTGATATCAATAGCACCATCAGAATCTCCATTACAACTTACATTGGTAGCGTCATCTACTTCAGCCATTAACTCATCTGGCTCTGTGATCTGTATATTATCTATCGTATCGCTACAGCCATTAGCATCGGTCACAGTCACTGAATAAGTTCCGGCAGGTATGCCTGAGATGTCCTGGGTGGTCGCATTATTACTCCATAAATATGTGTAATCTGGCGTACCGCCACTTACACTTATATCGATGGATCCATCAGAATATCCATTACAACTTACATTGATTGTAGCGTCCACTTCGGCTTCAAGGGTAGAAGGATCTTCTATTTCTATATTATCGATCGTATCAGTACAGCCATTAGCGTCGGTCACTGTTACTGAATAGAGTCCCGCAGCCACCCCGGATAAATCCTGAGTAGTCGCATTATTACTCCATAAGTATGTGTAATCTGGTGTACCGCCAACAACACTAATGTCAATAGCGCCATCTAATTCTCCATTACAAGTCGCGTTAGTGACTGATGTCACACTAGCTACCAATTCGTCTGGCTCATTGATCTGAATATTATCTATCGTATCGCTACAGCCATTAGCATCGGTCACAGTCACTGAATAAGTTCCGGCAGGTATGCCTGAGATATCCTGTGTGGTCGCACTATTACTCCATAAATACGTGTAGTCTGCTGTCCCACCACTCACGCTTATATCAATAGCACCATCAGAATCTCCATTACAACTTACATTGGTAGCGTCATCTACTTCAGCCATTAACTCATCTGGCTCTGTGATCTGAATATTATCTATCGTATCGCTACAGCCATTAGCATCGGTCACAGTCACTGAATAAGTTCCGGCAGGTATGCCTGAGATGTCCTGGGTGGTCGCATTATTACTCCATAAATACGTGTAGTCTGCTGTTCCACCACTCACGCTGATATCAATAGCACCATCAGAATCTCCATTACAACTTACATTGGTAGCATCATCTACTTCAGCCATTAGTTCATCTGGCTGTCCTATTTGAATATCATTCAGATTATAGATACAACCATTAGCGTCAGTGATCATCACTGAATACGTTCCCGCAGTAAGACCTGAGATGTCCTGGGTGGTCGCATTATTACTCCATAAATATGTGTAATCTGGCGTACCGCCACTTACACTTATATCGATGGATCCATCAGAATATCCATTACAACTTACATTGGTTGTAGCGTCCACTTCGGCTTCAAGGGTAGAAGGATCTTCTATTTCTATATTATCGATCGTATCAGTACAGCCATTAGCGTCGGTCACTGTTACTGAATAGAGTCCCGCAGCCACCCCGGATAAATCCTGAGTAGTCGCATTATTACTCCATAAGTATGTGTAATCTGGTGTACCGCCAACAACACTAATGTCAATAGCGCCATCTAATTCTCCATTACAAGTCGCGTTAGTGACTGATGTCACACTAGCTACCAATTCGTCTGGCTCATTGATCTGAATATTATCTATCGTATCGCTACAGCCATTAGCATCGGTCACAGTCACTGAATAAGTTCCGGCAGGTATGCCTGAGATATCCTGTGTAGTCGCACTATTACTCCATAAGTATGTGTAATCTGGTGTACCGCCAACAACACTAATGTCAATAGCGCCATCTAATTCTCCATTACAACTTACATTGGTAGCGTCATCTACTTCAGCCATTAACTCATCTGGCTCTGTGATCTGAATATTATCTATCGTATCGCTACAGCCATTAGCATCGGTCACAGTCACTGAATAAGTTCCGGCAGGTATGCCTGAGATGTCCTGGGTGGTCGCATTATTACTCCATAAATACGTGTAGTCTGCTGTTCCACCACTCACGCTGATATCAATAGCACCATCAGAATCTCCATTACAACTTACATTGGTTGAAGAATCGACTATAGCCTGAAGTTCTGTAGGTTCTCCTACCATTCCTTCAGTATCATAGGTACATCCATTAGCATCGGTAATAGTAACAGAATAAGTTCCTGGTGCTAATCCAGTTGTAGTTTTAGTGGTTTCTCCATTGGACCACGAATAAGTATATGGCGCTAATCCGCCAACAGGAAGTGCTTCTATTTCCGCATCGTTCAATTGATAACAGCTGGAATCTGTTGTACTAACAGCTCCAGAAAGTGGTGTTTCGACGTTCAGCTCATCTAGAGTACCACATTTTGGAGCAATATCGAGAACTCCCTTGGAAGTTATATTCGTAGTTATGTTAGTACAACTATTTTTACTTGACTGGTCCGTAACCTGTGATGCATCAGTCCATGCAAGATATAAATTTGTAATTTTTAAATTGGTGCCACAGGTATAATTGATAGGAGGATACGGCAGTTCTGTAATCGTATTAGCCGGCAAACCATCAGTATCGTTACAGCCGGAAATTGTTTCCGTAGAAATTAAATTACCTTCAGCATCTCTAACTTCCAGCGTACCAAAAAAAGCAAATGTAGGCCGGAAAGAACCAGTTTTATTATTAATAGATAAGATCAATGGGAAGCTTTGTTGTGTACCTTCATCACAGTCCACGCAAGTTGGTGCATCCAACCGCGCCTGTACTACTAGTAAATCTTGTGAAACACAATCTGTTTGGGGCGGTAATGGAGGTGTTTGAGCTACGGCTTCAAATATCGAAATCATCAAAACGACAAGCATTAGAATGCTTTTATGTGTTTTAATTGATAGTGATCTGAAAGAATCCAAGCTTCGTAAAAGACTGAATTGAGTAATTTTTTCCATAATGATTGATTTAATGGTTAGAACCATAGCAAGCATTAGAGAGTAGATATTAGACCGGGCAGCCTTTAATGAAAAAATAGAGTATGAAGTATCACCTGTATAGAACAGTTTGTAGTGCATACTTGCACTGGCTCATCGAGGGGTGTAGAAAAGAATTTCAGAACTAAAGGAGACTCCAACCAGGAGTTAAAGAACTGAATATTAATTACTTAAATTTAGTGAATATTACCGATGGATATACTAAATTATTTATGAATTGTTTAAAATTGGGGGAAACCACCCAGTATATGTTGACCGAAAAGTTCAATTAAAAAAAACGATTTTAAGCCCTTATATTTCAGGTATTCTCAATTTAAAACATTCAAATTATCATATCCTCAAAAGTTGTAGTTAAGATTTTCTTGATGCTCTTCCTTTAATCAGTTTTAACTAACTTTAAGAGATTTATATAGAAAAGGAAGATATGGGAATAAAGGAACAGGGGTTGTACTCTCCTCTAAACGAGCGTGATAACTGCGGAGCAGGGTTTATATGTAATTTAAACGGAGAAAGGACTAATAATATCATACATAAAGCCATCGATATTTTAATCAGGCTGGAACATCGAGGTGCAGTCAGTGCCGATGGAAAAACTGGAGATGGTGCAGGAATTCTAATAGAAGTTCCACATGACTATTTCAGGAAAGTATGTGAATTCGAAATTCCAGATTTTAGAGAATATGCAGTAGGAATGTTATTTCTTCCGAAGAATAAGAATCAGGCTGACCTTTGTCGTACTATTTTTGAAAAACATGCAGCTAATCAAGATCTGGAAATTCTGGGCTGGCGTAAAGTTCCCGTAAATCACACCTGTCTTGGGAAAATGGCTTCTAATGTAGAGCCAGCTGTTGAACAGGTTTTTATAGGTAAGAAAACTGAGATGGATGAGCAGTCTTTTAATAAGAGATTGTACTCAGCTCGAAAAATTGCAGAACATGAGGTAGAAAATTCCGGTCTGGCACAAAGTGACTATTTCTATTTTTCAAGCTTATCCACCAATACTATAATATATAAAGGGCTACTCATGCCTCAGGATATAAATATCTATTACAAAGATCTTAATGATCCTGATGTCATCACCAAACTTTCCTTGGTACATCAGCGCTTCTCTACCAACACTTTCCCTACGTGGGACCTGGCACAACCTTTTCGTTATATGTGTCATAATGGTGAAATTAATACGCTTCGTGGTAATTTAAGCCGAATGAAGGCGCGAGAAGAGCTTTTCGAAAGTGAAGATTTTGGTGATGATATTAAGAAGATCATTCCGGTAATTCTGGAAGGTAAATCAGATTCAGCTTCCATGGATATGGCGTTGGAACTGCTATTACAAACAGGTAGATCCTTACCGGAAGCTATCATGATGATGGTTCCAGAAGCCTGGGAGAAAAACCCATCAATGGAAGATAGTAAAAAAGCTTTCTATGAATACAACGCCTGTATCATGGAACCCTGGGATGGACCGGCTTCTATTCCATTTACCGATGGAAATTATATTGGCGCGTTACTCGATAGAAATGGATTAAGACCTTCGAGATATACGGTTACCAAAGATGGATATGTGGTGATGTCTTCTGAAACTGGTGTTCTGGACATCAAGCCTGAAAATGTTCTCAAACATGGTAGACTCGAACCAGGAAAAATGTTTCTGGTTGATATGATCGAAGGTAGAATTATCGAAGATGAAGAAGTGAAGGAGAAAATAGTTTCCAGGCATCCTTACCAGGAATGGCTGGATAATAATCTTTTGCATTTATCCGATGTAAAATACACTGGAAACCAGACTCCGGTTGAAGAAGTGGATTATGTCACCAGGCTGAAACTCCATGGTTATACGTACGAAGATATTACCACAATTATCACCCCTATGGCTTCAAATGCTAAAGAAGCTATTGGATCCATGGGAACCGATATTCCACTGGCAGTACTTTCAGATAAACCTCAATTATTATTCAACTATTTCAAACAATTATTTGCCCAGGTTACCAATCCGCCTTTGGATGGAATCCGGGAAGAGATCGTTACAGATATTAGTCTGACTATTGGAGAGGACATCAATTTATTTGATATCATACCGGAACAGGCTAAAAAACTAAAAATTCAGAATCCGGTTATTTCCAATGAAGATCTTGATAAGATCAAATATATCGACTATCCAGGTTTTAAGGCCAGGAGTATTTCTATGCTTTATTCCGCAGAAAAAGGAATGAATGGTCTCGAAGACCGTCTGGAAGAAATGATCGTAGAGATCAAAGAGGCTGTGGATGATGGCTGTAACGTAATTATTCTTTCAGATAGAAATGTGGATAAAAGCCTTGCGCCAATCCCATCTCTACTAGCCTGCTCATTTGTTCATCATAGGGTGAAGGATTACAACCGAAGATCCAGTTTTGGAATTGTTATCGAATCTGCTGAACCTCGTGAGCCACATCATTTTGCTGCTCTCTTTGGATATGGCGCTAGCGCTATTAACCCATATATGGTTAATGAGATTATCTACGACCTTGTAGAAAGAAAAGAGATCAATATCGAAGATCCTGAAGTTGCTGTAGAGAACTTTAACGTCGCTATTGGAAAAGGGATCGTGAAGATCATGAATAAGATTGGGATCTCTACTTTACTTTCCTACCGTGGATCTCAAATCTTCGAAATACTCGGACTCAACAAGAAATTTGTAAATAAATACTTCTGTAATACTCCAACCAGGATCGAAGGGATAGGCTTATATGAAGTGGAAAAGGAAATTCAGAAACGATACAAGCATGCTTTTTTCCCACCAGAAACAGATTCTGATCTTGATCTTGAAATAGGAGGGGATTATCGCTGGAGAAGAAATGGGGAGCGTCACGTTTTCAACCCTGCCAGCGTTGCCAAACTACAACAAGCGGTTAAGCAAAATAGTTATGATACTTATACTGAATATTCGAAAATAATTAATGAGCAGACCGAAAGGTTAATGACCATTAGAGGAATGTTCAAATTCAAGGAACTAAATCCTATTCCTATTGAAGAGGTAGAGCCATGGACCGAAATTGTAAAACGTTTTAAGACCGGTGCTATGTCTTTTGGTTCTATAAGTAAGGAAGCACATGAGAACCTGGCAGTGGCCATGAACCGAATTAAAGGAAAAAGTAATTCTGGTGAAGGTGGTGAAGATCCCGGACGTTTTCAGAAGGATATTGATGGAAACTGGAGGAATTCAGCCATTAAACAGGTTGCTTCAGGGAGATTTGGAGTGAGTATCGACTATTTAACCAATGCAAAAGAAATTCAGATAAAGATGGCTCAGGGTGCAAAACCCGGTGAAGGAGGACAGTTACCTGGTCCAAAAGTGAATCCGGATATTGCCAAAACAAGAAATTCTACACCATATGTTGGATTGATCTCTCCGCCTCCCCATCACGATATTTACTCTATTGAAGATCTCGCACAACTTATTTTTGACCTTAAGAATGCAAACCGGGAAGCTAGAATTAACGTAAAACTGGTTTCTAAAATTGGTGTTGGGACTATTGCCGCCGGTGTTGCAAAAGCAAAAGCAGATGTAGTTTTGATATCTGGATATGATGGAGGAACCGGAGCTTCTCCGCTTACTTCGCTAAGACACGCAGGATTACCCTGGGAACTTGGAATTGCAGAAGCTCAGCAGACATTATTACTGAATAATCTACGAAGCAGGATCGTGGTAGAATGCGACGGACAATTAAAAACCGGCCGTGACGTAGCTATCGCTTGTCTCTTAGGAGCTGAAGAATTTGGTTTCTCCACCGCACCTTTAGTAGCATCTGGATGTATCATGATGCGGGCCTGTCATCTAAATACCTGCCCTGTGGGGATAGCCACACAGGATCCTGAACTAAGGAAGAATTTTAAAGGTACACCAGAAAATGTGATCAATTTCATGTATTTCATAGCGCAGGAATTGCGAGAGATCATGGCCCAGCTAGGATATCGAAGCATTAATGAAATGGTAGGTCAATGTCAGAAACTTGACATGAATAAAGCGATCAAACATTATAAAGCACAGGGAATAGATCTTTCTAATATTTTACATAAGCCGAATTTGAGCGAACAGGTTCCACTGGCAAATACTGAAAAACAGCTACACAACCTGGAAGGAGTATTGGATTTTCATATTCTGAAGCATGCTCACCCGGCGATCTATCGAAAAGAACAAGTAACATTAGAATACCCTATTGATAATACTAACCGTACAACCGGAGCCATTATTAGTAATGAGATTTCGAAAATTCACGGTGCAAACGGGCTACCTCCCAACACGTTAACTCTTAATTTTAAAGGATCTGCAGGACAGAGCTTTGGTGCATTTGCCGCTCGCGGACTAAACTTAAATATTGAGGGGAACTCTAACGATTACTTCGGAAAAGGCCTTTCTGGCGCAGTACTATCTATACGGAAGCCAAAGGAAGCAACATTCGCTTCAAACGAAAATGTCATTATTGGAAACGTTGCTTTATATGGCGCAACCGCTGGTGAAGCTTATATAAACGGTATCGGCGGAGAACGCTTTTGCGTTCGGAATTCCGGTGCAAAAGCCGTGATCGAAGGAATTGGTGATCATGGATGTGAATATATGACCGGAGGAATTGCAGTAATTCTTGGAGGAATAGGTAGAAACTTTGCGGCAGGTATGAGTGGCGGAACAGCTTACATTTACGATCCTGACCATAAAATAGACCGGAATAAGTTCAATATGGAAATGATCGAATTCGAAGAACTTTCCGAAGAAAATATCGCGGAAATAGAAGATTTGATCGTAAAGCATTATCAATATACAGAAAGTGATGTAGCTCGCGAAATATTGAATAATTGGGAGTCAAGTTCTGCTGGCTTTATAAAGATTATGCCTACAGAATACAAAAAGGCTTTACAGAAAATGAAAGAAAACAACGAGCAAACTCTTAAAACGGCGTAAGGTATGGGAGAGATTAGAGGATTTTTAGAATACGAAAGAAAAGATGAGGATACGATACTACCTCAGGACAGGATAAAGAATTATTATGAATTTCAGAAGGAGCTACCTACAGAAGAACTTAAGAAACAGGGAGGTAGATGCATGGATTGCGGAATACCATTCTGTCATTCAGGTTGTCCATTAGGTAACTTGATTCCGGACTTTAACCATGCAGTGTACAGAAATGAATGGCAAAAAGCACTCACAATCCTGCATGCAACAAACAATTTCCCTGAGTTTACGGGTAGATTATGTCCCGCACCTTGTGAATCAGCATGCGTATTAGGGATTATAGAGCCTCCTGTAGCGATCGAAATGATCGAGAAGTATATTGTAGAAAGAGGCTTTAAAGAAGGCTGGATAAAGCCTGAAATTCCTGCAGTGAGAACTGGTAAAAAAGTTGCCGTCATTGGTAGCGGACCTGCTGGACTGGCAGCCGCTCAGCAATTGAACAGAGCTGGTCATGAAGTTACAGTTTTAGAACGTGGTGCGAAACCGGGCGGACTCCTACGCTATGGTATACCTGATTTTAAATTAGAGAAGAAAATAATAGACCGAAGACTGGAAATTCTAGAAGCTGAAGGTATTATTTTTAAGACAGAAACTGAGGTTGGAAATAATTATGACATAGCAGAACTAGAAGGTTTCGACGCCGTTGTCCTTTGTGGTGGAGCTACGGAGAAGAGGAAATTACCAATTCCGGGTTCAGATGCTGAAGGGGTTGTGCAAGCAATGGACTTTCTCACTCATAATAATCAGTATGTAAATGGACTGCATCAGCTGGACAGCAAATACAACGCTAAAGGCAGAAATGTGATTGTTATTGGTGGTGGAGATACAGGATCAGATTGCGTTGGAACATCCAATAGACACGGAGCGAACTCGGTAATCAATTTCGAGATAATGCCTTTACCTGCAGAACAGCGTACAAAAGATAATCCGTGGCCATACTGGCCTTTTACCATGAAGACAAGCTCTTCCCACGAGGAAGGTGTTGAAAGAAATTGGAGTATACAAACCAAAGAATTCATCAAGGATGAAAGTGGTAAACTGAAAGCTCTAAAAACAGTGGAAGTAGAATGGATCAAAAGACCAGGTTCCAGACCAGAACTCAAAGAAGTAGAGGGATCTGAAAAAGACTGGCCTTGTGATCTCGCACTCCTCTCTCTTGGATTCACAGGACCAGAGAAATCGCTTGCGGAAAAAATGGGACTGGAAATAGATGAAAGAACTAATATTAAAGGAAGTAAATCCTATACTACTAATAAGAAGAATGTGTTTGTTGCCGGAGATATGCGTAGAGGACAATCACTAATTGTCTGGGCAATTTCTGAAGGACGTGAAGCAGCACATCATGTAGATAAATTCCTGATGGGTAAATCTAAATTGCCTGTAAAGGGAGATGGAGATCTTCCGCAAGTTTAGGACAATTAATACTAAGACTTAATAATACAAAAGCAGCCGATTGGCTGCTTTTGTATTATATATAGGTTGCTTGCAATCGATTCTATTGAAAGCTTCTATTTTATTAAGCTATTAGGGATTTAAAATCAACTTAAGCATTCAGTGTTTCAACTCTATAATTTCTATAATAAGAAGCCAGAGAGGAATTGCGTTAGTTCAAAAGAGATATATAGTCCCATCCAGTTTACGTAGATTGTATTAGCAATATAGAGAGACCAGCTGGCTTAAGTAGACAATTATAAACCTGTAAGTTGGATTCTAAGTACTAATGCACTCCTTGATTTTATTGCATAAAAAAACCCTTCATCTTTATGATGAAGGGTTTTAAAGAAGAAGGCGACGACATACTCTCCCACAATACAGCAGTACCATCTGCGCTAACGGGCTTAACTACTCTGTTCGGGATGGGAAGAGGTGAGCCCCGTTGCTATAGCCACCTTAAAAGGTAAGTTATAAGCTTCGAGCTTAAAACTGTTCTGATTTCTCAGAACTAATATCGTTGACATAATTAAAGAAACAAAAAAGTTACAAGTACCTGTACTACACTTATAAAATAAGCATTTGGCGGCTCTGAGGTTTTGCGGCCTCAGAGCCATCGCGCATCAAGCTTTACGGATTATTAGTACTACTCGGCTATGACATTACTGCCTTTACACCTATAGCCTATCAACGTGGTAGTCTCCCACGGTCCTTTAAAGAAATCTCATCTTGTGGTGGGTTTCGCGCTTATATGCTTTCAGCGCTTATCCCTTCCGAACGTAGCTACTCTGCAGTGCTCCTGGCGGAACAACAGATACACCAGAGGTTCGTCCAATCCGGTCCTCTCGTACTAGGATCAGGTCCACTCAAATTTCTAACGCCCACTGTAGATAGAGACCGAACTGTCTCACGACGTTCTGAACCCAGCTCGCGTGCCACTTTAATGGGCGAACAGCCCAACCCTTGGGACCTTCTCCAGCCCCAGGATGTGACGAGCCGACATCGAGGTGCCAAACCCCCCCGTCGATGTGAGCTCTTGGGGGAGATCAGCCTGTTATCCCCGGCGTACCTTTTATCCTTTGAGCGATGACCCTTCCATGCGGTGTCACCGGATCACTATGCTCTACTTTCGTACCTGATCGACCTGTATGTCTCTCAGTCAAGCTCCCTTTTGCCATTGCACTCTACGCACGGTTACCAAGCGTGCTGAGGGAACCTTTAGAAGCCTCCGTTACTCTTTTGGAGGCGACCACCCCAGTCAAACTACCCACCAAGCACTGTCCTTCCATTGGAAGTTAGGCTCTAAACAAGTAAAGGGTAGTATTTCAACAACGACTCCACCACACCTGGCGATGCAGCTTCAAAGTCTCCTACCTATCCTACACATCACTTGTTCAAAGTCAATACTAAGCTATAGTAAAGGTGCACGGGGTCTTTTCGTCCCACAGCGGGTAATCGGCATCTTCACCGATACTACAATTTCACCGAGCTCATGGCTGAGACAGTATCCAGATCGTTGCACCATTCGTGCAGGTCGGAACTTACCCGACAAGGAATTTCGCTACCTTAGGACCGTTATAGTTACGGCCGCCGTTTACTGGGGCTTCAGTTCAATGCTTCGCCGAAGCTAACATCTCCCCTTAACCTTCCAGCACCGGGCAGGTGTCAGGCCCTATACGTCATCTTTCGATTTAGCAGAGCCCTGTGTTTTTGATAAACAGTCGCCTGGATCTTTTCACTGCGGCCCCCCCATAAGGGGGGCGACCCTTCTCCCGAAGTTACGGGCCAATTTTGCCTAGTTCCTTAGCCATGAATCTCTCGAGCACCTTAGAATTCTCATCCCAACTACCTGTGTCGGTTTAGGGTACGGGTTGCCTCCACTCGCTTTTCTTGGAAGTCGCTCCTCTGGATTATCACGCTGGCCGTAGCTTTTGTGTACTATCGGGGTGTTACCACTCCCTTCAACGTACTATTCCGTCAGTACGCACCAAATTTACGCCTCCGTCCGCTTTAACGTGGGGCAAGTAGCAGAATATTAACTGCTTGTCCATCGACTACCCCTTTCGGGTTCGCCTTAGGTCCCGACTAACCCTCAGCTGATTAGCATAGCTGAGGAAACCTTAGTCTTTCGGTGTGCGGGTTTCTCGCCCGCATTATCGTTACTTATGCCTACATTTTCTTTTGTAACCGATCCAGCAAGCCTCGCGACTCACCTTCATCTCTGTTACAATGCTCCCCTACCACTATAGTAAACTATAGTCCATAGCTTCGGTAATATGTTTATGCCCGATTATTATCCATGCCGAACCGCTCGACTAGTGAGCTGTTACGCACTCTTTAAATGAATGGCTGCTTCCAAGCCAACATCCTAGCTGTCTGGGCAGTTCAACCGCGTTTCTTCAACTTAACATATATTTTGGGACCTTAGCTGATGGTCTGGGTTCTTTCCCTCTCGGACATGGACCTTAGCACCCATGCCCTCACTGATATGAATCATTTTATAGCATTCGGAGTTTGTCAGGAATTGGTAGGCGGTGAAGCCCCCGCATCCAATCAGTAGCTCTACCTCTATAAAACTATCTATATCGCTGCACCTAAATGCATTTCGGGGAGTACGAGCTATTTCCGAGTTTGATTGGCCTTTCACCCCTACCCTCAGGTCATCCCAAGACTTTTCAACGTCAACGGGTTCGGTCCTCCACTATGTGTTACCACAGCTTCAACCTGCCCAAGGGTAGATCACACGGTTTCGCGTCTACCACTACCAACTAAAGCGCCCTATTCAGACTCGCTTTCGCTACGGCTCCACAGCTGAACTGCTTAACCTTGCTGGCAACGGTAACTCGTAGGCTCATTATGCAAAAGGCACGCCGTCACCCCACTAAAGGGCTCCGACCGCTTGTAAGCGTATGGTTTCAGGATCTATTTCACTCCCTTATTCAGGGTTCTTTTCACCTTTCCCTCACGGTACTGGTTCACTATCGGTCTCTCAGGAGTATTTAGCCTTGGCGGATGGTCCCGCCGGATTCATACAGGGTTTCACGTGCCCCGCACTACTCAGGATACTGCTATGCTTTATATCAACTTTCCTATACCGGGCTATCACCGTCTTTGGCCAAGCTTTCCAACTTGTTCTAATTCATTGTACAAACAATGTTGCAGTCCTACAACCCCAATAAGTCCGTAAACTCATTGGTTTGGGCTTCTGCGCGTTCGCTCGCCGCTACTAGCGCAATCACTATTGTTTTCTCTTCCTCCGGGTACTTAGATGTTTCAGTTCTCCGGGTTCGCCTCCTTGCGGATACTATATCTTCAATATAGTGGGTTGCCCCATTCGGATATTCGCGGATCAATTTGTATGTGCCAATCCCCACGACTTTTCGCAGCTTATCACGTCCTTCTTCGCCTCTGAGAGCCTAGGCATTCCCCATACGCCCTTATCTAGCTTGTATGCGCTTTGCTTAATGCTCTAATCTATTCTAACTTGCGCTAGAACAGAAGTATTATAATGTATTACTTATATTAAATATTTCTATCTAATAGTGTTCTCGTATTCTTTGTTTCTTCAATATGTCAATGAACTTTTTTCCCGTAATAACGATAGAGTCTCGATGATCTTACAAACTAAAAACATATGTTTCCTGGTTGTTTGTAAAAACTATAACCCTCTCTATCTCTAGGAATTGTGGAGAATATCGGAGTCGAACCGATGACCTCCTGCGTGCAAGGCAGGCGCTCTAGCCAGCTGAGCTAATCCCCCATTATTTTAGTATCCAGCTAACCAGTTATTAGTTAACAGTACTTATAACGGCTACTCAACCTCTAAAATTTCCTTTCAATGTTTCAAATGAACTTATAAACCTGATGGCTTACTCTCTCAAGTAGTCTCAGGCAGACTCGAACTGCCGACCTCTACATTATCAGTGTAGCGCTCTAACCAGCTGAGCTATGAGACTGTCCATAATAATCGAATTGACATAAGAATCAAGACCAAATTGGTCTAGCTGAACTTCCCTTTACTAATTGTCGCTTGTGTCTTAAAGACACAAAGCTCTAGAAAGGAGGTGTTCCAGCCGCACCTTCCGGTACGGCTACCTTGTTACGACTTAGCCCCAGTTACCAGTTTTACCCTAGGCCGCTCCTTACGGTGACGGACTTCAGGTACCCCCGGCTTCCATGGCTTGACGGGCGGTGTGTACAAGGCCCGGGAACGTATTCACCGCATCATGGCTGATATGCGATTACTAGCGATTCCAGCTTCACGCAGTCGAGTTGCAGACTGCGATCCGAACTGTGATAGGGTTTGAAGATTCGCATCCCCTCGCGGGGTAGCTGCCCTCTGTCCCTACCATTGTAGCACGTGTGTGGCCCAGGACGTAAGGGCCGTGATGATTTGACGTCATCCCCACCTTCCTCACAGTTTGCACTGGCAGTCTGGCTAGAGTTCCCGACATGACTCGCTGGCAACTAACCACAGGGGTTGCGCTCGTTATAGGACTTAACCTGACACCTCACGGCACGAGCTGACGACAACCATGCAGCACCTTGCAATTAGTCCGAAGAAGGGTCTGTTTCCAGACCTGTCCAACTGCATTTAAGCCCTGGTAAGGTTCCTCGCGTATCATCGAATTAAACCACATGCTCCACCGCTTGTGCGGGCCCCCGTCAATTCCTTTGAGTTTCATTCTTGCGAACGTACTCCCCAGGTGGGTTACTTATCACTTTCGCTTAACCACTCAGCTCTCAATCGAGCCGAACAGCTAGTAACCATCGTTTACGGCGTAGACTACCAGGGTATCTAATCCTGTTCGCTACCTACGCTTTCGTCCCTCAGCGTCAATATATTATTAGTGATCTGCCTTCGCAATAGGTGTTCTGAGTAATATCTATGCATTTCACCGCTACACTACTCATTCCAACCACTTCATAATAATTCAAGAACAACAGTATCAATGGCAATTCTACAGTTGAGCTGCAGACTTTCACCACTGACTTATTATCCCGCCTACGGACCCTTTAAACCCAATGATTCCGGATAACGCTTGGACCCTCCGTATTACCGCGGCTGCTGGCACGGAGTTAGCCGGTCCTTATTCATACGGTACCGTCAAGCATCTACACGTAGATGTGGTTCTTCCCGTATAAAAGCAGTTTACAACCCATAGGGCCGTCTTCCTGCACGCGGCATGGCTGGATCAGAGTTGCCTCCATTGTCCAATATTCCTCACTGCTGCCTCCCGTAGGAGTCTGGTCCGTGTCTCAGTACCAGTGTGGGGGATCTCCCTCTCAGGACCCCTACCTATCGCCGTCTTGGTAAGCCGTTACCTTACCAACTAACTAATAGGACGCATACTCATCTTTAAGCCATAAATGTTTACTATAATCTCCAGGTGAAGTTTATAGACTATGGGGTATTAATCCACGTTTCCATGGGCTATTCCCCGCTTAAAGGCAGATTGTATACGCGTTACGCACCCGTGCGCCACTCGTCAGCAAATTAGCAAGCTAATCCCTGTTACCGTTCGACTTGCATGTGTTAGGCCTGCCGCTAGCGTTCATCCTGAGCCAGGATCAAACTCTTCATCGTTAAATCTTAAATATATTCAACAACTACTAAAGAAATTGCTCAGTATGACTTTTCTAGTCTTAATTCTTATACACTTGATTCTATCTCCTAAAAGATAAAACCCTTTGTCAATTCAATATATCAATGAACTTTAATTGGTCTCCCAATCTGTCTTGTTAAAACCTAAGGAATCGAACCTTATTCTATCACCCCATCCGGTGGTTTTCAGTAATTTCAGTCTGTAATTTTTGAACGTTTGCTTGCTCTCAAAGCGGGTGCAAATATACAACGCTTTTTCTTTATCAACCAAAACTTTTTTAATAAAATTTTTAGTTTCTTTTTCCAAAGCTTTCCCACCTTTAAAACCTGCCAACCTTCTTATGAACGTCGCTTCGTTTTCAAAGCGGGTGCAAATATAAAACTAGTTTTGCTCTCCAGCCAAATAAAATTTAAAGAAATTTAATTTTTATTTTTTTGCCTTAGACCAACTATAGCCTACCCTTTACATACCTTTCAGTGAACTCCCGCCTTGCTCTCAAAGCGGCTGCAAATATACACTAACTTTTTCCTTTCTACCAAACTAAAATTTAATAAATTTTAATTTAATTTTCTAAAGCCAGATCCTTTCGCATTACCCACCATCACTACTCTCAACGAACATACGCCTTGCTCCCAAAGCGGCTGCAAATATACACCCCAATTTTTATTACACAATGACTTTCTCAAGAAAATATTAGATTTACACGAACTGCAAAGACTTCAGAGAAAAGCTAGTCATAATAGAACTGATGTCTGAGTTTTATGTCAATTCAGCAACCAAAAATTAAACAGACTCCTGATATGATAAATTCAGTATAACAAAAACTACAGGAAAAGATCCCAAACCAGGCCAAATCTTACTAGGAAGTCGGTATATGGATAGTCTGGTGCAGAGAAATTGTTGTTCCCGGTAACCAAGGAATTTAAATGCTCCAACTTAAAGAAGATTCTTGCTTTGTCCACTTTTGCATTGAAGAAATAATCTACCACAGGAAAACCACCAATCTCTTCTTCATTCTGGACATAGAATTCTGCAAGGATGGGATCGTAAGCATTCGCTTCATACTTCGTAAAATACTTAAAAGTGAAACCTGTTTGAAGATACAGCGCCTTATCGAACCAGAAGTCCTTATAGTATATGGAATTCCTGGTAACCAGATCTGGAACATTAAGAACGCCTGCTCCTTCCAGGACATTCTGATACATTATAGTATTGTAGCTTCCGAAGAGACCAAAATCAAATTCTTTTTCAGCCTTCAGCTTTAAGTGTCTTACGGGCTGATCATATTGAAAAGGTTTTACCGACCCACTTTCATTTTCAGCAAAGTATGTATAGTTATCAATTTGTGATAAAGAAAAATTTATGTTCGCATATTTTTCAGAAGAAAGCCTGGCGTATAATCTCTGCGAACTAATATTATCGAAGTCGTTCTGCCAGTTATAATTGATATAATCATTCTGATAGAGCAGAAAATTAAAATTAGGCAAACTGCTATTTTGATCGAACCCGAAACGGATACTATTTTGAGTATCGAATTCATAACCAGCGGAAACATTTAGAAAATTACCGGAAAAATCATCATCAAGGTTGAGTCGCCCAGCAGCTTTAAGATCAAAATCACCAATACGCTCTTCATAAGTAGCACCCAGATGTAATAAATTCCCGAAAAGCTTATTGCCTACTACAGACTCCTCTGTAATATAGACGGCATTATATCCGTAATCATAATTAGTATGCCCGGCTTTTACGGAGAGTTTTCCTAGTACATCATTTTCAAAATTTACTGCGGCTTCATTAAAGGTGGTATATAGTCGAGTAGACGTTTGCAAATTAGTAGCCTCAAAAGAATCACCATAAAGAGCATTTTCCGCAGTTTCCTGATTAAAGACAAACTTTTTATAACTATGATCGAATTTGTGGGAGACACTTAATTTGTTAGTGGAATCCCTGGGATTGGTTAGTTGATATTCATGATCAATAAAAAACCTCTTCCCAAAGAGAGTACTTTCGGCGTCCTCATAGTTGACATCGAGAACAGATCGATCATCGAACTCTTCTTCCTCGGCAATATATTGAAGTACCGCAAGGCTATCAAGCCCTCCGTTTTCCTCATTCATTAGATCCTGAGAAACGAAGTGTGCTTTTATACGATACCTATCATTATTTGTATTGTAGGAGAACCCCATTCTAAGATTTCCGGTGCTGGTCAAAATATTCTGGTATTTACCTAAGGCCCTCGTTCCTTTATATGCGATAAACATATTTAAGTTCTTAGAAGTATTGATAGTAAATAATGCATCGAGCTGCTGCCCCTGTTCCGGTACAGTTTTAAAATAAAGCTGAGTCCATGGCGTTGGAACTTGATAATAGTTAATATCATCCACTTCCATAAAATTGTAGTGTCTTGCTTCTGCTCCAAATCCAGGAAATGCTTTGCTATTATCCTCAGCGTAACTAAGAGCATTGTAGGTTTGTCCGGTATTTGAAAATGGCAACAACTCAAAATTATCTTTTCTAAGATAATTGAACTTGTAATCCTTTAATATGGTGAGCGTGGTATCTAGATGTGTAGTGTCATTCTTCACCGAAATGATCTTGTACAGATCTACCGGAGGAAGACTATCCTTTTCCGATGCTATATTCTCTGCTAAGACATTTTTAGAGCTCTGAGCTAATAGAGTAGAGCCGATCGAAAAACACAGTATGATAATAATTGGATATAATTTCATGAAATGTTATTGAATACAAAATTAGCTGTAATGCCCCTGTGGTATTATATTTGTAATATACTAAACCTATATAAACCAAAATTAAACAGAATGATCAGATTTAAACCGTTATTTCTAATTGCATTTTTATTTTCTGTATTTACCTCCGTAAATTCCCAGAATTTAGATTTACCTACTGCTTATATCAGAAATAGTAATAGTGGGAAAAATAAAATACCAGCAAACGTAAAAGGATCTCCATTTATCAATGAAAATTTTACATCTAGCCAGCTAATTGTAAACAATAAAAAAATTAAAGCTCAACTAAGATATGACGCATATACGGATGCATTTGAAGTAAAACAATCCAATGGTAGTGTCTATTTAAGTAAAAATCCTCAAATTTCAATTAATTATCTGAATAACAACTATTATTTAATTGAGTACTACAATGATAGTGGAATTCTGAAGATGGGGTATTTGCAATCTATGGTAGAAAATGAAGATATTAAGGTATATAAAAGAGATGTTAAGATTTTTGAAGAAGGAGAAGAGGCCATCAATAGTTATGCTGTAGACAAGCCAGCAAAATTTGAAGAAGAGGTCAGATACTACTTAGCTTTGAATTCTGATAACCCAAAAGAAATTCGTTTGAAAAGAAGAGATATTATTCGATTCTTTGATAACAAGAAAGTAAAAAACTTCATCAAAGATGAGAAGTTGAAATTCAAAGATGAAAATGATCTGATTGAGCTAGCAGATTACTACAATAAAATGCACAACAATGAGAAATAATTTTTTTCTAAGTCTATCTATTTCTTTCTACTACTCCATAATGTTGAATATGTCTAATTGTGATCAAATGCAATAAATACTATAATCACTTAAAACTAATTCATACGTAGAAATTGTTAACTTAAAAGGTTAACTCTCTTGAAATAAAAAGCCAGGCTATTTAAGCCTGGCTTTTTTAAATTTGATATAAGAATTTAATTTTAATTCTTAACGAATTGTAATCTGTAGGTGCCAAAGCTACCTGCCTCAACGGTATGAGTCAAATTCAAAGTTATTTGACTTATACATGTAAGAGCTCTTCCAGAACCTTCTACACTTCCGACACCATAATCTGGATCACCTCCAAACGTGTCATAATGCCAAGCCTCTTGTTTCGGCACAGTTATAGAACCTGTACTAGGGTTGATTGAAAATACTACATCGTAATTCATTTCTCCACCAGCATCTGGATTTGGATGACCAGAAAGATTTACCATAGTAAATTCATTTTCACCTGGGCCTTCTACGATTTCAAATTCGCTATTTAAAACAAACCCAAATTCATCCACTGTGAAAGCATATGTACCAGGAATGGAAGCAAGGTCAACAGTAGGACATTCTACTGTGAAACCAATTTCCTGAGTTAACGGGTTGAAAGTACTAAGCTCAGAACCTTCAACAGTCTCTAAGTTTAAATTTAAAACACTACCACTTGCAGGAAAAACGTCTGAAGCTGGTGTTGTGATAATTACATCGGCTGAAAATTCTCCGGCTGGAATTGTAACCGTGGTATTATCGATATTATAAAAAGATGTACCTAACGTACTGGACTCATCCACAGAAACAACAACCTGTCGATCCATAGAAGATCTTGTAGAAACAGCCACTGTGTAACGGTTTTCAGTATCAGCTACAGGGTTGAAAACCAGAGGATTTGCGGTACTTTGAAAACCAGCAAAAGATTGCCCGTTATCCACGTCGTAAATCACTTTATCCTCTTCACATCCTATTACTGTTGCTAACAACAGTAATAGGACAGGTAATTTATATAAAAGCTTTTTCATTTTGATATATGTTAAAATTAGTAACCTGGGTTTTGCTGATCTCTTAATCCTGGATTAGCCTGGAACTCTACAATAGGTAATGGCAGAGTAAATCTATAGTCCGTTGGTGATAAAGTACATGCACCATTAAATGCGCAATCTACCGGATCTTTCAACACACCTCTGTTTGCTCTTTCACCCAAACGTTTTAGATCTTTCCATCTATGTCCTTCAAAAGCCAACTCAACTCGCCTTTCTTCAAGGATATCAGCAAACGCACCTTGCATATCATCATATGATGGAAGAATAGTATCTGTACCGTATCTAGCATCTCTCAATCTTTTAATAAGAGAAGCAGTAGAATTTGAATCGCCATTAAAATTACCTTGTGCTGCATAAGCTTCAGCAAGAATAAGTAGCATCTCAGAACTTCTAAAAACTTTAAGATCGTTCATCAAAGGACGGCCTTCCGAACCAGCATATTTATTTACAACTAGAACGTCGTTGGTTTGTCCACCAGCCATAGCTGCATAATTTGGATCAATTACCGAGGTAGAATCGAATAGCACTTCAAATCTAACGTCTTCTTCGTCCACCAAATTAAAAAGTGATCTTCCAGCTTCAAAATACGGCGAACCATCGTATCCCGGTCCAACGAATGCAAACCTAGCTCCAATCCATCCAGCAGTAGCCACAGTTCCTGTAGGACCTTGAACATCATAAGAATCACCAATTGTTCTTTCTAACTTGAAAATAATTTCTGCATTGTCACTATCATTGAAAATACCCTGGTACTCATCTTTATCTGCAAGACCATACTTATCAAGCAATTCAGAAGCATTAGCTTCAGCTACCGCATAATTTTGACGGTATGCAGCCATCCTAGCTCTCATAGCAGTAACGAAATCCTGACTTATGAAAGTAGCTGAACTTTCAGTATTAAGTAGACTTTCAGCCTGATCCAAATCAGATTCAATCAGTCCAAAAACTTCACCGTTGGTATTTCTAAGTAATTGTTGATCAATAGTAGGAACAAAATCTACTAAGATAACTCCCAAAGCACTGTCATCAGTATAATCTGTAGTATAGTACGATTGTAGTTGGAAATGACCAAATGCTCTGATAGCATAAGCTTGCCCAAGTATATCATTATATCTAGATTCCTCACTGGCAGCTGGCTCAAGAGCTAGAGCTGCATCTATCAATCTATTTGCAGAATTTATTAAGCCATAATTCCTGATCCAGAAATTAGCAGAAGCTGCACTACCTGCGTTCAGGTTAAAACCATAATCCTGGATACCCTGTCCACCATTATCGAAACCTATAGCTAATTCATCTGTAAAAATAGCGTTAAAGGCAATCTCTGGTGCTAAGTTAATATTATTGTAAACTCCAAATAAACCTGATTCCAGATCATCTACCGTTTCAAATGCCGCATCGGCATCCAGCCTACCAGGCTGATCAATTTCAATCGCGTCACTACAGCTAAATAGTATAAGACCAACGAATGCTCCTAATAAAACTTTTATTCTTTTCATATTTTTATTTTATAATCCAATTTCTAATCCTAATGACACGGTACGTGGAGTAGGATATATTCTTGATGTATTACTTTGTGCTTCAGCATCAAATCCTCTCCATTTGCTAAATGTCGCTAAATTTTCTCCCTGAACAAATACTCTTAATGCAGTTAAACCCATAGTATCAAGGTAAGTTCTTGGAAGGCTATATCCAATAGTAGCAAATCTTATTCTTAAAAAATCTGCATCTGTTATATACCTATCACTACCATAAACACCAATATTAGTAGCATTTAAACTAGGTATATTTGTCACACGATTATCTGGAGTCCACGCATCCAACAAATCACTAGAGGAGCGGAACTGACCGATACTGGTAGGATCCTGAAATCCTGAAAGATCAAAGTCATATCGATCTACCCCGATAACGTAGTTAAATTGTGTTTGCACGAAAAATCCTTTATAATCCATATTCACACCAAAACTTCCATTATAATCAGGATATATATTTTTATCCAACCATACACGATCAGTATCTGCATTAGGATTTTCAGTAACTTCTCCATCTGCAGTATAGAATAATGCGTTACCATTAATAGGATTTACTCCAGCATATCTAATTGTATAGTACTCATAAAGCTTACCACCTTCTCTTCCAATACCCTCGATTATACCATCATCTGCCGGCAAGTCTAAAATTTCAGTTTCGTTGTAATTCCCAACTAGACTTACATTCATATTGAACCCACCTTCTTCCAAACTGCGGAATATATCGTAATTCAAAGTAAGATCCAGACCCTTATTAGACAGACTACCAACGTTGGCGTTAATGCTAGTAATAGCGTTAATAGCTGAAACTGGAGTACTCTGGAAAAGATCTGTAGTTTCCTTATAATATGCATCTACTGACCCTCTCAATCTAGAACTAAATAATTCAAAATCTAAACCAAGGTTACCGGAAGTTACTGTCTCCCATTTAAGAGTAGTGTTAGCAATTTGACTTAGGAAAATAGAGTTCTGACCACCATAACCTGATCCTGTTGCAAAAAAGTTCTTTGTCAAATCTGGACCAGAAAAATAGGTTGTACCAGTAATTCTCTGGTTACCCGCAGTACCGTAAGAACCTCTTAGTTTCAATGCGTCAAACACTGAGCCATTCATGAATGCCTCATTATGAATATTCCATCTACCTGCAACGGACCAAAATGTTGCATAACGGTTACTTTCAGCAAATCTATAAGATGCATCGCGTCTTATAGAACCAGATAAACCATATCTTCCATCATAATCCCAATCAAGTGTTCCAAAATATGAGAACAGTCCTGCATTTAAGATATTCGCATTAGCTTGATCTACAAAGAAATCATTGTCAGAGTTATCATCTACAAAACCAGAACCATCTCCAGGAGAGAAAGTTTTAGGATCAAGTCCCTCTGCAGTATATCCAAATGTTCTTAAATGAGCTTTGAAATACTCTAAATATGCTCCAATACCAAAAGTATGATCTCCAATATCTTTAGTATAATTTAATGATGTCACATTATTAAAGGTAAACACTCTTCTGCTCTGTTGAGATTGATCTCCAGCAGTTGGGTTCGCACCACCACCAAATAACAAACCATTGAAAGAATCAGGAGCAGTTGCGCTAGTGAAAAATTCACTATTATAATCTGCACTTGCAACGATTCCTGCAGTAAGATCATCGAAAATCTCATAAGAAGCATTAAAACTACCTACAAGTTTCACTTCTTCTTCCAGTCTTGTAAAAGTTTTTAACTTATCAATTAGGAATAAAGGAGTGTTAGTAAAACTTAGAGGGGAAAGTAATGCTGCTCCATTAGTATAATCATTAGGAGAAATATAAGGAGCGGCCTGATACGCACCAAGAACATAGTTCTGGTTGATTCCACTTCCACCAATTGCATTTGGCTCATTATTCTGCGAATAGTTCGCAGTTAAATTAAGACCATAATTGAATTTATCATTTTCACTACGTCCTGCAACGTTAGAGCGAACATTGAACCTCTGAAGATTTGATCCTCCCAAAATACCTTCAACATCAGAATATCCAAGAGAGGTAAATTGAGTAGTTTTTGCACCACCGCTAGAAAAGTTCAAAGTATGGTTTTTAGTAAGTGCATCTCTAAAGAAATAACCCGCCCAATCTGTAGTCTCGGTAGCAGCAATTTCTTGATCTGTTAAAGTAGTACCCAAACCATTCCCATAAGTTCTCTCTAGCCTTAATTGCTCTGGAGAACTTAATAGATCATAATCATTATCCTGTAGTGTACTTACACCAAGAATACCAGTGTAATTAATTTTTAAAGGAGAATTATAACCACCTCTTCTAGTTTCAACAATTACAACACCGTTCGCACCTCTGTTACCGTAGATAGCAGTTGCACCGGCATCCTTTAATACTGAGACGGAAGCGATATCCTGTGGGTTCAAACTACGGAAGTTATCCCCATCTACAGGAGCACCATCAATAATAAATAAAGGTGATGTATTACCGTTGATAGAATTTACACCACGTAAGTTCACCACAGAACTTGCTCCAGGCTGACCTGAATTAGTGGTAATATTTAAACCGGCTACCTGACCAGATAGTGTTTGCACGAAACTAGCGTTAGGCCTGTTTTCAATACTTTTAGCAGTTACGGTAACAGAAGAAACTGAAGACTTCTCTTTAGTAGAGGTTCTGTAACCTAATACCACAACTTCGCCTAATGCTCCCTGATCTACGCTCATCGATACATTGATCACATTTTGAGCCCCAACTGGCACAGATTGCGCAGTATAACCTAGAAAGCTAAAGTTCAAGGTTGAACCTTCGGCTGCAATTATTGAGTATTTACCATCAAAATCGGTTTGAGTCCCTACAGAGGTACCCTCAACAACTACTGTTGTTCCCGGTAATGGCAAACCATCATCATCGTAAACAGTTCCAGAAACTGTTTTGTCCTGTGCAAAACCAATTTGCACGACTAACACCAGTAACAGCGTTAGAAATCCATGTAATCTTTTTTTCATTATTTCGTTAAATTTGAATTAGCCTGCGTCAAAAATGCTAATAAATCCTTAACATACCAAAAAAACTTACACTTTAACTTATTAAAATTTTAACAGGCTCAGTGAAAACGTGGAATTTCACTGCATGCTGAAGCCGTAAATTTGTTAAAAGATTACATTCTTAAATGCATATGCTAAAATCTTATGATAAATCAAAACTTGTGGCGGGAACCGATGAAGCCGGACGGGGCTGCCTCGCAGGGCCTGTCACTGCTGCTGCCATCATTTTACCTAAGAACTTTAAAAACAAGCTTTTGAATGATTCCAAGGTCCTGAGTCTAAAAAATAGGAACCTTTTAAGAAATCTAATTCATGAAAATTCCTTCGATTTTGCAGTGACCCATGTTTTTATGGAAGAAATCGATGAAGTAAATATTTTGAACGCATCAATTACGGCGATGCAGAGGTCTATCATAAAATTGAAGACCAAACCAGATTGTATTATTGTTGATGGAAACAGATTTAAACCCCTGGACTCCATACCACACGAGTGCATTATAAAAGGTGATGGTAAGTTTCTTAGCATTGCAGCGGCTTCTGTTCTGGCAAAAACCCACCGCGATGAGTATATGGAAAAGATCCATGAAGAATTCCCTATGTACAATTGGAAAAAGAATAAGGGGTACCCTACCAGGGAACATCGTGCAGCTATCGAAAAGTATGGTATTACCAAATATCACCGGAAAAGTTTTAAACTCCTCCCCGATCAATTGAAGATTGAATTCTAAGTTTATATTTTTGTAAGCCTACCTATTATATATGAACAAGTTTCTAAGTCTTATTTTCTGCCTGCTCCTTATTTCCTGTGCAGAAGATTCTGATAGTAATCTGATTAACACAGATCTTATACCTGATTCTGCGGAAGTGATCTTCGTTTCTCCTTCCAGCGAACAACTTGAAAAAGATCTGATGGAACATGAAACTACTTTGAAAAGTGGAGACCTGAAGGATTTGATGAATCAACCCAGAGAGCTTTTAAGGTATATTAATTCTGAAAGAGAAACCATTCTTTATATACATGTTGACAGTATAGGATCTAAACATATAGTTTTGATTATTCAGAAAGATTCCACTTCCCTGATGCTGGATAGTATTCAAAACAAACAGGTGGAAACTTTCAATGAAGAAGATATTCAATATAAGAAGGTGAAACTGGAAAATTCTGAATTTTATCACCGTGAAATTGCCAATTTCAGCATCTTCAGTAAAAGTAAACATGCGATCGTTCAGGCTAAGCGCAGTAAGAAATCTAATTCGCAGGAATTCCAGAAAGCATTGGATGCTTCAGATCCAAAAAAGACCTCTTTGATCTATTCAGATAATACGAATGTAATGTTCTTTTCTGAAATGTTCTCCGAGATAGATCTTCCGAAGAAAAAAGGAAACTGGAATGTACTGGATCTGCATGCGAATGAATCTGAACTTGTATACAACGGAATTTCAATACATACTAATTCCGAAGCCTCTAAAAACTTTGCCCCTGTAACCGACTTTAAACATGAAGTGGCCAGATTTTGCCCGGAAGACTTTATTTCTATAGTTTCTATGAGTTCAGGGCTTAAACTTCAAAGCAAGGATACAACCGCTAATCTGGACTTTCTGGATAAAGTAAGTGATATTTCAAGCATCAAGCT
The DNA here is from genome assembly GCF_006714895.1 of Gramella sp. Hel_I_59. NCBI lineage: Bacteria > Pseudomonadati > Bacteroidota > Flavobacteriia > Flavobacteriales > Flavobacteriaceae > Christiangramia > Gramella sp. Hel_I_59. Next base: position 700,229 of record NZ_VFME01000001.1, on the reverse strand, counting down.
TAAAACCGGAAATGTCCGTATTTGGAATGCAATTGATACCGAACTAGTTAAAAACCTACTGTTCCACGATTATGAGCTTAGTGAACGATTCCGGGAAATAGATATTTTTAAGGGAAGTTTTGCTGTGCCAGAATTGTTGCTAAATTCTGAAGTTAATCTAAGTTCAGGACACTTTATATTCATTGATCATTTTATAATTGCCTCTGAAGAAATCTCCGTTCTCAAAGAGTCAATCGTCAATTTTCAAAATAGCAAGACGCTATCAGAAAATCCTCAATACGTTAGAATGATGAATTCGCTGTCATCTGAATCAAGCATGCTTGCGATAACAAATATTTCCGCAGCGAAGGAATTGGGGATCGCTAATGAATCCGACTTCAAAAAAGGTAGCCTGGCTGCATTTCAGGTGATTTCAGAAGAAAAATATGATCATCTACACGGTATTATCGCAGAACCAACGGAGGCCGACAGACTTTCCAAAGGCGCTGAACAGATCGCTACAATTACCACCAGCCAACCTATAGTAGGAATTCTTCAATTCTTCCGGAATCATGAAACAGACCAGATGGATATTCTTGTGGAGGATACGGGAAATCAACTCAGCCTGTATTCCAACAAAGGCAGCATGTTCTGGTCCAAACAACTGGATAGTCAAATTTCAGGAAAAGTGCACGAAATTGATCTTTTTAAAAATGGCAATAAACAACTTGCTTTTTCCACCGGCTTTCAACTTGAAGTGTTGGATCGAAAAGGCCGCGATGTACAACCGTTTCCTAAAAAGTTTAATGATCCGCTAACGCAGCCACTGGCAGTATTTGATTACGATAACAACAGGAAATACAGGTTTGTGCTCACCCAGAATAATAAAGTCTACATCCTTGGACCAAAAGGTAATAGTATTAAAGGTTTTGATTTCGACGGAACAAAAAGCACCATAACCAAAGCTCCGAAGCATATTCGCCTTGGAAACAAAGATTATATCCTGATTCAGGAAGAATCGGGTAGACTACAAATCCTGAGTCGGCAGGGTAGCATTCGTGTTCCTACCTCGAATAATTTTAACACCTCTGAAAATGAATGGTATGGCTATAAATCTGATTTTATCACTACTCAACCTGAAGGTAACCTGATAAAGGTGGATCAAAATGGAAAAGTTGATTTGAAAAACCTTGACCTTGCAGAAAACAATCGTTTGGTGGCAACTGAAAACCATCTGGTCTACCTGAATGAAAACGAACTGATGATCAATAATGCCAGCGTAAGTCTTGATTTTGGATTGTATACCAATCCGCAGCTATTTCAAATCGGACGCAAAACTTATGTAAGTATTACCGACACCCAGGCCAAGAAGGTCTATGTATTTAATGATAATGCTGAATTACTTCCAGGCTTTCCAGTATATGGAACTTCTGAAGTTGATCTTGCAAACGCAGATCTGGATAAACGCCTGGAAATGATCGTTAAAGGTGGAGATAATGAGATTCTGCTGTATAAGCTATAATCTTAAACCAACTCAGCTTCGAATAACTGACTGAAATGTTTCATCAGTTTTTGCTGAACTTCAGCCATAGCAACTTCTTTCTGACCTAACTCTACATTTAAGGATGTAACGGCTTTATCTTTAATTCCGCACGGAATAATATGATCAAAATAGCCAAGATCTGCGTTCACGTTCAGGGCAAAACCATGCATGGTTACCCATCTGCTAGCCCTAACACCCATAGCACATATCTTTCTCGCAAATGGAGTTCCCACATCCAGCCAGACGCCGGTTTCTCCAGGGCTTCTTTCAGATTTTATTCCATATTCAGCCAGTGTGAGGATTACCATCTCTTCAAGTAATCTCAGGTATTTATGAATATCAGTGAAGAAATTATCGAGGTCAAGAATGGGGTAGCCAACTATCTGTCCCGGCCCATGATAGGTTATATCCCCTCCTCTATTGATCTTGTAAAAACTGGCATTCTTTTTCTCCAATTGCTCTTCAGTCAAAAGTAGATTGGTATGATCTCCGCTTTTTCCTAATGTATAAACATGAGGATGCTCCACCAACAGCAAATAATTTCGGGTAGCGATATTTTCATTCTGCCTTCTGTTCCTGATCTTTTGATCCAGAGTATCCTTAAACAGTTGCTCCTGGTAATCCCAGGTTTCCTTATAATCCTTGCTGCCCAGGTTTCTAACTTCAACTTCCTTATTCATATTTTAAGACTTGGGATTATTTAATATAATGAGCGCTGCAATTACTCCGGGAACCCATCCCAGCAGCGTAAGTATTAGTACGATTAAAATTGAACCACAACCGCGATCATAAACTGCCAGCGGGGGAAATAATACTGATAGAATTACTCTCCAAATACTCATTTTCACTAATTATAGAGGCAAAGATAGAATTATTATTTCGGCTTTTAATTGCATTGTATGGCAGGCTGATAGTCACTATATTTGCATCCGCATTTTTGTTGAATGCATAAAAAAAATTATATGCAGCAGTTATCAGAACAGGAACAAATTAGACGTGAGAAATTATCGGCGATACGCAAAGCCGGAATTAATCCATATCCAGCCGATCTTTTCCCGGTAGATCATACTACCACAAAGATCAAGGAAGAATTTGCTGAAGGTAAAAAGGTGGTGATCGCCGGAAGACTTATGTCAAGAAGGATCCAGGGGAAAGCATCTTTTGCTGAACTTCAGGATTCCAATGGTAAGATACAGGTGTATTTTAACCGTGACGAAATTTGTACTGGTGATGATAAAGCGAAATACAATGATTTCTATAAAAAATGGCTTGATATTGGCGATTTTATAGGAATTGAGGGAGAGTTATTCAAAACTCAGGTAGGAGAAATGACCGTTATGGTGAAAGATTTTCACCTGTTGAGTAAGTCATTGCGACCACTTCCACTTCCAAAAACAGATAAGGACGGGAATACCTACGATGGTTTTACAGATCCTGAACACCGCTATAGACAACGTTATGCAGATCTTGCGGTAAATCCTAAGGTGAAAGAGGTTTTTGTAAAGCGTACGAAACTTTTCAATGCAATGCGAAATTTCTTTAATGACAAAGGATATTTTGAAGTTGAAACGCCAATACTTCAGCCAATTCCAGGTGGAGCAGCTGCAAAACCTTTTGTATCGCATCATAACGCCTTGGATATACCACTATACTTAAGAATTGCGAACGAGCTATATCTTAAAAGATTGATTGTTGGTGGATTTGATGGTGTATATGAGTTTTCTAAAAACTTCAGAAATGAAGGGATGGATAGAACTCACAATCCTGAATTCACGGCAATGGAAATTTACGTGGCTTATAAGGATTATAATTGGATGATGGAATTTACCGAAAACCTGCTCGAGCATTGCGCCATGGCGGTGAATGGTAAAACTGAAGCTACCTTCGGAAAGCATAACGTAGATTTCAAAGCTCCGTACAAACGGGTTACGATGACGGATGCTATCAAACAGTTTACTGATTTTGATATTACCGAGAAATCTGAAAAAGAGCTATATGAGGCAGCCACTAAAATGGGCATCGATGTAGACGAAACGATGGGTAAAGGAAAACTGATCGATGAGATCTTTGGAGAAAAGTGTGAAGGAAACTTTATACAGCCAACTTTCATCACAGATTATCCTAAGGAGATGAGTCCACTTTGTAAGACTCATCGCGATAACCCTGAGCTTACAGAACGTTTTGAATTGATGGTTTGTGGTAAGGAGATCGCAAATGCATACTCCGAGTTAAACGATCCTATCGACCAGAGAGAACGCTTTGAAGAGCAATTGAAACTATCAGAAAAAGGAGATGATGAGGCGATGTTTATCGATAATGATTTTCTTCGCGCACTGGAATACGGAATGCCTCCAACATCGGGACTTGGAATCGGGATGGACCGGTTGATCATGTTCTTAACCAACAACCAGTCGATACAGGAAGTATTGTTTTTCCCTCAAATGAAACCTGAAAAGAAACAGGTCGAACTTTCAGAAGAAGAAAAGTCGGTTTATACCTTATTGAAAGATGACCAGGTTCATGATATGAATTTAGTGAAAGAGAGAAGTGGATTGAGCAATAAGAAATGGGATAAAGCCTTAAAATCTCTTCGGAAGCACAAAATGATCGAAGTGTATAAAGAAGGTGAAGTTCTTAGCATCAAGATTGCTTAGATTCTGAAAATTATTTTTAAAAAAAAGAGGCTTTTCAGCCTCTTTTTTTTGTTATTGGATACTCCAGAAGTTCCTATTTTCCGAACATTCCTCCAAGCTTCCCAGCCATATCGCTAATATTCCCAGCTTCTCCATCACCTTTTAGGTAAGAATCAAGATGTTTCGACATAGTTTCAGGCATTCTGTCCTTTAAAATTCCAGAAACCACCTGTACAGCTATTTTTGCCTGAGATTCAGAGATTCCGGCTTTTTCTGAGACCATTTTTACTATTTCTTCCATAATTTGAGTTGCTTTAGTTCTAAAATCAATTAAATATAGCAAAACAGCTATTAAATTTGATTCCTTCAGTACTATAAATTCTTTTAACTTAATTTTAAACCTTTCAGGAATTTGCTAGTCCTAAAACTGCGGAAGGCTAAAGGTTTACCCTATTCACGAATATGAGATCTTTACTTTCTGCTCAACTTATTAACTAAAAACAAACTATTTATGATTAAGAATCAGAGCTTTAAGCTTATGCTTATCGCCCTTTCGTTATCGGTTTCCAGTTGTGCTGTTTTTCAGAAACAGGATAATAAGGATGCTAAAACTGCTTCATCTGAAGAATCCAAGAAGGATAAAGATGGAATGAAGCCTTACGCAAAGGTGATCACCAAGGATGCGAAATCAGACGAAGGTCTGTTCACCGTTCATAAGGTTGATGAAAAGTACTTCTACGAAATTCCAGACAGCCTTTTTAACCGCGAAATGCTTACCGTTACAAGAATCGCTAAGACTGCAAATGGAATTGGTTTTGGTGGTGGAAAACAAAATACTCAGGTTCACAGATGGCAGAAAAAAGGTAATAAGGTACTACTAAGAGTAGTATCTTATGATATCTATGCTGCAGATTCTCTTCCAGTACACGAGGCGGTAGTAAACTCTAACTTTGAGCCTATCGTTGAATCTTTTGATATCAAGACTGTAGGAAAAGACAGTATCTCTAAGTCCACTGTCATCGATGTTACAGATCTTTATACAAAGGATGTCCAGGCGCTTGGATTGCCAGACAGAACCAGGAAACAGTACAAAGTTTCCAGATTAGATGATAATAGATCTTATATCGATACAATTAGATCTTATCCAGAAAACATAGAAATTAGACACGTAAAGACTTATAATGCTGGTGATCCACCATCTAATGAGAGTCTCGGTTCTATTTCTTTAGAATTCAGTAACTCGATGATCTTACTTCCAGAAGTTCCTATGGAAAGAAGATATTTTGATGAGCGTGTTGGATGGTTCACTACAGAGCAAACAGATTATGGTCTTGCAGCTCAAAAAAGTGAGACGGTAGAATATCTTGATCGCTGGAGACTTGAAGTGAAGGACGAGGATATCGAGAAGTTTAAAAATGGGGAACTGGTTGAACCAAAAGAACAGATCGTATACTATATCGACCGCGCAACTCCAGAGCAATGGGTTCCATTTATTAAGCAGGGAATCGAAGACTGGCAGGTTGCTTTTGAAGCAGCAGGTTTTAAAAAGGCTATTATTGCCAAGGATGCTCCAACAGTAGAAGAAGATCCGGACTGGAGTCCTGAAGATGTAAGATATTCTACAGTAAGATACCTTGCTTCTCCAATTCCAAACGCAAACGGACCTCACGTAAGTGATCCACGTTCAGGAGAAATTCTTGAGTCCGATATCAACTGGTATCACAACGTAATGACTCTTCTTAGAAACTGGTTCTTCGTACAAACCGCTGCCATCAATGAAGATGCGCAGGGAGTTGCCTTTAAGGATGAAGTGATGGGAAGACTTATTCGTTTTGTTTCCTCTCACGAAGTGGGACATACTTTAGGTTTACCTCATAACATGGGAAGTAGTGTTGCTTACGCTGTGGAAGACCTTAGAGATCCAGAATTCACGAAAGAATTTGGAACAGCTCCATCTATTATGGATTATGCCCGTTTCAACTATATAGCGCAGCCAGAAGATGGTGATGTAGCTTTGATGCCAGAGATCGGGCCATATGATAAGTATGCGATCGAATGGGGTTACAGACCTATTCTTGACAAAGAAGGAAAAGAAGAAAAAGAAATTCTTGACCAGTGGATCCTGAAACATGCAGGAGATGCTAAATATCGCTTCGGAAGACAGCAAAGTGGCGTGATAGATCCAAGTTCTCAAACTGAAGATCTTGGTGATGACGCAATGCTTGCCAGCGAATACGGAATCAAAAACCTGAAGAGGATCGTTCCTAAATTGATCGAGTGGACTGCTGAAGATGGTAAGGATTACGATGATCTTGATGATCTTTATGGGCAGGTACTTTCACAGTACAATCGTTATATGGGTCACGTGACCGCAAATATTGGTGGTGTGTATGAATATTACAAGACTTACGATCAGGAAGGTGCAGTTTATACTCATGTAGATGCTGAAAAGCAGGAAAGAGCTATGGAATTCCTTCAGGAGCAATTATTCACGACTCCGGAATGGATGATCAACCAGGATATTTTCAATAAGATCGAATTTGACGGTAACATTGAAAGAATTCGTGGAATGCAGCAAAGAACTCTGAATAACCTTCTTGACTTCGGAAGAATGGCGAGATTAATGGAAAACGAGGAGATCAATGGAAAAGATGCTTATTCTTTACTGGATATGATGACCGATCTTAGAAAAGGACTATGGAGTGAGGTTTACAATGGAAGATCTATAGATCGTTACCGTAGAAACCTGCAACGTGCTTACGTTGAAAAGATGGGTGAATTAATGACTGAAGAGCAGGATGAGATTCCTGCACGTTACAGAAGCTGGGTTACCAGAAGTAATGTAAATGTTGCTCAAAGTGACATTCGACCAGTTGTTCGTGGTGAACTTACTACGCTACAGAGACAGCTTAGAAATACAGCAAATTCTGGAGATACACTAACGCGCTATCACAAGCAGGATCTATTGAAAAGAATTGACCTCATCCTTAATCCGATGAAATAAATTTTTATTCAAATGATATAGGAAAGGCAGGATTTTTGGATCCTGCCTTTTTTTATTTAAACCTTTTATAAATAAGAGAGTCTTATTTGTATAACTTAAAATTTTGAAGATGAAAAAGATGATCACCGTATTATTTCTTGCGCTTGGCTTAAGTACTTTCGCGCAGGAAAGAGGAGAAGGCCGTAAGGATCTAAGTAGTGAAGAAATGGCGACGCTGAGTGCGAAAAGACTGGCTATGCAGCTAGATCTTAATGAAGATCAGGAAATGAAGCTTAAAGCGCTTTATATGACCAAAATGGACGCGAGGGAAGAAGGTCGTGAAGAAAATGCTGAGAAACGTGCTGAAATGATGGAAAAGCGTGACGCGATGAAAGAGAAGCGTGAAGAAATGCGTGAGAAGCGCAAAGCTGACTCTGAAGAGATGAAAGCAGATCTTCAGAAGATTCTTACTGCAGATCAATTCCAGAAATGGGAACAATTACAGGAAAAAAGACGTAAAGGTAGAAGATCTGGCAACGGTACAATTCGAAACTAAAAATTTAGGTGTTAAGTTAAGTGTTAGTTAGTTGAAAAAACGGGATCTGAATAGATCCCGTTTTTGTTTTTAGTCCTTAAGATCTGCAGTTTTCAACCTCAGCGCATTCGCAATTACTGAAAAACTACTAAAGCTCATCGCAAGAGCAGCAATCATTGGTGAAAGTAAAATTCCGAAGAATGGATAAAGTACACCAGCCGCGATAGGGACACCTACTGTATTGTAAATAAGTGCGAAAAAGAGATTTTCCTTGATGTTCCTCATCACTTTCTGGCTAAGTAAAATCGCCTTTCTTATACTTCTTAGATCACCATTAACCAGCGTAAGAGCAGCGCTTTCTATAGCTACATCTGTTCCGGTTCCCATGGCAATTCCCACATCTGCTTTCGCAAGTGCCGGTGCATCATTGATCCCATCACCTGCCACTGCAACGATTTTCCCACTTTTCTGCAGCTTTTCAACCTCTTCCAGTTTATTTTGAGGTAACATTCCAGCTTTATAATTTTTAATACCAATCTCGTTGGCTACTGCAGCCGCGGTATTCTCATGATCGCCTGAAATCATGATCACATCGATGCCATGTTCTTGCAGATCTGAGATCACTTTCTTTGTTCCTTCCTTGATCTTATCGGTCAGTACTACATAGCCTTTCGCCGCGCTATCTATAGCTACATAACTTACTGTATTCCCTCTTTGTTGTTCTTCGGAAACACTGGCAGCATGATCTGTGGAAATTTCAATATTGTTGGAATCCATCAAAGCTTTGTTGCCTATTAAAACTTTGCTTTGCTCTAATATTCCCGTAACTCCCTTACCTGTATCCGACTTAAAATCTGAAGTTTCTAAAAGTTCTATTTCGTGCTTTTCCGCATAATCTACAGTTGCTTGTGCTAAAGGATGTTCACTGTTCGTGTTCAGACTGGCAATAATTGCTGTTAACTTTCCTGAAGTATATTCCGAAGAAACAGAAACTACTTTATCTACGCTTGGCTTACCTTCTGTTAGTGTCCCGGTCTTATCGATTATGAGCGTATCGACTTTGTTTAGCCGTTCCAGAGATTTTGCATTTTTTATTAATATTCCATTACCGGCACCACGACCAATTCCAACCATTACAGACATTGGAGTTGCCAGACCAAGTGCGCATGGACAGGCTATGATCAATACAGCGATTGCATTAACGAGCGCATAAACCAGTTGAGGTTCTGGTCCAAATATTGACCAGACTATAAATGTGATTACCGAAATAATGACCACTACTGGCACAAAATATCCTGAAATCTTATCTGCTAATTTCTGAATTGGCGCCTGGGATCTACTGGCTTCATTCACCATTTTGATGATCTGGGCAAGCAAAGTATCATCCCCTACTTTTTCAGCTTGCATGATGAAAGATTGATTTCCATTGATCGTTCCAGAACGAACTTCATCTCCCTTCACTTTATCTACCGGCACAGGTTCACCGGAGATCATCGACTCATCTATACTGCTTTCTCCTTCTGAAATCTTACCATCTACAGGAATCTTGTCTCCTGGCTTGATCTTTAAAAGATCACCTTTCACAATCTTGCTGGTGGAAATTTTCTCTTCTTTACCGTCCTTGATTCTAAGCGCAGTATTTGGTTGCAGCTTCAATAATTCCTTAATAGCCGAATTGGTTTTGCTATGTGCCCTGGCTTCCAGCACCTGTCCCATTAATACCAAAGTAAGGATGACGGTGGCGGCTTCAAAATAGACATGTACCGTACCCGATTCTGTTCTGAATTGCGCCGGAAAGAAATCTGGCATCAACATTCCAAAAACGCTAAAGATCCAGGCTACTCCTGCTCCAATTCCAATGAGTGTAAACATATTGAGGTTCCACGTGATGATAGACCTCCATGCACGCTGAAAAAACATCCAGCACGCGTAAAATACTACCGGAAGTGACAATCCAAACTGTATCCAGTTCCAGGTTTGCGCATCAAACCAGGTTTGTAAGTTGTTATTCGGAACCATGTCTGACATGGCAATAATGAATATCGGAAGCGTAAATCCTATGGCGATCCAGAATTTGCGTAGTAGTTTTCTATAACCTTTTTCTTCGGCTGAAGGTTCCGGTTGCTTTGGCACAAGATCCATCCCGCAAATTGGACAATCTCCGGGTTCATCCTTGCTTACTTCGGGATGCATAGGGCAAGTAAATTCAACCGACTTTTGATTGGTATTGACCTCCTCAACCAGGTCCATCCCACAAACCGGACAATCGCCAGGTTTTTCGTAGGTTTTATCACCTTCACAATGCATAGGACAATACCAGACACCCTTACCGTTTTCAGCAGATTTTTTAACTTCTAAATTTTCAACTGATTTTTCCGTACCAGGCATATGGATCGTATAATTCCCACCTGCTTCTTCCATTACTTTTTGTAATTCCTTCAGGGAAACTGGTTCCTTCATTTCAAGAATTGCTTCTTCATTATGAAGATCCACTTCCGCAGAATTGATTTTATCAAGGTTCCCAAGTGCTTTTTGAATGTGCATCTTACAACCATTACAGGTCATTCCATGAACATCATACTTTTCAACGATCTTTCCATCATCATTCGTTTGGAATTCCTCGATACCATAATTTCCGCCTTCGGACTCCAGTTTATTTCTCAGCACCGAAATCTTCAAATCCTGTTCTGCCGTTATCATCGCAGTTTCATTCTGTAAATTCACTTCCACATGATCCACAGCTTCGATCCCTGCCAGGGTTTCTTCCACATGTTGGCGACAACCATTACAGCTCATCCCCGTAATTCTATAAGTTCTTTTCATAAGGCATCATTAATTTGCAAAAATAAGGCTAGTTGTCACAAGTAAATTTTAATCCTATGCGAATAACTTTCAGAAATTAAAAAAAGCTCTGCGTTAAACAGAGCTTTAAAATTTATGCTGCGTAAGCTTCACAGGCTTCTACGCATTCGCGGCATGCTTTCGCACAATCCTGACAATGCTTGTGTTCGTGTTTTCCGCACTCATCTGCACAAGCCTGGCAAACTTTCTTACAATAATCTACTAATCCCTGTACATCCTGGTAATTGGTCGCAAGTACCTGGTTTAATGTAGAACACACCTCTGCACAAACTCGATCTGTCCTGATACAATCCTTCATCATTTTTACATTGTCCTCATCCAGGCAGGCATCTGCACAATAGTTACAGTGGTTGATACAATTTCCAAGTGCGCTAATAAGTTTCTCATTTCTCATAATCAATTGATTTTTAAGGTTGAAACTCAATTTAACAAGGAAGTACCATGATGACTTTTAAAATTTTGCTAAGTTCTTTCAGTTTTACAGCTTTTTAACTTCCGTAGCCATAGATTAAGAACTTTTAGGATCTACATTTTCCCAACTCTAACCGATGAGCAAGAGAAACTTTTAAAAATCTGCAGGGATTTTAGTTGTGCTTTCCACAGTGGCCCCTGGAATTCAGTAAAATCTCAAAGTCAAACTCGCCTAAAGTCTAATAACCCATGAAAAAACTATGCATGTAAGCAATAAATTTTCCGTGTGACTTAGGAACAATGATCTACCGTACCTCACTGATATTAAACAAAATACTTTCTAAAATAAATGCTAAGCCTTGCTGTTGATCCAGCCTCTACCCTGCATAGAAAGTGTAGTTTGTAAAATATCTATGGCGATAAAGTCACAAAGCAGAACGCTTATGATGACGAAGGTTTCTATAATAATTTATTGGTTGGATGGGAAATGAAACAAATCTTAATAACCAGTACACTATAGAAATATTAAAATTTCGAATACAATGCTAAACCGAATCCAGGTTCTTCCTGTTCTTCCCTTCCAGTTGGCGATATTCAGAAGGAGTAAGACCAGTTGCGTTTTTGAATGAAGTAGATAGATAAGCCGGAGTGGAATAACCTAGGAGATCTGCAATCTCTGCAATTCCAAGCTCATCATAATCGAGTAGTTCCTTGGCTCGTTCTATACGCACGGCGTTGTAGTATTTCTGGATACTCTGTCCCTCACTTTCTGAGAATTGATGGGTAATATGACTATAATCAAAATTGAGTTTAGAAGCCAGTAAAGTCGATAGCTTCGTATTGGATAATTTATCCGAATAAACCTCTTCAATGATCAGAGATTTGATACTGTTCACCAGTCTTTGATCCCGATCCGTGATAATTTCAAAACCAACTTTTTCAAACTCTTCTTCCAGCATTTTAAGTTTATCAATTTCCACGGGCATTTTCAGAATAACTTCTCCAAGCAGAACCTCATCGAAAGGAATATCGAGTCTCTCAAGTATCTCGCTCACGGTCATAATGCATCGCTGGCATACTACATTTTTAATATGGATTCTAAGATCTTGCAAGGGTTTTTCTTTAAGTTGAAAAGATCCCGGTAACTGGAATTACCGGGATTCTCTCAGTTCTACTGAATAGTTTCATCTACTCTTCCACATTTTAGCATCTTATCACCGTAATATGGATTCCTGATCTCTTCTGAAGTTGCATACCAGTAGTCTCCTTTTCCTTCAAAAGCCATCGGGCAGTATTGCTTATAGATCTTCCCTGAAGAAATAGCACCTTTCAATACCGGATCTATCGCTGCTGTTAATTCTGAAAAGATCTCTCTTTGTACATTGACGTCCTGCTCTTCAGAAAGTCTTGCTGCGATCTTCGCAATCTCAGAATTTTCTTCGGCTAAAGTAGCTTCCAGCTCTTTTGCAGCTTCCGCGGTAGCTTCAGCATCTGTTTGTACGAGGGCATCTTTGACTAAAATATACTTCTTAAAAGCTTCATCTATAGTAGCATTATTAAACTCCGCTTCAGTTATTTCTTCTGGAGTGTTATTGATTTCCTGCTGTTCTTCTACAGTGGTTTCTTCCTGTTCCTTCTTAGTTTCTCCACAGGATTGAAATGCCAAACTTCCGGCTACCAGGCTCAACATTAGTAAACTTCTTAATCTCTTTTTCATTTCCGATTTTTTTTAAAATTTAAATTTATAGAATCGAATCCACAAAATACAATTGCGTTTCGTTTTACTTGTTTTCCAGTCTTTCGATCATTTTTTTCATTTCGGCAATCTCTTTCACCTGTGCCTTGATGATGTCATCAGCCAGTTTTCTCACTTCCGGGTCATCAATATCGGCCCTTTTACTAGTTAAGATCGCGATCGAATGATGCGGGATCATCGCTTTCATATACAACACATCCCCAACTACCGGACTTTGGGCTCGAACAAAACCAAGCGCACCTAAAAATAAAACAAGACTTCCCGCATAAATTGCAATATTCTTTTTCCGGTTTTTATACATTTTTAGCATCATAGACAGCATGATCACTGCCATTGCTGAAATTCCCAGGCAGGTCATATAAAATCTAGTTAGACTGAAATATACGTGGTCAATTTCATAGGTATTCAGGTACATGGTGATATACATGGCTATAAAGGATAGTCCAAGCATTCCAAAGAATCTACCGTAATTGCCTCCTTTCATTTCGTGATTAGATGTTGATTTGTCATTCATAATTGTTGGTTTTTGATGGTTTATTTTAATATTTCGGTTACCTCTCCACAGCTTAACATTGCATCCCCGTAATAAGGGTTTCTCACAACATTTTCCCGGCTTAGCCAGTCAGCACCCTGGTTAGAGTGAACCATAGGACAGTGTTGAATATATAGTTCATTTTCGATATTTTTCATATTCCTCGTGATCCCAATGATCTGTGCCGAAAGAATTCTGAAATGATCCCGCTGAATTTCCAGGTCTGTACTTTTTGAAATTGCCGATAGCAGTTCAAGTATTTTTTCTAAATGCGCAGCGAGCATTTTATCTGAAGTTCCTGATTCTATATTCTCAAGTTCTTCTCTCAATTCTGAAGCTAGCGAGGCAGCTTTCTTTTCATCTGAAGCTACCAGCGCATTTTTCATTTCAAAATAGGTATCAAGGCTTTTCTCAAATTGAGATTCAAACTTAGCTGAAAGTTTTATTTTCATTCCAGTAACAGAATTCGCTTTGGATCCACCGTTCATCATACTATTCTTTCCCTGAAGCTGAGCTGCAGCATCTACGGTAAATGTTCCATTGGTCACGATCTCAGTTCCACTTTCGAGTCCGCTTAGCACCTGGTAAGTTGCTCCAGAAGAATTCCCTAGAACAACTTCCCGCATTTCGAAAACCGGCTCGGTAGAAGAAGTTTTTACATATACCAGTGAGCGTTTTCCAGTCCACATTACAGCTGTTTTAGGCACTTCAAGAGTTTCGGTGTTTGCAGCCTGCTCCATTTCAACTTCAGCTTCCACAAACATGCCTGGTTTGAGTTTATTTGATTCATTGTTCAAAATCACCCGGACTTCAACCGTTCTGGAATCTGTGTCCAGAATAGGATCGATAAAAGATATTTTACCGCTTAGTTTTTCATTTTGCAAGGCATTCACTGTAATATCCAAAGTTTGTCCTTCTTCCAGGTTACTAATCTGGGATTCGTAGGCATCAAAAACCGCCCAGACAGTGCCAAGGTTAGAAACCTTTAATATCGGCATCGCATCCTCAATATGCGAGCCTTCCTCGACCATGATCTCGGTAATGGTTCCGGTAACATTCGAATGTACAGGCCAGTTGGTTCTTACATTCCCGGTTTCCACGATCTCATCCAGCATCGCATCGCTTATCATCCAGTTATTAAATTTCTTACGTACCGCATTATATAGCTGAGGCTGGGAGTTTTTTAATTTCGCAGCTGTAATTAATTCCTGCTGGGCTACCACAAGTTCAGGAGAATAGACACTGGCAACAATTTGCCCACGATTTACCCTGTCTCCTACTGTATTTACGTAGAGCTTTTCTATTCTGCCATTAAAATGGGCAGGCATTACCGCTTTCTTATCTTCATTAATCTCGATCTTACCAGAAAGAGAAATCTTGCCTTCCAACCCGCTTTCCTTGCCTACAATAGTCGTTTGAATATTCGCCAATTTCATCGCGTTATCTGTGAGACTAAATTGATTTGCTGCCAGACCTTCCGAAGAATTTTCAGCGGGAATAAGGTCCATCCCGCAAATAGGACAATCTCCGGGTTCAGGTTGCATAATCTGTGGGTGCATAGAGCAGGTCCACATAGACTCCGTATCAGAAGTTTCATGGTCATGATCGCCTGAAGCTTCTCCAGAATTACTTCCGAAGAACAAATAGCCAAGGATTAGTCCGAAGACCAGGATTCCTATATATATCAGTATTTTTTTCATCAGCTTAATTGTTAGTAGTGAGATATTTCACGATTACATCCTTTTTATACCAGCTGCTCACGGCTTCTATAAGACTCATTTGTATTTGTAACTGTATTTCCTGAATGTCCAGCACGTCATCAAAATCGATCGTACCGGTTTCATACTGCTTCAGCAATAACTCCTCTGCATTCTTTGCCTGAGAAAGATTATCAAGCTGAGTTTCATACTTAATCCTCGCAGCTGCACGTTCGTTCAAGGCAGTTTGTAATCTAGTATTCAGATCATTCAGTGTATTGGCTCGCTCTAAATCTATCTGTTCCAGTTTGAGGTCGTTTTGCCTGCTAACGGACTTATATTTTTTATTGAAAACAGGCACAGAGAAAGAAAGCATTGGCATAATAATATCCTTCCCATTATCTGGAACCATCATATCCTGTCGCTCCTGAACGCTTATATAATCGAGTCCAAATCCAAATTTTGGGGCAGATTCCAGTTGATTCAGTTCTTCTGAAGTTTTTACGCTTTCTGCAAACCTATCATAGCGTTGTAGCTCGGGATGTAATTGCAAACTTCTATTATCTTCTCGCCGTGGTGGTATAGAGATCGAATCTTTCCATTCTAAGACTATTTTATCTTCGGAATTTAAAAGGTTCTTAAACTTGTTTTCCAGTGCTTCGGAATTTAGCTGAAGGTTCCTCGACTTTTCCACCAGATCATTTTGTCTCATTTTAAGCCGAAGGACTTCTACGGCAGAAGCTTTGCCTACTTCAACAGAATTTAAAGCCATGGTTCTGTAAACCTCCAGTAATTCCACATTCTGCTCTAGTACTTCCATCTTCCGCTTTACTTCATATAGTTCGAAATAGACCTGGGCAACATCTAGCTTCAGCTGTCTCCTGGCGATCTCCAGTTCCGCTTCCTCGATACCTACCATATAGCCTGCATAATTACGCCTGGAGTTAATAGTTCCAAACCAGGGCATCATTTGCCGTACAGAAAGTCTCAATTTTTGAGCTCCCGTCCTTGTTTCTGGTTCACTCACAAAATAACCCACTCCAAATTCAGTATCAGACAGCGTATTCGCTTCATTGATTTTTTCTGAAGCAATCTCTACAGATGAATTCATCGACTGGATCGCAGGATTCTTCCCTAGAGCCTGATTTTGATAATCCTTTAGTTGCTGGGACTGCACTGAGTGGAACGTGAAAAGTGTTACGATGAAAATCGTTACCAGTATCATGTCCTTACACATGATTAAAGTATTATGAACTCTTTCTGCTTTCATCTTAAATAATTTTAGTCTTGCTAGTTTTAATGGAGCTAACCAGGATTGCATTCAATTCTTTGCAAACTTTATTCAGCTTAGATTGATCTGTATTTTGCATAAAATCTGAAACCTTTTTACTTAATACAAATTCCTTCTTTTCATTCACCAGAATCTCATATCTCTTATCAGTAATTAATAGATCCGAATAGCTATTATCTCTCAAAATACTTCCTCTCATGATCAACTTTTAAGTCTTTTAATTTTAGCTTCCTGCCTCCAGCTAAAGAGCACCGGTACTACAAACAGAGTGATTAAGGCAATCAACATTCCACCAAAAGCAGGAATTGCCATTGGGATCATGATATCACTCCCACGCCCAGTCGAAGTTAAAATAGGGAGTAAAGCCAGAATTGTAGTGGCTGTAGTCATTAAACAAGGTCGAATTCGCTTCTCCCCGGCTTCAATAACAGATTGCCGGATTTCCTTTTTATTATCTGGAGAATTGGCTTCGAAGGTCTGAGTAAGATAAGTAGCCATCACTACGCCATCATCTGTAGCAATGCCAAAGAGCGCAATAAAGCCAACCCAAACGGCAACACTTAAATTGATCGTTTTGATCTGAAATAACTGTCGGAAATTTTCTCCAAAAAGACTAAAATCCATAAACCATTCCTGCCCGTATAACCAGATCATCAGGAAACCACCACCAAAGGCAACTGCAATTCCCACGAAAACCATCAGTGACGTGGAAACAGATTTAAATTGGAAATAGAGAATAAGAAAGATGATAAATAAGGATAAGGGAACCACCATAGACAGCGTTTTTTCGGCTCTCACCTGATTCTCATAATTCCCGGTAAAACGATATTTGATCCCGGCTGGAACATTGAGTTCTCCAGAATCAATTTTCTGCTGAAGGAAGGCGGTGGCGTTCTCTACGACATTTGTTTCAGCAAAACCGTCCAGTTTATCGAACAGAACATAGCCAGTAAGGAATGTATTTTCACTTTTAATAACCTGCGGTCCCTGCTCGTACCTAATTTCCACCAATTCTCCCAGCGGGACGGGCGATCCACCTTCCACTGGAACATAAATATCCTTGATATCTTCTGGACCAGCTCGCAATTCTCGCGGGTATCGTACCCGAATCCCATAACGCTCACGCCCCTCTACCGTCTGGCTTAGATTCATTCCACCTACGGCAACCTGCAAAACCTGCTGTACATCATCTATTGAAATACCGTACCTGGCCAGACTTGCCCTTTTGATATCGATGAGTAAGTATGGTTTCCCTACTATTCTATCGGCAAATACCGCTTCGTCTTTCACTCCTTCGACCTGCTTCAATAATTCTTCAAGTTTCATCCCGAAATCCTGAATTTGTTTTAGATCCTGGCCCTGCACTTTAATTCCCATTGGCGCGCGCATTCCCGTTTGGAGCATGATCAAACGAGTTTCGATTGGTTGTAATTTTGGAGCTGAGGTGACTCCGGGTAATTTTGTTACGCGCGCAATCTCATTCCAGATGTCATCAGGCCTTTTAATCTCTGGTCTCCAGTTTCTGAAATACTCTCCGTCATCATCGGCAATTAACTGTTCAGGTCCAAGCTTCAGAGGTTCGCTAACCAGAGAGTCAGTATAATTTTCTGGACTTTCTAATTCTGAATTAGGATTAGCTGCCAGTTTTCCGTTTTTCAGCATAAAGAATCCATCTTCATTAACGCGAAATTTCTGTTTTTCTCCCGCTGCGTTCTCCATATATTCAGATTTATACTGAATAATATTTTCATACATCGAGAGCGGTGCAGGATCCAGGGCAGATTCGGTTCTTCCGGCTTTTCCCACCACGGTTTCAATTTCAGGAAGACTTGCTACCGCCATGTCCAGTTGCTGTAAAACCCTTTTATTTTCTTCAACTCCGGAATGTGGTAGAGATGTAGGCATTAATAGAAATGAACCTTCATTTAGGGAAGGCATAAATTCCTTACCGGTATTCTTCATAATAAAGAATCCAAGGACGAGAATTGTGATTGGAATACTTAGAAATAAAGCTTTGTTTTCCAGCGTCCAGGTTAGAATGCATACATAATACTTTTTGAAGTAATAGAATACCGCCAGTAAGCCGAAACAAATAACAGAAACGAAAAGCAGGTTCAGCAAAACATTATTCTGAAGTCCGAGTGGTCTCCAATAAATGGATAACAAAAGGATGATCGTTAGTACTGAAATCGCAATTTTCAAGAACTTGCTTTGCTTTTCATCGATCTTATCTAATTTCAGAATAAAGTCTACTAATCCAAATGCTAGTAAGGCCAGACCTATCCAGTATCCTAGAACAATCGCTACGATACCCGCCAGGATCAATAATCCGGGTACTACGAAATTCAGTTCTTTCCGAATTTTCCTCTTCTTGAAAAGTATGGCAGCAACTGGCGGAATCAGGAATAGCGCTACCAAAAGAGATGAAACCAGAGCCATGGTCTTTGTAAATGCCAGAGGACGGAATAATTTACCTTCTGCTCCTACCATCGTGAAAACCGGTAGAAAACTTATGATCGTGGTAAGTACAGCTGTTAAAATGGCTCCTGAAACTTCAGCAGTAGCTTCGTAAACCAGTTGATTTGTGGGGCGGTTATCCTTCATATCCAGATGCCTGATAATATTTTCAGAAAGAATGATTCCCATATCCACCATCGTACCTATTGCAATAGCGATCCCGGATAAAGCCACAATATTAGCCGCCACGCCAAAAAGCTTCATAGAGATAAAGACCATCAGGACCGCAACCGGTAACAATCCCGAAATGAGGATCGAAGCTCTTAGGTTAAAAACCATGATGATGATCACCAGAATGGTAATAAGGATCTCCATAGTTAAAGCTTCATTCAGGGTTCCAAGAGTCTCCTGGATCAATTCTGTTCTATCATAGAAGGGAACGATCGTAAGTTGAGATTCGGTGCCGTCCTGCAAGGTTTTAGAAGGAAGACCTGAACTAATTTCAGTAATTTCAGCCTTGACATTATTGATCACCTCTAAAGGATTGGCGCCATAACGCGCTACCACGACTCCTCCAACAACTTCAGCACCTTCTTTATCAAGAATTCCGCGACGGGAGGCTGGTCCCATTGACACATTGGCAATATCACTAATCTTTATAGAGGTATAATCTTCGGAAGTCACCACAGCATTTTCAATGTCTTCTACAGATTTTACGTAACCAAGGCCACGAACCAGGTATTCTGCCCGGTTAATTTCAAGAGTTTGGGCTCCTATTTCGCGATTGCTTGCCTTGACCGCTTTCACAACCTCATTAAGACCAATATTATACTGTCGCATGAGTTCAGGTTTTACGTCAACCTGGTACTCCTGGACATATCCACCAATACTGGCTACTTCTGAAACTCCGCTGGCTCCTGAAAGCGCATATTTCACATAATAATCCTGAATACTTCTCAATTCCTGAAGGTTCCAGCCTCCGGTAACATTTCCATTCTTATCACGGCCTTCAAGAGTGTACCAGAATATCTGACCCAATCCTGTAGCATCGGGACCTAGGCTTGGGTTCACATCTGCCGGCAATAAATTTTCCGGAAGTGAATTAAGTTTTTCAAGAATCCTGCTTCGGCTCCAGTAAAATTCTACGTCTTCTTCAAAAATGATATAGATGCTTGAAAAACCGAACATAGAAGAACTACGAATGGTCTTCACTCCTGGAATCCCGAGTAAGCTGGTAGTAAGTGGATAGGTTATCTGGTCCTCAATATCCTGGGGAGAACGTCCTTTCCATTCAGTAAAAATGATCTGTTGATTTTCACCTATATCGGGGATTGCATCTACCGCCACGGGATCATTTGGTAGTAAACCGGTATCCCAGTTAAAAGGTGAGTTAATGACACCCCAACCAATAAACATCACCAGGAATATAAAGGCGACGAGTTTATTTTCGATCAGGTATTTGATGCTTTTATTCAGCATTATTTAATAATTAAATTAGAAATAGCGCATATAACGCAAAGAGCCACTGCAAGGAACTGAGTGGTACAAATTCTATAACTTAACTATCAAATAAGAAAAACCTGGTCTTCCAACTGTATGTTAGCAACCAGCAAGGGAGGAGAATAATCTTTAAAAGGAATGATCTGTTTTGGTAAGCTTTCAAACAGATTGATGTAGGAATACGTAAATGTAGTAATGAATAGTTGCTGATAAAAATCGAAAGAATCGAATGAAATTTTCAATTCATCCTGGCCTTCAACTTCAACCTTTTCATTGGTGCAACAATGAGTTTCATCCTCGGCATTCATCGACATTCCGCAGGTTTCTGCCTTTGAAAAAACCGCCTGATCAACCAGGTGACTTCCGCAGAAATGTTTATCTACAGTAAAAGACATCGTTGATAACATGACTATAAAGGCCATGCTCAAAGAAATCATATGTCGTAAAAGTTTTTTCACAGATTACAAAAGTACAAAATTTTGAACATCTACGGTTTACTACCTGATTTTCAAACGTAACCAGCAAATTTATAATCTAAATTCGAGACTGGATTTCAAAATTCAGGATGAAACTTTCAAATTTATTTCTTGCTAATCCGGTAATAATAAAATGCGGGAAGCAGGATAAGCAGAAATAATGGATGAATAAGAAATCTTCTTACGTAGAATAAGGCGAGGTAATGTTCTCTTTCAATATTTAGGACCAGAAATATAAAAGCGCTTACAGCTCCCAGATAAAGCAAGGCGTAGAGGATAACCGAGAATTTGAGCATGCTCCTATTCTGAAAAGCAACATATATAATTCCTATTGAGATCGCACTATTAAGCGCATAGCGTATACTGAGGTGAATCATAAGTTCCGCCATGTTCATAGGCGGAATAATACCCAATAGATAATCTGACCTGAAAAACTCTATTAATGGATCATAAAACAGACTATCTTCAAAAAAACGTATCGCTGCAAGTAGCAAAACCATGAAGCTAATAAGAATTATCTTATATCTTTTCTTCATGCTTTTTTGTATTTAGTGAAGATTCGTATCCATACCAGCCAGAGGAGGAAAACCATTCCGTAGATCGCCAGTGGAAAAAATACAGTGTGCATAAAACCAGAATATTGCGGATATTCTAGAATACTCACAGAGAGGATCACGATTCGTAAAATATTCGTAGCATAGATAAGAGTGGCACCTGCAAAAATATAGATTAGAGTCGTGGAGGTTTTCCCAAAGAATGCCAGAATAAAAGAGGTGAATAGTATAATAATGCTCGCTGAGTTACAGCCTTCAACTATCCCGGCTAGAAAATAACCTTCCACCATTAGTTTCATGGATAGTCCTGTATAATGCATCACCACCTCTACGTTGTCGTAACCAAGAGCGTGCATTACATCTCCACTCTGGTAGGCCACCAGTCTTGTGAGCGCATCGGGTACGGGCTGAGTTTGCTCATAGAACAATAGAAATGCATTGTAAGCGCTGGAAAAAAGAAAATAGCTTCCCAGGAATACAAAAATAAAACGCAATACCGTTCTGTATTTCTTGATGAGTTTCAGCAAAGTAGCGACTTGGTTTTTAACAAATTTATAGATTTAGACTCCATGCTTTACACAGCAAATTGAATACTTTTGCACCAAATATTGTTAATATGAATTTTCAGGAATTAAGACCACAAGTAGAACAGATTCTACAGGACTCGAATATAGATGTCAAACAACGAATGACCCAAGTTTGCGAACTATTGGAGCAAAATATAAGTTATTATGACTGGGTTGGATTTTACTTCAAGAATGGAAATAAAGAAGAACTAAAATTAAAAGCTTTTGCCGGAGAGCCAACAGATCATGAGATCATTCCATTTGGGAAGGGTATTTGCGGACAGGTAGCGGTAAGCAATCAGAATTTTGTTGTACCAGATGTAAAAGCACAGGATAATTATATTGCCTGCAGCATTAATGTAAAAGCAGAAATCGTAATTCCGTTATTTGTAAATGGTGAAAACGTTGGGCAGATCGATATTGATAGCCACACAGCTGATCCTTTTACTGCGGAAGATGAAGAATTTCTGGTTTGGGTGAATGAGAAAGTAGCAGAGATCCTATAGATCACAATAAACTACCAAAACAAAAAACTCCTGATTTCTCAGGAGTTTTTTTATTCTTATATCGTGTTCAAAAATTACATTTGAAGTGCGATAATAAAGAAAAGAAATGCAAAAAATCCTACTAATTGTAGTATAGATAGCAGGTAGTTCTTTTCGATCTCATTTCCCATTTCCATAGTTTTTTGTTTTAAAATTACATAAGCTATGCCTTCGCTGTCAGATCTTTAACTAACTTTAATTTATTTTAGAATAATTTATGTAAAATAACTCCTGAAAATCTCTTTTCGTTAAGATAATATTTACATCCCGGTACGAATAGCTTCCACAGGATCAAGTTTTGAGGCCGACATTGCTGGAATAATTCCCGACACTAATCCTATAATTGCCGAAACCAGTGTTCCAATAAACATATTATATGGAGAAAGGACAAATTCAAAGTCTCCGGTAAATTGTGAGGCCACAATAGAAACCAGCCAGACAAAGAACAATCCTACCAATCCTCCAATCACGGAGAGTATGACAGCTTCAAATAAGAATTGGGAAAGAATAAATTTGTTTTTAGCTCCCAAAGATTTCTGAATACCAATAAGGTTGGTTCTTTCCTTTACACTAACAAACATAATATTCGCAATTCCGAAACCTCCAACCAGTAAAGAAAATCCACTAATTACTAAACCAATAATATTCAGCTGCCCTGTAATATTGTCTACAAATTCTGTAAGACCCTTTAACTCATTAACAAAAAAGTTGTTGATCTCTCCGGGCTTTATTCCGCGCATATTCCGAAGGTTTTGTTCCAGCAAAGCGATAAATTCATCGCTATCTGCTCCACTTTCAGGCTTCATCACCAATTGTGGAAATACCGTTCCCTTCGTGGTTCCGTAAACCAGTCGTGCAAAGTTCGCAGGCACAAAAGCCTGACCATCCCTGGAACCAGTAAACAAGGATTGCCCTTGTTTTTTAAGCACTCCAATGACTGTTGCTCTACGTCCAAATATTCGTATTTCTTCACCAATTCCATTCGAACCACCAAACAGCGTTTGTGCTACTTCATGACCCAGAACAACAACACCTGATCCGCTTACAGATTCAGATTCGTTAAAAAATCGTCCTTCTGCGAGTTCCAGTGCTTCAATATCATAGTATTCATGAGTAACTGCTCCTATATCCACACCACTACTGGTAACATCCTGGTATTTGATCGCGGCTCCTCCGGGAATTCCCAGAGCAAAACTTATATTATCAAGATCTGGTAAGCTTTTTTTTAGATTCTGGTATTCCTCATAAGTTACATCTGGAAACTGCTGACTCTTCCATCTAGGTATATCGCTAGGTCCAAATTTGAACCTCATCACGATCACCGTACTGTTGTCCAGTGAACTCAAACTTCCAGTAATATCCTTTTTTAATGAATCTACCGCTGCAAGTACAGCGATAATGGAGAATATACCAATGGTCACCCCAAGTAGGGAAAGAAAGGTTCTAAGCTTATTATTTGTAAGAGCGCTTATCGCAAAATTGAAGCTCTCTTTAAGTACCCGTAAATAGATCAGCATAATTTAAAATCTGCTATTAACTCATGAATTTAAGATAGGACGCAGGATCCAAAATTTCGTTACAAAATTTATCGATAATTCATTAGTTGCACTTTTAAATTTTTCGCTTTATTGGTTACTTTTGCAGCTTTAACAAACACAACACAATGAGCGAATTAAAACAAGCAAAGTCTGCTTTAATTTCAGTCTTCAGTAAAGATGGTCTTGAGCCTATCGTGAGAAAACTGGATGAGCTGGGCATTACCATTTATTCCACTGGTGGAACCGAGAAATTTATCAAGGATCTTGGAATAGCGGTGGTTCCTGTAGAGGATGTTACCTCCTACCCTTCTATACTGGGTGGCCGGGTAAAAACTCTTCATCCAAAAGTATTTGGCGGAATTCTTAATCGCCAGGATCATGAAGGTGATGTAAAAGAACTGGAACAATATGAAATTCCGCAGATAGACATTGTGATTGTGGATCTATATCCTTTTGAAAAAACAGTTGCTTCAGGCGCTGCTGAACAGGATATTATAGAAAAGATAGATATTGGTGGTATTTCCTTGATTAGAGCTGCGGCTAAGAATTTTAAAGATGTAACCTGCGTTTCTTCCGTAGATGATTATGCTGAATTTTTAGAATTACTGAATGAAAAATCTGGTAATACTGAAATAGCTGATCGTAAAAAATTCGCTGCCAAAGCATTTAATATTTCCTCTCACTACGATTCAGCAATTTTCAACTATTTCAATGCTGAAGGTGATATTAATTCTTTCAAACAAAGTGAACTGAAAGGTAAAGAGCTTCGATACGGAGAAAATCCTCATCAAAAAGGAACATTTTTCGGTGATTTCGATGCAATATTCGATCAGCTACATGGAAAAGAATTAAGTTATAATAACCTGCTGGATGTGGATGCTGCCGTGAATCTCATGAACGAGTTTAAAGGTGAAGCTCCAACTTTCGCGATTTTAAAGCATAACAATGCCTGTGGTCTTGCGCAAAGAGACTCGATCCACCAGGCTTATGCAGATGCCCTTGCTGGTGATCCTGTTTCAGCATTTGGAGGAATTCTAATTAGCAATGTGGAAATAGACGCCGATACTGCTGAAGAAATCCACAAACTATTCTGTGAAGTGGTTATCGCCCCTTCATTCTCTTCGGAAGCTGAAGAAATTTTAAAAGGCAAAAAGAACAGAATTCTGCTTATTCAGAAAGAAGTTGAACTTCCGAAGAATCAGGTGAGAACATGTCTTAACGGAGTTCTCGTTCAGGATAAAGATCTAAAAACCGATGCTGCTGAAGATCTTAAGCTGGCAACCAGCAATAAAGCAACAGATTCTGAGTTATCTGACATGATATTTGCTTCCAAGATCTGCAAGCATACAAAGTCAAATACAATAGTTCTGGCGAAAAACAAACAATTATGTGCAAGTGGTACCGGGCAAACGTCCAGAGTAGACGCTCTTACGCATAGTATCGCCAAAGCGAAATCATTTGATTTTGACCTGAATGGTGCTGTGATGGCCAGTGATGCATTCTTTCCTTTTCCAGATTGTGTGGAAATCGCGGGGAATGCCGGAATCACTGCAGTTATTCAACCTGGCGGAAGCATCAAGGATGAACTGAGCATCAACTATTGCAACGAAAATAATATCGCAATGGTGATGACCGGGACACGCCATTTTAAACATTAAATTCATTACATTTACCCAAACCTCAACACCTAATAAATACTATGGGATTTTTTGACTTTCTCATTGAAGAAATTGCAATCGATTTAGGAACTGCCAACACTTTGATCATACATAATGACAAGGTAGTTGTGGATAGCCCTTCGATCGTTGCCAGAGACAGAACCTCTGGTAAAATTACCGCAGTAGGTAAAGAAGCTGCGATGATGCAGGGAAAAACTCATGAGAATATCAAAACCATCAGGCCATTAAAAGATGGGGTGATTGCCGACTTTGATGCCAGTGAGAAAATGCTCACGATGTTCATCAAGGAGATCCCAGCGCTTAAGAAAAAACTTTTCACTCCTGCACTTCGAATGGTTATTTGTATTCCGTCTGGAATTACAGAGGTTGAAATGCGTGCTGTAAAGGAAAGTGCAGAAAGGGTAAATGGAAAAGAAGTATACTTAATCCATGAACCAATGGCTGCGGCTATTGGTATTGGAGTAGACATCATGCAACCAAAAGGAAACATGATCGTTGATATTGGAGGTGGTACTACAGAAATTGCTGTGATCGCTCTTGGAGGGATCGTATGTGATAAATCTGTAAAGATCGCAGGAGATGTATTCACCAATGATATCGTCTACTACATGCGAACGCAGCATAACCTTTATGTTGGTGAGCGTACTGCGGAAAAAATTAAAATTCAGATTGGTGCTGCGACTGAAGATCTTGAAGTCCCGCCAGACGAAATGAGCGTACAGGGACGTGACTTGCTAACAGGGAAACCTAAGCAGGTGAATATTTCCTATCGTGAAATTGCTAAAGCTCTGGACAAATCCATTCTTAGGATCGAGGATGCCGTTATGGAAACTCTTTCCCAAACACCGCCAGAACTGGCTGCCGATATTTACAATACAGGTATCTACCTTGCCGGTGGTGGTTCTATGCTTAGAGGACTGGACAAACGTCTTTCTCAAAAAACAGACCTTCCGGTTTATATTGCTGAAGATCCTCTTAGAGCTGTAGTTCGTGGTACCGGAATTACCTTAAAAACACTGAATCGCTATAAAGGCATTTTGATCAAGTAGGAGAAGCTTAGTTTATGCAGCAGATTTTCAATTTTCTTATTAGGAATAAGAATTCAATTCTATTCCTATTCCTGTTTGCTGTTTCTATTTTTCTCACAGTTCAAAATCACTCCTTCCACAAAAGCAGGTTTATAAGTTCTGCAAACTATGTGACCGGTGGTGTCTATTCATGGTCTAATGGTATCAACACTTACTTGAACCTGGAAGAATACAATGAACGACTGATCACTGAAAACAACCAGCTTCGAAATATCATTTCTAATATGAATGATAGTATTTCGATTTCAAAACAGCTGGACAGTACATCATTTGAAGGAGATTATATTTTCAGACCTTCTCGTGTTATTAATAACAACTTCGCTAAAATTGATAATTACCTAACTCTTAATCGTGGTGAAAATTCAGGAATTCAGAAAGAGTTTGGAGTAATTACCAGCCAGGGAATTGTTGGGATCGTAGACAGAGCTAACAACAAGTACTCCCGGGTCATTTCAATACTAAACAGCAGATCCAGGATCAATGCACAATTAAGCAGTACCAATCATTTTGGAAGTCTTGTGTGGAATGGAGAAGATCCAAATATCGTTCAGTTAATAGACGTTCCCAGACAGGCTCCTGTACAAAAAGGAGATACCATTATTACGGGTGGAAGGTCACTAATATTTCCTGAAGGATTACCAATTGGTAGTATCGAAGATTTTACACTGGATCAAACTCAAAGCTATTACACGATCAACATCAAACTATTTAATGACATGACCAATATTGGTTATGTTTATGTGATCGAGAACATCAATAAAGACGAAATTAAGGAATTGCAGGAGCCAGATGAACAGTAAACTAATATCAAATATTGCCCGCTTCGTGATCCTGATATTTTTACAGGTTCTAATTCTGAATAACATCAATTTTCTGGGGTATATCAATCCGTATTTATACGTGTTATTTATCCTGCTTTATCCGTTTGCCGGAAACCAAAGTCTGTTCCTTATTCTATCCTTTCTGCTAGGATTAAGCATCGATATTTTTGAGGATAGTGGCGGGATCAATGCAGCTGCATGTCTGGTTGCCGCTTTTGCCAGACCTAACCTGCTACGGTTCTCCTTCGGAATTAGTTATGATCACCAGAATATCAGACTGGCTTTTACGCCTTTTGGAGCTAAATTCAGTTATGTTTCCCTTATCGTTCTAATCCACCATTTCGTATTTTTTTCTTTGGAAATGTTTAGTGTAAATCATATACTTCTTATACTCAAGAAAACTCTTTTTTCAAGTATCTTTTCAGTAATTCTAATATTGCTGTCATTAACACTTTTCAGTAGAAAACATCGATGAGAAAATTATTGCTGTATATCACGATCCTTACCACAGGTCTTATATTCCTGGGGAGATTGTTCTATCTACAGGTAATCGATACCTCCCTTGCCATACGCTCGCAGGATAACGCCATCAAAGTTATATACGATTATCCGCAGCGTGGATATATTTACGATCGTAATGGGGAACTTATGGTAAGTAATCAGCCGTCATATGATGTCATGGTTATACCAAGAAACCTCAAACCTTTCGACACAACCGAATTTTGCAATATTCTGAATCTTTCCCGGGAAGACCTGGAAAAGAAATTGGACAAGGCAAAGATCTATTCTCCCATGCTACCTTCAGTAGTAATACCGCAGCTTACCAAAAGTGAGTACGCGATACTTCAGGAGAAAATGAGAAACTACCAGGGATTTTATATTCAGAAGAGATCTTTAAGAGATTACCAGGTAAATCACAGCGCAAATGTACTTGGTTATATTGCTGAAGTAAACCCGAAGATCGTTAATGATAATCCATATTATATTTCTGGTGACCTTATTGGGCGGGCCGGTGTAGAAAGTTATTACGAAGAACTTTTAAGAGGTGAGAAAGGTGTAAAATATATTCAGAAGGATAGATTCAATAGAGATATTGGACCCTATAAAGAAGGTGTTTTTGATTCTTTGCCCGAAAAAGGTAAGGATATCACTTTGACCATCGACGCTATATTGCAGGATTACGGCACAAAATTGATGGAAAACAAGCGCGGTGGTATTGTTGCGCTTGAACCTAATACCGGAGAAATCCTAACCCTTATTACGGCTCCAACTTACGATCCGGCAGATCTGGTAGGAAGAAAACGCTCTCCAAATTTCACCAAATTATACCTGGATGAAGACGCAAAACCACTTTATGACCGTGGGCTTTTAGCTGAATATCCTCCCGGATCTCCTTTTAAAACCTTGAATGCCTTGATCGGACTTCAGGAAAATGTGGTAGATACAGATGATTCCTTTTCCTGTAATCATGGGTATCCATATGGTCGCGGAAGGAAACTTGGTTGTCACGCGCATAGAAGTCCGTTAAGCATGATCCCGGGAATTGCCCAATCCTGCAATGCATATTTTGCGAATGTATATCGTCGCATTATTGAGAAATATCCCACTCCGCAGGAAGGAATGGATGCCTGGAATGCGCATTTAAAAAGTTTTGGCCTGGGAGATTATCTGGGATCTGACCTAAGTACTGGAAGATCAGGTAAAATCCCTGATTCTGAGTATTACAATAAGATCTACGACTATCCAACTTACAAATGGTATGCTACAGCAACTCTTTCCAATGCGATTGGACAGGGAGAGGTTCTAATGACGCCAATTCAACTGGCGAACATGGCAGCTACTATTGGAAATAAAGGCTGGTACTACACTCCGCATATTCTGAAAGAGGTAAACGGGCAACCAATTAAAGAAGAAAAGTACACCACGAAGAATGTAACTACTATTGAGAAAAGACATTTCGAACCAGTAGTGGAAGGAATGCACGAGGTTTATAAGAGCGGAACAGCTTCTGCTCTTAGAATTCCGGGCATCGAAATAGCAGGTAAAACAGGTACTGCGGAAAACTTTACGAAGATCGATGGAAAAAGGGTTCAGCTTACAGATCACTCGATCTTTGTAGCCTTTGCTCCTGTAGATAATCCAAAGATCGCAATTGCAGTGTTCGTGGAAAATGGATACTGGGGTGGTCGTTATGCCGGAAGAATTGCCAGTTTGATGATCGAAAAATATCTGAAAGGAACTATTACCAGAACAGATATGGAAGACTGGATTCTGTCGCATAGCCTGGAAGACGAATATGCCAAGCCATTAAGCGGCGAACCCTTCATAATTAACAGATAAATGGCGAGAAGCAATGGAGCCAGTTTTGACTGGATAAGTATCTTAATCTATTTAGCACTTATACTTTTTGGTTGGGCCAATATCTACTCTGCTTCATTGGGATCAACCAGCGGTTCTTTTTTTGACCTTGAACAGCCTTATGGAAAACAGGCTCTGTTCGTTGGTCTTAGCATATTTCTCGTCATTATCATTTTATCTATAGAAGCGAAATTCTACCAGCGCTTTTCGAGTATTATATATTTAGTATCGCTTCTCTCACTGGCCGGGCTCTTTGTCTTCGGTAAAACAATTTCAGGAGCAACCTCCTGGTATTCCTTTGGAAGCTTTGGACTGCAACCATCTGAATTTGCCAAATTTGCAACCGCCCTTGCCCTGGCGAAATATCTTAGTGATATTCAAACCAATATTAAAAGACTGGATCACCAGGTCAAGGCTTTTATTATTATCGCAATTCCTGCAATTCTAATCGTACCTCAGCCAGATCCAGGAAGTGCCCTGGTTTACGCTGCTTTCTTTTTCCCGTTATATCGTGAAGGTCTTTCTGGCTTTTATCTTATAACCGGACTCTCGGCGGTCGCAGTATTCATTTTAACGCTAATTATAGGTCCCATCTGGGTAAGTGTAGTAGTAGCCGTGATTGCCTTAGTGATGTTCTTTCTGAAGTCCCGAAAGGGCCCGGGAAAAATCCTGATCAGCGTTTTTGCGATTATATCCATCGCGTTGAGCTTTTCAGTAAATTATATTTTCGAGAATGTTTTTGAACAGCGTCACCGGGATCGTTTCAACATTGTTCTTGGAAAAGAAGTCGATTCAAGGGGAATTGGTTATAACACCAACCAGAGTGAGATCGCGATTGGTAGTGGAGGATGGTTTGGCAAAGGCTGGACTGAAGGAACTCAAACAAAAGGACATTTTGTACCAGAGCAACATACAGATTATATTTTCAGTACAGTTGGAGAAGAATGGGGCTTCTTAGGTAGCGCAATGGTTGTATTCCTGTTTGTGGGCTTATTGTTAAGACTTATAGTTTTAGCCGAAAGACAAAGAGATCAATTCTACCGGATTTACGGCTACTCTGTCATTGGTATTCTATTCATTCACTTCCTGGTAAATATAGGAATGGTGATAGGTATTTTTCCAACAGTTGGTATTCCATTGCCATTCTTTAGTTATGGTGGCTCAGGCCTTTGGGGATTCACTATACTGCTGTTTATATTTATCAAACTCGATAGCGATAGACTGTCTTATTAAGAGCACTGCTCTGTCATTAGCAGGATCGCTGCTATTAGAAGGATGATAAATGGGTAGATATATTTACGTTTCATAATTTCAGTATTGCGCATAAAAAAACCCGGAATTACTCCCGGGTTGTATTTGGTGCTTTGTTTTAGCTTTTTACTTTCTGATTTTTATCAACACCCGCCATTTTATTTCTGGTAATGTTGTTCATTTTCATATCTGAAAGTACATTCACAGCTTCCTCGATATAAACATCTTTACTAAGGCTTTCATGCCATCTCAATCTCTTTTCCTTCAGAATAGTATCTGTAGCGAACAGTTGCTCTTCAAAAGGTAACGAGTTATAAGTCAGATTCGTTTTATAATCTCTGATAGATTCAAACTGCTTAGCCATCTCTTTATCTTCCGCAGCTTGCGCAGCATATTCAGAATAATTTAATGGATAACTGCTTTCATCACTCTGAGTCTTCACCCATTTCGCATTCTCCTCGATCATCTTCAACTGAGTATTAGAACTCATTCGTTCCTTACTGGCCGCGATTGCTTCATCGTATCCAACATAACCATCCCAGATATCGTAATCTGCCGCATCGATCTTATCCCAGGGTAATGGGTTTTCCTGATCTTTTTCACCTATATCTACAAAGCTGTAACGATCTGGAACCACGACATCACTCTTCACACCTTCCAGTTGGGTAGAACCACCATTAACACGATAGAACTTCTGTGTAGTGATCTTAAGAGCTCCCATATCGCCCATTTCATTATTTCTTAACCATCTATTTAGGTCGATCACGTTTTGCACTGTTCCTTTACCATAGGTTTGCTTACTTCCAATAATAATAGCTCGTTTATAATCCTGCATTGCAGCAGCCAGAATTTCTGAAGCTGAGGCTGAAAGTTCGTTTACCAGGATTACTAATGGACCATCCCATAAAACCTGAGGATCTTCATCCTTAAGCACTTCTTTTCTCTGTCCGTTAGATTTCACCTGAACAATTGGTCCTTCCTCAATAAACATCCCAGCGATATCCACTACGGTTTTTAGTGAACCACCACCATTATTTCTAAGGTCAAGAACCAGACCTTCCATTCCCTCCTGTTTCAATCTAATAATATCTTCCTTGATATCTGAAGCAGCATTCCTGCTATTGTAATCTTCCATATCGAAATAGAATTTCGGCAGATTAATGATTCCGAAGTTCTTCCCGTCTTTCTTCACCATAGAAGTTTTAGCGTACGTTTCTTCGATCTCGATCACATCTCTAACCAAAACTACATCTTCGATATTTCCCATCACTTTTTTACGCACTGTAAGCGTTACTTTGGTGTCTTTAGGGCCCTTAATAAGGTCCACTGCATCATCCAGTCTCATTCCTACGATACTCACTGCATCTTTCTCATCTTCCTGCTTCACTTTCAGGATCACATCACCTTCAGTAATCTCATCACTTCTCCAGGCTGGACCTCCAGAGATCACTTCAGTAATTGTAATATTATCACTGTCTTTTACCAATCTTGCTCCAATTCCTTCCAGTTTACCAGACATGGCTATATCGAACCTGTCCTTTTCCTGTGGTGCGAAATAGAAGGTATGTGGATCGAATTCTTCCACGATGGCATTGATGTATACTGAAAAATAATCTTCTCTTTCAAGATCATCAGTAAAGTCATAATATCGTTCCATGTTGGAAAGCGTAGATTCCCTAGCTTCTTTTTCCAGTTCAGTATCAGATTTTACTTCATATGTATCATCTGCTTCCTTCTTGGTCACTTCATCCTCCTTTAGATCATGATAAGTGATCAATGTATTGAATTTCAGCTGCTCTTTCCATCTTTTGGTTAATTCAGCTTTTGAAGAAACATACTTCAGGTTATCATAATCTGTATCGATCTTATCATTTTCAGAAAAGTCAAATGGCTCGCCAAGTATATCCTTGTAGATAGATCTCGCCTCTTCCATTCTCTGCTGAAGCCTTCCGTAGGTAAGATTAAAAAACTCAATATTTTTGCCCTTTATTTGATCGTCGATCTGATCTTTAAAAGAACTGAAGTCTTCAATATCCTCTTTGTAGAAAAATCTTTTTGAAGGATCCATTCCTTCAAGGTAATCCTCGTATACATTTGCCGAAAACTCATCATTGATTTCCTTGGCATCATAGTGTCCCTGGTTAAGAACATAAGTGATTAGGTCTATCAATAATTTATCTTTATCTGGATCGTCAAAAGTCTTAGTTGTAAAACTACAGGACGCAGCTGCCATGAAGACCATGACCGCCAGTAATTTAAAATTCCTTTTCATAATTCTTTTTAATTTCGTCATCGCGTGGTTACATCTAGTACAGTAAAAACTATGCCAACAGACACTTAGAAACCGACTAATTTGTCAAACCACTAATATAACGTTTCCTTATTTAAATTCTTATTTTAGCTAAACCAAATAAAACTGCATGAACAAGAAGAAACCACTGATTCTGGTTACTAATGACGATGGAATCACCGCTCCCGGAATTCGAACTCTTATCGAAGTAATGAAGGAAATTGGTGACGTGGTGGTGGTCGCTCCAGATAGCCCTCAAAGTGGAATGGGTCACGCCATTACAATTAGCGACACCTTATTTTGCGAACAGGTCACTATCAAGGAATCTTACAAACATAAAGAATACAGCTGTTCGGGAACCCCGGCAGACTGCGTGAAGATAGCTACCCAGGAGATCCTCGACCGCAAGCCAGATCTTTGCGTAAGCGGCATCAATCATGGTTCCAACAGTTCCATCAATGTTATTTACTCAGGTACGATGAGTGCTGCTGTAGAAGCTGGAATCGAAGGAATCCCGGCAATTGGCTTTTCACTACTGGATTATTCGCTAAATGCCGACTTTGAGCCTGCCAGGAAATATGTAAAAGCGATCGTTAGGAATACGCTGAAGAATGGACTTCCAGAAGGGGTTGTTCTTAATGTGAATATTCCCAAACTTGCTTCTGGAGAAATTAAAGGCATGAAGGTATGTAGACAGGCCAATGCACACTGGGAAGAGGAGTTCGATAAAAGAAGGAGTCCGCAGGGCCGCGATTATTACTGGCTAACCGGAACCTTTGTAAATAAAGACGAAGGTAAGGATACAGATGAACAGGCGCTGGCAGATGGATATGTTTCCATAGTTCCTGTACAATTCGATCTTACTGCACACCATTTCCTAAAAGAACTGAATAACTGGGAGTTTAATGATTAAACAGAATATTCTAACAGGCTTTATCACCGGGCTGGCTGCCAACATTGCCGGTGTCCTGGTATATACAGGATTATTCTCCAATGCCGGGATCGATGCTACCCTAGCCGATGCTGTGGCTAACGATTACCTTGGAAAGGTCATTGCTTTAGGTGCTATTCTCAATTTCCTTCCATTTTATATATTTCTAAGGAAGAAGCAGAATTATCATGCACGCGGAGTACTGTTAGCAACTATCACTGTAGCAGTCGCTGTAGCGATTTACAAATTCGTGTTATGAAGTATTATATAATAGCCGGAGAAGCTTCCGGAGACCTGCACGCATCAAATTTAATGAAAGCTCTCAAGGAAGAGGATCCTGAGGCAGATTTCAGATTCTGGGGTGGTGATCTCATGCAGGCTCAGGGTGGCAAAATGGTAAAACATTATCGCGAACTAGCCTTTATGGGTTTTGCTGAAGTTATTATGAACCTTCGTACCATCTTCAGTAATATCAAATTATGCAAAGAAGATATTAAAAATTATGAACCCGATGTGATCATTTATATCGATTATCCGGGATTCAACATGCGTATTGCCGAATGGGCTAAGAAGCAAGGATACCGGAACCACTATTATATTTCTCCACAAATCTGGGCATGGAAAGAAAACCGAATTAAAAAGATCAAAAGAGACGTTGATCATATGTACGTGATTCTGCCTTTTGAGAAGCAATTTTACGAGGAAAAATATAACTTCCCGGTAGAATTTGTAGGTCACCCACTGTTGGATGCCATACAGGACAGGCAACCTCCTCAACCAGAACAATTCAGAAAAGAACATAATTTAGGCGACAAGCCTATAATTGCGCTATTACCCGGAAGCAGAAAACAGGAAATTGAAAAAATGCTGAGTATCATGCTTAGCGTTACAGATCATTTTGAAGATTATCAATTTGTAATCGCTGGTGCACCAAGCCAGGACAGTGAATTTTACCAGGAATTTACCAGCAGAAAGAATGTAAGTCTTATCATGAATAAAACTTACGATGTGCTGAGTCTTGCGCATGCAGCTTTAGTGACCTCTGGAACTGCAACCCTGGAAACCGCACTTTTTAAGGTGCCTGAAGTAGTATGTTACAAAGGGAGTTATGTCTCCTATCATATAGCCAAACGTATCATTAATTTGGATTATATCTCATTAGTCAATTTGATCATGGATCGCGAGGTTGTGAAAGAGTTAATTCAAAGTGAACTCAATACTGAAAATTTGAAAAAAGAACTTACCAAGATACTTCAGGATAAAAAACGTGAAGAGATTTTTAGTGAGTACCACGAACTTGAATTAAAGCTTGGTGGAGCTGGTGCCAGTAAAAATACAGCGAAACTTATCATGGAAAATTTATAATCTATGAAGACATCGATACTTCTAAAAGTAATCATTGCCTGTATGTTGATTGCTACCCTTAGCTCCTGCGGAAGCAGATCAAGGGTGATCACCACTAAAGAAGCACAATCCAGGGTTTCAAGAAGCGAAAAGAAGCTGGAAAGGCTGGAAGATGCTGTTGAGCCTAAAGCTGATGTTAGAGTGGCTGAGAAGATCGTAAAACATGCTAAAGGTTTTGAAGGCACCAGGTATAAATTTGGTGGTACGACCAAAAAAGGTATGGACTGTTCAGGACTGGTCTATGTAAGTTTTCTGGAAGAAGGCTTATCACTACCCAGAACTTCCCGGGCGATGTCTCTGAAGGGAAAAAGATTGTATTTAAAGGAAGTTAGTACGGGTGACCTGCTTTTTTTTGAAACTAATAAGAACAAAAAGGTCATAAATCATGTTGGTTTGGTTGTGCAAACCGACCGAGACAACATTTATTTCATTCATTCTTCTACTTCAAGGGGCGTGATTATCTCTTCATTATCAGAAACTTACTGGAAAGATAATTTTGTGATGGCACGTCGCGTGATTTAAAAAATTAATTACTTTCAGGCGATTAATTCTATTGCTTGAAAAGTTCCGGATTCGTATTTATAAGGCTTAGCCTGTATCTGTTAGCAGGCATACTGCTAGGCTTCTGTCTTAGCGCAGAACTGCGATCAAGCTTGGTAATTACCACTAGCTGTCTCCTGCTCTTTTTCATTGCGTATTACAGAAGCTCGAAATTAATCTTTCCAGATATCTTCTTCGGAATAGTCACTTTTTTATTAGTTGCAAGTGTGGGATTTACCGCTGTTCAGCTTAGGCAACCGGAAAATATAAATTCACATTATACCAATTTCGATATTGAAGCAGGTCATATTCTTAAAGCTGAAGTTTCCGAAGAATTAAAACCGAACCAGTTTAATTCCAGGTATATTATTGAAGCCAGATCGCTTCTAAAAAAAGAAGAATTTCAACAAGTTTCCGGAAAGATCCTTCTCAACATCAAGAAGAACATCAATGATCCTAATAGTTTAAAGCCTGGAGATATTTTGTTACTCCCCTTTACGACCGAGCGAGTTAAACTACCAGCCAATCCATTTATGTTTAGTTACCGGGACTATCTGGAGGGTTTGAAGATGCACCGCCAATTGCACATAAACCATTCGGAAGTAGAGGTTATTTCTTTTAATAATAGCTTACACAGTTATTCCAGGTCATTACGCACTAAACTCATAGAGAATGTTCGTCGTTATAACTTTTCGCAAAACGAAATTGCGGTTTTCCAGGCATTAATTCTTGGTCAACGCAGCGATTTGAATGACAAACTTTACAAGGATTACGCTGCTGCGGGGGCTGTGCATATTCTGGCAATAAGCGGACTTCATATTGGTATCCTTCTATTGATGCTGAACTGGCTTTTGAAACCTCTAAAAAGATTTAAAGCGGGTGAATGGTCAAGTTTATTGCTTTGCATTGTTTTACTATGGAGTTTCGCGATGCTCACAGGCCTGCAACCCTCGGTTGTAAGAGCAGTAACCATGTTTAGCTTCCTTGCAGTTGGTCTTAACCTGAAGAGGAAAACAGGAGCTTTTAATAGCCTTGCCTTATCATTCTTTTTCCTGTTACTCATTGACCCTTATTATATTCTGCAGGTAGGCTTTCAGCTGAGTTATCTAGCGGTATTTTGTATTTTATTGATCCAACCAAAACTTTATAATTTAATAAACATCAGTAATAAGTTTCTTGATTATTTCTGGAAACTAAGTTCGGTTAGCATTGCTGCACAAATAGGTGTTCTGCCGCTTAGCATCTATTATTTCCATCAGTTCCCCGGTCTATTCCTGCTCACCAATCTATTTATTCTACCTTTTCTGGGCGTTCTACTTATCTCGGGAATTCTTGTACTAATACTGGCATATGTTGGATGGTTACCAGATTTTTTGGTGTGGTTATTCAACAAACTGCTGTCGGTCATGAATTGGGCAGTAACGGAAATTGCTTCTATCAAACCATTCGTCTTTTCTAATATTGATTTTAGTATTTTCCAAACCATCGCTCTTTATTTACTATTAGCTGGGATCATGATGATCTGGCAAAAATTAAACTACAGAAGCCTGATTGCCTTTGCTATAGGATTAATTATACTTCAGCTTAGTTTTATTGCTAATAATTTTTCGAATCCTTCAGCTGAAATTGTGATCATGCATCGCTACAAGGAAAGTATGATCACTTTTAAGAACAACAGGAATTTAGTAGTGGCTACAAGCACTCCCGAAGCACCCGAACTAATTGATTATATAAGGGAACGGAAAATAAAGAAGCTTGAGAAAACCCAGTTAGAGGATTTTTATATGACTCCGAAGGGTTTGCTATATATCCAAAGCGATAGCATCAATCTGCCAGAACTGGAAATCCATCCTGAAGTACTTTTACTTCGGAATTCACCGAAGGTAAATTTCGATAGATTATTAATGAATTCTCAACCGAAACAGATCATAGCCGATGGAAGTAATTATCCCTATTTGATCAGGAAATGGAAAGCGACGGCCAAGAATAAAAAAATCCCTTTCCATGCAACTGCTGAAAAGGGAGCTTATATGATGAGGTAATGAATTTCTAACCCGAGAATTTATTTTCGAAGTTCTCCTGGTAAGCTTTCCAGTCTTCCTCTGTAGTTACATTTTTGTAATCATTGGAAGCAAAAACCTTCAAGAATATTTCCAGTTTTTTAGGAGTAAGATATCCTTTTAGAGGAGAAAGAAACTTGCCTTTTTCATCAAAGAATACCATCGTTGGGTAAGCGTTCACTCCCATTGCCAACGCAAATTCATGTACAGAATTTCTTCCTTTTTTGTCTGCCTGGTAATTTGGATTCTTGAATACCTTGTCATTGTATTTAACCACTTCGTTACCTTCAGCATTAAACTTTACGGCATAATAATGTTTGTTGATATAGTTGGCTACATCTTTATTACCAAAGGTATTTTTATCCAGAAGTTTACATGGACCACACCAGGTAGTATAA
Organism: Gramella sp. Hel_I_59; assembly: GCF_006714895.1. NCBI lineage: Bacteria > Pseudomonadati > Bacteroidota > Flavobacteriia > Flavobacteriales > Flavobacteriaceae > Christiangramia > Gramella sp. Hel_I_59. The sequence continues at coordinate 661,551 of NZ_VFME01000001.1, read as the reverse complement.
GCATCTACAAAGATCTTTCTTGGCTCTTTCTTTTGAGCTTCCAGAGCTTCGTTCATGCTCATCCAGTTAATCTCCTGAGCCTGTACCGCTGAAACAGCCGATATAAATGTTAGAAAGAATATTAGTTTTTTCATAAGCTAAAATTAATGAATTTAGCTAAAAGCAAAAAGCGTTCCTAAGCTAATAGAAACGCATTGATAAAGCTTTAATTATTTGATTCCGTGCATTAATTTCTTCAGCAATGGATTCAGCAACGCTACTAATAATCCACCGGCGATAGGAACTATCGTGAATATGAGGAAGAAGGTAGAAAGGTCATACTGTTCTGTAACAGATTCGATCATACCTCCAAGTGAACCGGCAAGTTTGTTTCCAATGGCTATCGCCAGGTACCACATTCCAAACATAAAGGCGATCATTCTTGCTGGCACCAGTTTACTTACATAAGATAATCCAAGTGGCGATAAACATAATTCACCAAGGGTATGTAACAAGTAGGCCAGAATAAGCCAGATCATGCTCACTTTTGCTCCTTCTGCTAGTCCGCTTGACCCGAGAGCCAGTAGTCCAAATCCGAGTCCAAGAAGCACAAGCCCAAAGCAGTATTTGTAAGCAGCAGAGGGATTGTATTTACTCTCCCACCATTTCGAGAAGAAAGAGGCAAATACTATAATAAAGAAGGAGTTCAAAATACTAAACCATGATACGGTGATCTCGGTCGTTGTTGCTGAAAATTCACGCACTAACATCCAGATCACCAGAGCCCAGATCCCCGCAAAGCATATTCCCAGGATGATATTAGAACCGGGTATTTTTGAAAAAGTCTGTTTCCATAAAAGATAAAGTACCCAGGTAATGATTGCGAGCGGAACTACCGTAAGCAGTGCATTAATAACATTAAAGATCATCGCTGAGTTTCCGGTAAGTACCCTGTCTACATTATCTCTAGCAAAAATGATAAGTGATGAGGCTCCCTGTTCAAATGCCAAAAAGAAAAACACTGTAAACACAGCAAAAATGATCACTGCTATTAATCTGTCTCTAACTACAGGGGCATAACGAGAAATTCTTGAGATAACCAACACCAGAAATAGCGCCAGACCAAGCAAAGCCATTCCAATTGGTCCTGAAAATGGTTCACCTCCAAGATCAAAAGGCATCACGACTGGAAGTAAGTTCAGATCACCGATCCTCGAAACCGGATCATTGATAAGATAGAGCAATCCAATGGTGGCAGATGCGAATACCAGAATTTTATCGAGTAAAGTAAAAGGATTAGGCTTATGACTTACACCTTTACTTTCCTCTTCTTTTAGGTGCTTTGCTTCCAATTCTTTGTCTGGTACTCCACCTATTTTCCCAAATAGAGGTTTAGCCAGCCAGAATTGTAAGGTTCCTAGAAGCATAAAGATTCCTGCAAGGCCAAATCCCCAGCTCCAGCCAATTTTTTCAGCAAGATATCCGCAAAGCATCATTCCGAAGAATGCGCCCGCATTTACACCCATATAAAAGATAGTGTATGCACCATCTTTTTTATCAGTTTTGCCTTCATACATTTCAGAAATGATCGAGGTGATATTCGGTTTAAAGAAACCCGTTCCAATCACCAATAAACCAAGTCCCAGGTAAAGGGAAGTTTCAGTTTCCAACGCCATGGATGCATGACCAAGGGTCATTATCGCAGCACCTATAATTACCGCCCAGCGGTAGCCAGTAAACTTATCTGCGATGAGTCCGCCAAGAATTGGAGTTAAATATAGCAGTCCAGCATATGTTCCGAAGAGAGCTCCGGCATTCTCGGCAGTCCATCCCCAACCGGGATTATCGACTCCTACGATAGCCATCGTTAGGAAATTCACCAAAAGCACCCGCATTCCGTAGAACGAAAAGCGTTCCCACATTTCGGTAAAGAAGAGGACAAAAAGTCCTGCAGGATGGCCTAAAACTTTACTTTTAAAAAAGTCATTTTCAACATTAACTTCTCCGCTGGCTGTCATATTTAAATGATATTAAGACTGCGTATCACCAAGTTCAAAATTCTCCTGTTGTGGTAGTTCAGCTTCATTATCCTCAACTCCATGAGTAAGTCTCTTTAAAGGCTTCAACAATAGAATCACAAGTAAACCGAAAATTGCCGTAAATATGGTAATTCCCCAGAAGGTCTTGTATTCCATATCGGTTTGAATTTCTTCCACTATGAAGTTTCCACTCCATCCTTTTTTCTCATCACCTTGTTTGAAATCTATCAATACATGGTAAGGATCTTCAGCAGTAACGTTTTCCTCCTGTAAAGTTTCAACTACTTCGTTGCTTCTTTCACTATCCTTAAACTGAATGAAATCAAGCATTGGCTCATTCCCTTCCAGCGTGGTAAGTTTCAATTCCCCATTTTCTTCATAAACATTTCCTGCTAGTCTGAAATCCTGTTGTTTATCCACTACAGAATCGTTGATTTGAAGGTTCTGGGTCATCTGTGAACCGGTAGCATTAAGATTCACTACCATTGGCTCTCCCTGAGAAAATTCTCCAATCACACCTGCAACTTTGTTACCCAGACCTGTCGCTGCAAAATAAACACCCATCATAAGAGATGCATATTTGACCGGAGCAAGTTTAGTAATGAATGAAAGCGCTACTGGTGAAGAACAAAGCTCCCCGATAGTATGCAGTAAATAAGCAAGAACCAACCAGTACATTGCCGCCTTTTCATCGTAAGGAGTATAGCTTTTCGCAGCCATCGCCATAAAGATGAATCCAAGACCCATAATAATCACACCGGTCGCCATTTTAAAAATAGACGAAGCCTCTTTATTCTTAAGTTTTCTCTTAGCCCAGAAGTTTGCGATGACCACACCAAATATGATAATGAACATTGCATTCAGTGACTGGAACCATGTCGCTGGAACTTCGTTACCAATTAAAGGTAAATCGAATGGGATAGATCTATCAGTTTTATCCAGCGCATAAATATTCATTAATCCACCAGCCTGCTCGAAAGCACCCCAGAATACAACTACTAATAGAAATGATAAGATCATTACTACGTAACGGTCTTTCATTATTTGGGTAGTAAGGTCTTTATAAACCATCAGCATTAAGGCTGTAACCAAAGTTAGGAAGATATAAAGTAAACCGTAAGGTAAGGATTCAAAGATCAGATAGTAAACAGATCCAGCCATTAAAACAGCTGTAATTCCTAGCTGTAATGGTGATTTCAGCAATTTACTGAACATGTTCCCAAGAGAAGCTCCTTCACTACGCTCTGCTTTTGAAAGTAGGTTACCAACATTTACAAGGTACTTCTGCCCCCATAGATAAACCAGAAGACCTAAAGCCATCGCGATTCCCGCAAGACCGAATCCCCAGTGCCATCCTATTTCTTCTCCAACATATCCTACGATCAAACTGGAAAGAAAAGCTCCAAGGTTGATCCCGATATAAAATATAGTAAATCCTTTATCTCTTCTAATATCACCTTCCTTATAAAGTCCACCAACCATCGTAGAAATATTCGGTTTAAGCATTCCTACTCCGGCGATGATCAAAGCAAGACCTGAGTAAAAAGCCCACATTTCTTCCACTGCAAGAATACCATGTCCTACAACCAGCACAATACCTCCAACCAGCACAGTTTTCTTCTGCCCTAATAGCTTATCTGCGATGATACCTCCGGGAATGGATGCCACATATACCAGCATGGTATACCAGCCATAAAGCGCGATCGCTTCTCCACCTGTCCAGCCTAAACCTGCATTTCCTCCTGTAGTGGCACTTACAAGATAAAGTACCAGAATTGCACGCATTCCATAATAGGAAAAACGCTCCCACATTTCAGTGAAAAATAAAATATAGAGACCAACCGGGTGGCCAAATAATTCTTTTTGATTAGCGCGTACGTCTTGAGTTGCCATTAATATGAGAGTATTAGATTAAAGTTTTTCGAGTATAAAGTCTGTCATCATCTGGTAAAGATGAAGCCTGGTGTTTCCACCGTAAATTCCATGATTTCTATCTGGATAAATAGCCCAGTCAAATTGTTTATTTGCCTGCACTAATTCTTCAACCATGCGCATCGTATTTTGCACATGTACATTGTCATCTCCACCACCGTGAATAAGCAGGTAATCACCTTCAAGCTTATCTGCATGACTTAGCGGGGAATTCTCATCATATCCAGACGCATTTTCCTGCGGAGTACGCATATATCTTTCAGTATAAACAGTATCGTAAAATCTCCAGCTTGTAACCGGAGCCACGGCGATCGCCATGGAAAATACATCGTTTCCTTTCAGGATTGCATTGGAAGACATAAAACCACCATAAGACCAGCCCCAGATTCCAATACGATCTGCATCCACATAACTTTTTTCAGCTAATTGTTTCGCTGCTGCGATTTGATCCTCTACTTCAAATTTCCCTAGTTCCTGGTAAGTCACTTTTTTGAAGTCGGCTCCTTTAAAACCGGTTCCTCTTCCATCAATACAAACGATCATATAACCTTTGTTCGCCAGTAATTGATACCAGTAATCATTACTTCCAAAATATGCATTGGAAACCGACTGTGATCCGGGACCTGAATACTGAAACATCAATACCGGATATTCCTTATTTTCATCAAAGTTTGCCGGTTTGATCGTCCACATATTCAGTTCGTTGCCGTTTATTTCAATACTTGAAAGTTCTTTTGGAGAAAATTGGTAAGATTCATTATTTTTAAGGAGCTCGTTATTATTAAGGATCTCACGCACCTGTTTACCATCTTTTGCCTTGTGCAGGGTATAAACTGGCGGAGTATTTACATTCGTAAATGTGTTGATGAAATAGGTGTAATCTGCACTGAAATCGGCAGAATTCGTACCATCTTTCTCTGTAAGTCTGGTTTTAGATTTACCGTTTGGCTTAATAGCATATACATCACGATTCACACTTCCATTTTCAGTACTTTGAAAATAGATGCGTTTAGCTTTTTTATCATAACCGTAATAATTGGTCACTTCCCATTGCCCTGAAGTAATCTGGTCGATCAACTTTCCATCTTCAGCATAGTGGTAAATATGATTCCAACCATCCTTTTCGCTGGTCCAGATAAAACTATTGTCTTCAAGGAACGTTAGATTATCTGTAATATCAACATAAGCCTTGTCAGTTTCATTCAAGACTACATTTGCTTCATTATTTTCAGCATTCACGAAAATAAGGTCAAGATTATTCTGGTGCCTGTTCAAAACCTGAACGCTTAGCAGCATATCTTCTGAAGACCATTTAATTCGCGGAATATAGAAGTCTGCATAATCTCCCAGTTTAATTTCTTCGGAAGAGTTCGCTTCTACATCGTACATATGCAGACTAACTTCTGAATTAGACTCACCCGCCTTTGGATATTTAAAAACCTGTTGTGTTGGGTAAAGGTCTTTTCCGAAGAGATCCATAGAGAATTCCGGAACTGCCGATTCATCAAATCTCAAGTAAGCGATCTTTTCACCGGTTGGGTTCCATGCAAAAGCTTTTACAAAAGAAAATTCTTCTTCATAAACCCAGTCTGTAATCCCGTTAATAATACTATTGATTTCCCCATCCATGGTCACCTGCGTGCGTTCCATAGACTTTAGATCCAGAATATAAATGTTGTTTTCGAAAACATAAGCAAGCTTGGAATTATCTGGAGAAAAAGAAGCCTCCTGAATTTTGTCATCGCTCACTTTGGTAAGTTTCTTAGAAGCTACATCGTAGATATGAACAACTTCTCTGGAAGAACGTCTGTAAATAGGCTCAATTTCAGTAGAAAGTAAAATTTTATTCTCGTCTTCGCTGAATTTGAAACTTTGAAAACTTTTGATTTCGGTAAGATCCTTACTGTTTAGAAGTGTGCGGGTTTTTTTACCAGTTTTATAACTGTAAATATCGATACTCACCGTACCGGATTCGCGATCGCGGTTCATTACCACATATTCCTCACCATTATTCAAGGATTGCAGTGACTGAAGTCTTTCCTGACGGAAGCTGCCACTCCAGATCTCTTCAAGACTAACTTCCTTTTTTTGTGCAGATAGCACTGAAGTCGCCATGAGTAGAAAGGCAACAAAAGTATAGGGGAATTTCATAAAATTTGTAGAATATTTAATGCAGGCCAAGTTTACTAAAATTTAACCAAAAAATGACTATCGATTCTTGTAAATTACTAAGTAAGTGTTAAAGAGATCAGCCTTTGTGAATGATCAAAATCAGCCTTGTGCAGGTCTTAATATAGCTTCGTATCTTTGTGCTCCTGAAAACTACTAAGATGACCAAACCCGTTAACGGATTTTCCAAGCTCAGTAAGCAACAAAAGATCGACTGGCTAGCTGAAAACTATCTTTCAAAGACTCCTGAAGCTGCAGCTATTCTCCAGAACTACTGGAATACAGATGAAAGCCTGCAAAAGCTACATGACGAATTTATAGAGAACACGATTTCCAACTATTATCTTCCCTTTGGGATTGCGCCAAATTTTAAGATCAACGATCGTCTTTACACCATACCAATGGCGATTGAAGAAAGTTCGGTAGTTGCTGCAGCGAGCAAAGCGGCTAAATTCTGGGGTGAACGCGGAGGTTTTAAAGCTGAAGTTCTCAATATGACCAAGATTGGCCAGGTTCATTTTATGTTCAAGGGCAGGAAGAAACATCTGATTCAGTTTTTTGAGGAAAACCGTCAAAAATTGATCGATGCAGTAGCTCCAATTACCAGAAATATGGAAAAACGTGGCGGTGGTATTCTGGATCTTCAGTTAATCGATAAAACTTCAGATCTTGACAATTATTACCAGCTATTTGTGAAATTCGATACGCGTGATTCCATGGGTGCGAATTTCATCAATTCCTGCCTGGAGAAATTTGCAGAAGTTTTGCGCAACAATGCCAGAACAACCAACTATTTTTCAGAAGAAGAAAAACAGCTGGAAATTGTCATAAGCATTCTTTCAAATTATGTTCCTGAATGTATCGCACGGGCCGAAGTTTCCTGTCCGGTAGATCAATTATCAGACAATCCTGAGATACAGGGTAAAGATTTCGCTGAAAAGTTTATTCAAGCTATTAAAATTGCCGAAATCGAACCTTATCGCGCGGTTACCCACAACAAAGGGATTATGAACGGGATTGATGCAGTTGTACTGGCTACAGGAAATGATTTTCGTGCTGTTGAAGCCGGAATTCATGCCTATGCTTCCAGAAACGGACAATATACAAGCCTGACTCATGCTAAGGTCGAAAATGATATATTCCACTTCTGGATGGAAATTCCACTTGCGTTAGGAACCGTAGGTGGTCTTACCTCGCTGCATCCATTGGTAAAACTTGCACTTAAAATGCTGCAGGATCCTTCTGCGGAAGAGCTAATGAAAATTACAGCGGTTGCGGGATTAGCTCAGAATTTTGCCGCGGTAAAATCACTGACTACTACCGGAATTCAGCAAGGACACATGAAAATGCACTTGATGAATATCCTTAACCAGCAACAGGCTACCGAAGACGAAAAACAACAAATGATCAAGTACTTCACTAAAAACACTATTACTCATAGCGGTGTGATCGAACAACTTGAAAGAATAAGAAGCTAATGCAGAAGTATCACAGCAACGGTAAATTATTGCTTACCGGAGAATATGCTATTTTGGATGGAGCTAAGTCTTTAGCCTTACCTACTAAGAAGGGTCAGTCGTTAGAGGTTGAAGCAAATGAATCTACAGTTATTTCCTGGGAAAGTTTTGATGAAAATAATAAGATCTGGTTCAAAGCCGATTTTCAGATAAATGAAGGCCAGTTCCTAACAGAGTCTTCCTCTCTAGAAAGCCCGGAACAACAAGAGATCGCTAAGCGTTTACAACAGATCCTGAAATACTGTTATTCTTTAAAACCAGAGCAATTCAAGTCTGGATATACTATAAATACTTATCAGGATTTCAATAGAAAATGGGGACTTGGAACTTCCTCCACGCTTATTAACAATATCGCGAACTGGCTTGAAATCGATGCCTATAAACTACTAGCTAAAACCTTTGGTGGCAGTGGTTACGATATTGCTGCAGCAAGTCACGACCACCCCATAAGCTTTCAACGTAAAAACGAGCAAGCTTCAATTTTCACAGTGGATTTTGATCCTCCATTTAAGGAGGAACTATTCTTCGTTTACCTCAATCGCAAGCAGAACAGTCGCGAGGCCATAGCTCATTATCGCAAACAAAGCCAATCGAACAGATCAGAGCTTATTGAGAAGATCTCTGGTATCACTGAACAGATATTGCAGTGTGAGCATTTAATGGAGTTTAAAATGCTTTTAAAAGCTCACGAGATCCTTATTTCAAAGGCTATCAATAGTCCCAGAATCCAGGATCAATTATTTCCAGATTATGACGGACTCATAAAAAGTCTCGGCGGCTGGGGAGGGGATTTCGTGCTTGCCACCGGGAATGAAGAATCAAAGGATTACTTCAGAAATAAAGGCTATCATGATATTCTCAGCTATTCTGAAATGATCAAATAAAAAAATCCTCATCGTTTGATGAGGATTTTTTTTATAAGTACAATCGCCAGGTCTTAGTAGAACTTAGCTCTGTTATCCTGAATATCTGCTTTTTTCTTCAAAGCTTCAAATACTCTTGTAGTCGCCTGAGCTCTTCTGGAAGCACTTTCCTGATTAGCGAAAGCTTTATAAGATTCCATTTTCGGAGCTTCGAACTTACTTACAAGTTCAGCAATATAAACACCTTTTTCTCCTGCGATAGGTTCGCTTGTTTCTCCTTTTTCAAGAGAGAAAACAGTTCCAACCACTTCCGGCTCTTCACCTGCACCTGCCAGAGTAGGATTGTTAAGGTTCACTGCATCTGCAGTTTGAACGCTTACACCTTGATTCCCGGCAATTTCCTGTAGCGAATTTCCTTTAAGTCTCTCCTTAATAAGTTCCGCTTTCTTTTGCTTAACCAAGATTGGAGTAACTTCAGCAGAAGCTTCTTCAACACTCATTAATCCTTTATCCTGCTTAGCTGTTAGTTGCGCTACTACATACCCATTGTTAGTGTCAAATCTTCTTACATCACCAACTTTAGCATCATCTTCAAATGCCCACTGGATCACTCTTCTTTGAGCACCAGCACCAGGAATATTCTCATCAAGTGCTTTTACATCTTTTACTGTACGCACTTCATAGTTACTTTCTTTTGCCACTTTGCTAAAATCACCTTCAGCAGCAGCGATCTCAAACTTAGTTACTTCGTTGAACTGTTCGTTCATTGTTTTTTCTGAAGCCTGGATCTCTCTTGCGATCGTTGCAACTTTAACTGCTTTAGCAGCTTCAGTTTGATCATCTATAGAAATTACGTGGTATCCAAGAGGTGTTTCAACAACACCTACATCTCCGGTTTTATTATCAAAAACATAGTTCTCGAATGCAGGGATCATCATTCCAGGAACAAAATATCCAAGATCTCCTGCCTGTTCTTTATTTGAAGTATCAGCAGAAAATTCAGAAGCAAGTGCTGCGAATTTTTCTGAATCTGATCTTACAACTCCTGCAAGACTATCAGCCAAAGCTTCAGCTTCAGCTTTAGTTCTATTACCAGCAGCTCCCAATTGAGATCCAGTGTAGCTAATAAGAATATGACTTGCTTTCACTGAATCTGGAATATTCTTAGTCTCAACGACTTTACTCAGTTTCCAGAATCCGTTTTCTTTATAAGGACCAAAAGATTCTCCTTCGTTAAGATTGAAGATCTGCTCAGCATTTTCACCTTTTAGATCATTTCTGAATCTAAAGATGTTCTGGTAAGGAAGATCTGAATTGTTGGCTATAAAATCTGCATAATTATCTGTACTGTCGAATCCAGGAAGTGTGTCATTAGCACCAATCGCAGCATTATATTCAACTCTCTGACTTCTTAGTTTAGATAGTGCTTCTTTAGCTTCAGATTCATCACCTGTAGAAGCAGCCTCTTCAAAGATCACATACTGCATGCTTCTGGAAGCATCAGATTCGAACTTAGAAGCATGATTCTCGATATAAGATTTGATATCAGATTTAGATACTTCAACTTCGCTATCTGGAATTGAAGAATATGGAATCTGAACGAATTTCATATTGATATTATCATTCTGCATCTTGTAAGCCTGCTCACCTTCCAGTAAAGTAGCTCCAACACCAGCACTTACCATATTGTAGTAAGCATTCATCTTGGCAGTTTGTGCAAGATTGGAAGTAAACTGCTGCCATTGAGCGTAAGCTTCCGGAGAAGTTTCTTTCAAATTAGCAACATATTCTCTCAACCTGTTTTCATCAAACATTCCAGCTTCGTTAGAGAAGTTTGGATTTCCAGCCATTTGAGTACGCACAAGTTCAGTAACCTGACCTTCTCCAGCTCTTAGTCCAAGCTTTTCAACTTCTTCTTCAAGAATTACCTGGCGTAATTTCTGGTCCCAGATACGGTTTACTGCCTGAGTAGTACTAATATTATTACCCATATTTCTTTCGAAAGCCTCAACTTCACGGGCGAATTCTTCTCTATCCACTTCATTACCATTAACGGTAGCGATAACATTTTGAGAATCCTGGCCACTAAAGCCTCCATTTCTAATCACATCGGCCAATACAAAAGAGAAAAGAGCCAATGCAATGATAATAATCAAGAAAACAGACCGCTGTCTGATTTTGTTTAATACTGCCATTTGAATATAAAATTTGTCAAAATATAGGGGGCGAAAATAAGGTTTTTAGGCTAATAATAAAATTTAAAATTAGCAAATTCTTAACTTTCGATATTTAGTCTTCCGGATTGATTTTCAGCTCAACCAATTCGATTTTGGTGTTGGAAGTTTCCAGGATTTTGATCTCGAAATCCTCGATCTTAATAACCTCTCCCTGCTGCGGAATTTCTTCGGTATGATTTACTATAAATCCGCTCAGGGTCTCGTAGTTTTCACCTTCTGGAATTTCAGTTCTGTAATTCTCATTTAAATAATCCACTTCCAGCCTTGCTGAAAATTTATAATGATCGTCACCCAGCTTTTCTTCAATCAGGACTGCTGAATCATGTTCATCTTCGATTTCACCAAAAAGTTCCTCTACAATATCTTCCACGGTCATCATACCACTGGTTCCACCATATTCATCGATAACCACAGCGATACTTTTTCTTTTTTTGATAAGAATATTAAGAACATCCTTGATCCACATGGTTTCGGGAACAAAGATCACCGGTAGTAATATTGACTTTATAGAACGAGGTCTTTTGAATAATTCGAAGGAATGTACATATCCAATAATATCATCGATGGTATCATTGTAAACCAGCAATTTCGAAAGTCCGGTTTCAGTAAAGGTCTGTACAAGATCACTTGGCGCCTGGTTTTGATCAACGGCTATGATCTCGGTTCTTGGGATCATCACTTCCCTGGCTTTAATATCTGAAAATGAAAGGGCATTCTGGAAGATCTGTATTTCACTATCTACATCTTCATGCTCTTCAACTGTTTCCATTTGCTCGCTAATGAAGTTGCCTAATTCTACTTTACTGAAGGCTAATTGAACTTCATCTCCATCAGTTTTGAAAAATCTCTTCAGAATAATATCTGAGATCCAGATGACAAATGAGGACACAAAACTGAATAACAGGTAAAAGATATAGGCAGGTACTGCAAATAATTTCAACATGCTATTCGCGTAGATCTGGAAAAATACCTTCGGAAGAAATTCCGCAGTCAGTAAAATTACAAGAGTCGAAATTACAGTTTGAGTAAGCAGACTGAGATCTACTACGATATAATTGATGATACTGTTTTGCGGATCGAGACCGCTAAGCCAGTACATTAATAAATCACCCATAAAGAAACCATAAACCACCAGCGCTATATTGTTTCCAACAAGCATGGTTGCTATGAATTTTGATGGTTTCTTGGTAAGACGTTTTAAAACGGTCGCCAGGAAATCATTCTGACGCTTTTCTATCTCTATAAAAATCTTATTAGAGGAAACATAAGCGATTTCCATTCCTGAGAAAAACGCAGAAAGTATTAAAGAGCAAACTATGATTAGTATTTCAACCTCCATTCAGGCTACTTATTACGCTCTTCGTAGCGACGCCTAAATCGCCGTTTGAAGAAGAACATGAATATTGCAATTGCCACAAAGAACAGGAATAAATAAGCCCTTTGACGCTGATCATTCCAGATCCGCACTGCTTCAAAAAGAAAGAATGCAGCGAACAGCAAATATGCATATTCAAAATATTTGAAAAACTTACTCATCTTCTTTTTCTTCTTCTACAATTTGAATTCCCGTATTGGTTCTAGAACGAAAATTACTGAAATCCTGATTAGAATCAAAACCGAGATCTTCAGTAAATGATCCATCAGGGAATCTAATCTTGTTTGGTTTGTCTGTAAAGACCCAGCTTCTGTCCTGATCCCAGAATAGCTGACTCGCTTCCAGCTTAGTACTATCGGCAGTGATTATTACCACATTTCCCTGAAGATCGATCAATTTCGTATCCTCATAGACGATCCCGTAATCTGCCACCACAGTATTTTTTTCGTCCTTCTCATCAAAGAACTCTACTTCCACACCATCAGGAAATTCACGGTAAGGAAAGCTTTTATTTGTGAAGTCCAACATACGCGGACTTTTTAAAGTCGCAACCAGTCTCCCAGAATCTGTAAACTTTAAGTTGATACCCTCGGCTGTCGCCTGCGGCGCATCTTCTTCCATGCTAAACGCACGTACCTCGCGAAGATTACCTTCACATGAAAAAAGCATTGTCACGCCTAAGAGCGTGACAATGCCTGAAATTATATTGCTATATGTTAGCTTCATCTTATAGATTCGGCACTTTTACCGATGCACCAATCCAACATCCAAAAGAGATTGATTGTCCAGGCTTGTATTTAGACTGGAAGATATCAGATTTCTGTGGAGCAAGACCTTTATAAGAAGCTGCTGCCTGATTTGCGTTAGATGCAATAGAAGGATCAACTCTCGCTGCTCTCGAAGCATAGTCTGCAGCTAACCAGTATACTGCTCTTTTAGTGAACGTATCTGTACCACAACTGTTTGCACTTTTCGCATACATGTTTGCGATTTGTAAGTAAGCACTACCTAAAGATGGTTTTGCAGCTACCGCTTTGTTATAGAAGTTTCTAGCTTGCCCGTACTGACCTTTATCTTTATAGTTACCAGCGATTCTATAGTAGATCTTCGCTTGATCAGACTTATTAGTTTCAAGTTCTGCCGCCTGGTTATAATACTGTAATGCTTTAGAAGCGTTACCTTCAGATTCAGCTAACTGACCTAAAGAGTAAGCAGACTTAGCAGAAGGCTCTAACTTGTGTAATGCTTCAGAAACCTGGATGAACAATGGATCTTCAGTACAATCTTTAGCAGAAAGTCTAGCATTCGCATTTTGCAACCATTTTACATCACCTTGCTTTTCTTCGAAATCTTTCTTGTATAGTGGAATAAGGTTGCTACAATCTGCTCTTGCACCTAATTTACCATTCAATGCATTTCTAACCATACTGTAGTTCTTCAGGTTGATCTCTGCATTCTTGATCTTCTTTTCTTCCTTGGAACTAAGTTCTTCACCATCTTCCTGTTTTTTAAGAAGTGGAGCTAATGCTTCTGCAGCATCGTTCTCTTCTTTCTCGATCTTAGCGTAAACTCGGTCGTATTGATCGAATACATCCTGAAGATTTTTATCTCCTGCATCCTGCATATCAACTACAAGGTCAAAATATGCATATAATGCTTTAGGACTGGTGAAGTTCTCTACATCTTCTTCCCATGCTTTATCGTAAGCCATGTAAAGTTCTTCTTTATCTCCCAGTTTGTTATCATACTTTAACTGAGCGATATCTGAATATACTTTTCCAGCTTTTGTTTTTTCGGGATATAATTCCAGTCTGGTTTCCCATACTTTAATCAATTCCTTAACTAATTCTCCTTTATCACCTTCTTCAGCTTTATCGATCTTGAATTCGATAGCTCTTTCCAGATACTGGTAAGTTGCAAGACTATATTTTGGACAGTCTTCCATTACTTCCATAAGTTTAGGATAAGCTGTTTCGTAATTTTTTGCTTTAGCAGCATCATAAGCTAAAGCTGCGGTAGTTGTACAATCCTGTGCACTAACAGCTCCAGTTCCTACCATGGCAACTGTCAAAAGTGCTAAGAAATTCTTTTTCATCGTTGTAGTTTATTGTGGTTAATCAAATTTTCTTTTCGTGAACCATTTGTCGTTTAAAGAAAGTCCTACAGACAGTCTTAAAAACTTCTCCTGAACTAGTCCGGCATCTCTTGTACCTCTTTGTCCAAGCTCGATTCCGAAGTTTGCATTGGAGAACAATTGTCCAATCGGTAATCCTAATCCAAAAGACATGCCAAACTCATTAATAGATTCACCATTGACTATAAGACCGGTCTCATCATACCTGAATCCAGCACGGTAAACCACTCTCTCCAGATAACTTGTGAATGAATTATAATCTGGCACATAAAAACCTCCCAGACTAAATTGAGACGCATCCTCATACTCTCCTCCATCATTTCTGAAGCTAAAGCTATCCTGGTAAGAGCTTGATCCTACATTGGAATATTCAGCTCCAACAAACCATTTGTTGGTTTGACCAATTCCGGCTCCAAGGCTGTATTTGGATGGGAATGTAAATTGAGTTTCACTAAGATCCACTTCTCGCTGATCTATGGTTCTTCCTGTACCACTCGCAAAATCTATAGTAGAAATTGTTCTGAAATTTTCAGAATCAAGATCCATTTCAGGTGCGTATGTAGTGGAAACATGAAGATTCAACTTTTCTGAAATTGGGCGCTGGTAATTGGCTCCAAAGTTAAAAGTGAAACCTTTGATGTCTGATCTGTTCACATCGCTGGTTCCGTATTGCAATCCTTCAGTATTGATACTTTGCGTATTCTGGAAATTTCCGAAGTTATAGTCAGCATCAACACCCAGACTTAAGTGCTCATTTACGGCATAACCGGCAGATAAGAACACTCTGTTCATACCTCCTCTACCTGTAAGTAAACTAGAGGCATCATCTTCAACATCCAGAATCCTATATCCTACAGAAGTATACGGCATCACTCCAAGACCAATCCCAATCTTATCGCTAATTGGAAAAGCCAGTGCTAAATAATCCAAAGATGAGATCTTTGAGTTATCTGACGCTCCATCAGTTTCAAGTTTCACCCTATCGTGACTTGCACCAATAGTGAAATCTGTAAGCTTTAATCGACCATAACTTGCAGGGTTCTGCAAATTCACGTGGATACTATCCATAAATACGCTTAAACCTCCCATAGACCTGTTTTCCACAGTTCCCTGGAAATTGGTTAAACCAATACCGTAATATGAATAAGGCGAAGAAACATTTTCCTGAGCTTCAGCTATAAATCCTGTAAATAAAGCTACGATTACTATAAATCGTTTAATCATTGAGTCTTGTTAAATTCTAGAATGAAATTAAGTCCTTCTAACAAAAAATTTGAGTTGGCAAATATGCTATTTTTAGTTGGTATAGACAAAAGTTGACTGTCCCCTCCTGTAAATATTACTGTTAAATCTTCAAATTCAGAAGCATAGGTTTCTACAACCCCTTTTAATTCCATTTTGAGTCCGTTAATAATTCCGGATTGTATGCTGCTCTCGGTCGTTTTGCCTATAAGATCAACATCCGGCTTCGCAGATACTAACGGTAAATTTGCTGTAAACTTGTGCAGACTTTTAAATCTCATCTGTAATCCTGGAGAAATTGCTCCTCCAAGGTATATTTCCTTAGCAGTTTTTAGATCAAATGTGATACAGGTACCAGCATCAATGATTAGCACATTCTTCTTCGGAAATTGATCTATGGCAGCAGCCACCAATGCAATTCTATCCAGCCCCAGTGTATGTGGAGTATGATACTTATTCTGGAAGGGCGCGGGTGTATCGTGGCTCAATCGAATAAAATCTGTAGACTTTTCCAGCTCAAAAATGATATGTTCGTCAATTTTTGTCACTTCTGAAAGTATCGAATGAGTGATTTGCGGATAGTCTTTGAAAATTTTTTCTAATTCCTGTGAAAAATTTTCTTTTAGAAATACAAGTTTCTTCTGAAGTGTATCGTTTTGATAAACAGCAGCTTTTACTGAAGTATTCCCGGCATCGAGTACTAAATTCATGCTTGATTTTGTTCAACTTCAAAAATACAAAAGGATTTTTTTAAAATTTCCTTTGCCAGTTCCTAAAAATGAAATTATATTTGCCACCGCTTAACAAAGCAACTGGTGCCTTAGCTCAGTTGGTAGAGCAAAGGACTGAAAATCCTTGTGTCCCTGGTTCGATTCCTGGAGGCACCACCTTTAAAAACCCGATTCATCTGAATCGGGTTTTTTTATACTTATAACTGAACTATATAAAATACAAAAAGCCGGAATTAGCATTCCGGCTTTTCGCATAATAACCTGATTCCTCAGAATACAGTGTTATCAAACAGTGTGAAGTACTACGTTTACTACTGCACCAACAATGGCTGCAAAAATAAATAGCAGGGCAAGCGTGACCAGTATCTTTGCGATAATGTTCAGGCCATGAATACTCATCTTGTAGTTGTCCACAAATTCAGTAAAGATTTCCATACGCCTGTTGTTTTATGATTTATACTTAACTCACTATAATATAATCACTTAAGTAGTTAAATCATAATTTTTTCGGCTATGTCATTGAATAATCGTTAAACGGACTTATCTGGTTAAATTCCAGAAAATCTGTACCGAAATACCTACTACATTCAATAATTACATACGTATCATTCTACTTCCTCTTCTTGATGGCGCCTTACCACCTCCAAAACTACTTAGCTTATATGTAAAACTTAGCATTGCATATCGCTGTAACACCAGGTTATTCACATCCTGGATATAATCATCTCCTACCAGTCTTCTTGTATCCACATTTTGATCTAATAGATCATAGACTTTCACTTTGACAGTAGCATTGTCTTTCAAGAACTGGTATCCAAGACTCATATTCCATAATAGACTCGTACTGTCGAATCCCGGTGCAACATTTCCGAATTTATTATACGAAATATCATTTCCAAAAACCACGTTTTTTGGCCAGTACGTTGTAGTTTCAAGAGATAGACTATGGTTTACATAATTCTGATCTCTTCCACTATTGATATCGTACTGAATATCGTTAAAAGTCGCTGAATAGCCTGGCTCGATCTCCAAAACTTCATCAATCGCGTAAGTAAGTCTCAAAGTAGGAGTTACTGTAAATTGATCAGATTCGTACTGTACAGCGTTAATAAAGCCTACATTCCTGTTATAACCTCCATTTGCTCCAATCCGATATCTAAACTCTGTAGCGTCCTTCTTATAGCTTTTACTGTAAGAAGCTCCGAGATTTCCGTTGATAACTCCATCTACATTGGTATAGGTTGTAGTTCTAACAAAATTATCCACGCTGCTGGTTGCGGCCACCTGGTTATCTGTGAAATTAAAATAGGCATATGCAAAGATTCCGCTTCGTGAAGCAAAATCGAAGTTTCTATAATTTAAGTTCACGCGCTGATTAAAGGTTGGTTCAAGCTCAGGGTTACCAATGATGATATTTGTAGGGTTTGTTCTATCCACCACAGGCTGTAATTGTCTCACTGAAGGAACATCTGCATTTGTACTATAACCAATACTTATACTTTTTGATCTTTCCGGAGAATAACGAAGATCCGCATCCACATACACATTATTAAAAGTATTGTCGAAGCGAATATCTTCCATAAAGTTCTCGGTCTTTAAAGTTGTACTAAGTAATCCTACCTCAGAACTAATCCGCCATTTCTCACCTTCATAATTAAGACCGGCGTTTGGAGTATGTTTAAAACTACGGAATTCAAAATCATTACTCAACAGCTCATTAAAATTGGTATACTCACCATCAACGGCATCAAAAACACTTCTGGTATTGCTGCTTTTTTGAGTATCGAACTCATAATTGATATCCAGAAAGAATTTATCTGCCAAAACACTTCTTTTCGAAGCTCCAACGCTAAAAGAATTGGAATCTTCATCCTGATCTATAAATTGATCCTGAACGATATCATTTTCAGGATTATTTACGAATGTACTTTCAGAAAAATAAATGTTCTCATTCTCCTGTTTGCTATGCGCATGGTCCAGATCCAGTTGAAAATAAGAACCCCTGCTTCCAAAACGTTTAATAAAATTGATGTCGTTACTAAAATCCAGACTCGTTAGATCTTCAGTTTCATCGATAAGCGTGGTATTCTGAAGTTGCATGTTTTCATCCAGATTTTCTTCAAATCTATCTCGATAGGAGGTTCCTATGTTCGCATTGAATCTTGGAGCGATTGAAAGCCTGGTAAGAGTATCAAATTCTATTTCGTATCGAAGTGTCGCTCTATGACTATCATTCAGTAAATTACTGGAGCTGGTGGAATTAGTAAAATACCTCGAGTCTGGCAGAATATTCTCCCGTTCAATCCTGGTTCTTGTCTCTGTATCTGATCCTCCATAAAAGTAATCGGCAGTGAGTTCCATCCCATTATCCCATTCATTTACAAAATTGAATCCGCCAGTTTCAGATTTAGTGATCCCGTTACTAGAACCAAAACCGGTTCCATTAATACTAAAACTTCCATTACTATTAAACCGCACACTTCTGGCATTTCCACCCATCATGTCGAAAACCTCATCAAAACTAAATCCGGAACTATTGATATTATTTGAACTAGCAAGTACACTTACCCTAAGGTCATCTTTAAAATAATTGGCGATACCACTAAGCTCATATCGGTCATCTGTACCACCTCCGGCAGTTGCCCGTGAGAACCAGCCTTTGTTCTTGTCTTCCTTTAGTTCAATATTAATGGTCTTATTTTCTGAATCTCCCGCCTTTCCGGTAAATTCTTCGCTCCTTGTTTTGGTATCCACTACCTGGATCTTATCTATGATCTCCTTTGGAAGGTTTTTCGTAGCGATCTTAGGATCATTTCCGAAGAATTCCTTACCGTTTACCAGGATTCTCGAAACAGGCTTTCCGTTCACGGTAATATTACCATCGCTATCCACTTCTACTCCCGGTAGCTTTTTCATGAGCTCTTCCAGGTTAGCATCCTGTCTGGTATTGAAAGAATTCGCATTGAACTCCAGCGTATCCTGTTTAACAGAAATAGGTGCTCTTGTAGCGGTTAGAGTAACCTCGTCCAGCGCATTATCCAGAATATCCAGAGAAATAGCGCCTACATCCTGCGTTTTGGTGATTTCTATTTGCTTACGGTAAGGTTTAAAACCAGCGTAGCTTACGTAAAGATTTACAGCCTTACTTTCGGTATTTCCTTTCAGAAGGAAACTCCCGTCCTTTTCAGAAATCGTGTAGGTGACCAGACTGCTATCAGCAATCTTTTCTACGTAAACAGTGGCAGATTCAAGAGGATTGGATTCAGTATCAACGATCTTTCCGGATACTTCGAATTCCTGGGCAAAGCTTAGCGCACTCACTAAAAGTAGCAGCAAGCTGAAATAATTTCGCATATAGATAGTATAAAAATTGAACCAATGCTCATTACTGAACATTGGTTTGAGATTTAGACTACCTACAACGTTAAAAGTTTAAGGTTTCTTTTACTTTTTTCTAAAAAATATGCTGATAGGTACCCCTTGAAAATCGAATTCCTGACGTAACTTATTCTCTAAGAAACGTTTATATGGATCACGCACATACTGTGGCAGGTTACAGAAAAATGCAAACTGTGGATGTGGTGTTGGTAATTGTGTACAGAACTTGATCTTTACGTATTTCCCTTTATATGCTGGTGGCGGATTCTTTTCAATGATCGCCAGCATGATATCGTTAAGCAAACGGGTCTTGATCTTTTTACTTCTGTTTTCAAAAACTTTTACAGCAGTTTCAATTGCTTTGAAAACTCGCTGTTTAGTTAGAACAGAAATAAATACGATCGGCACATCTGTAAACGGTTCGATCTCACGACGAATCATGGCTTCGTAATCCTTAAGCGTATTGGTCTCCTTATCCAGAAGATCCCACTTATTTACCAGAATCACGATTCCTTTGGAGTTTCTCTGGGCCAGCCAGAAGATATTCTGAACCTGACCATCAAAACCTCGGGTTGCATCCAGTACCAATAAACACACATCACAGTTCTCGATCGCACGTACAGAACGCATTACCGAGTAAAATTCCAGGTTTTCCTTAACCTTGGATTTTCTACGAATTCCTGCAGTATCCACAAGATTAAATTCGAAACCAAACCTGTTATACCTGGTATCGATAGAGTCACGGGTAGTCCCAGCAATATCAGTTACGATATAACGATCCTCACCAATTAGAGAATTAATAAATGACGATTTCCCCGCATTTGGACGGCCAACTACCGCAAATCTTGGTAATTCTGTATCTTCCTCTTCCTCAATTACTGGCAGAGCTTCTACAAGTGCATCCAGAAGATCTCCGGTTCCACTACCATTTGTACTGGCAATTGGAAAATAATCACCCAGACCAAGCGAGTAAAATTCTACCGCGTTGGCAAGACGTTTATTGTTATCCACCTTATTTACAGCAAGCAAAACGGGTTTGTCCACTCTACGAAGTAGGTTGGCTACTTCCTCATCCATAGACGTCACTCCTGTTTCCACATCTACGATAAAAATGATCGCATCTGCTTCTTCGATAGCAAGTTCTACTTGCTTATCGATTTCAGCTTCAAAAACATCGTCGCTACCTTTCACATACCCACCGGTATCGATAAGGGAGAATTTATGACCGTTCCAGTCAGATTTTCCATAATGTCTGTCCCTGGTCACACCACTAACAGAATCGATGATGGCTTCTCTACGCTGTATAAGCCTGTTAAAAAAAGTAGATTTACCAACGTTTGGTCTCCCTACAATGGCGACAATATTGCCCATAATATGATATTGATTTCAGGAAGCAAAATTAATGATTTTAAGCTAATTAGCTCAACTTCCCGTATTCTTGAAATGTAGTTACTTCTTATCTGTATAGCCAAATCTCTTCAGCTGCCTGGCATCACTTCTCCAGTTCTTATTCACTTTTACATAAAGTTCTAAATGAACCTGTTTTCCGAAGAATTTCTCCAGATCCTTTCTAGCCTCTACTCCTACTCTTTTTAATGCAGCACCTTTATGACCAATAATGATCCCCTTCTGGGTATCTCGTTCTACCATAATCACGCTACGCATCCTGATGATCTTCTCCTCTTCAAAGAATTCTCCAGTTTCGATCTCTACACTATAAGGAATTTCCTTTTTGTAATGCATAAGAATCTTTTCACGAATGATCTCGTTCACGAAAAATCGTTCAGGCTTATCGGTAAGTGTGTCTTTAGGGTAAAAAGCTGGAGATTCTGGTAATAACTCAATGATCCTGTTAAATACTTCTGCAACATTAAAACCTTCCAATGCTGAAATTGGGTGAATTTCGGCCGTTGGCACTTTTTCACTCCAGTATTTCACCTGTTCTTCAAGTTGATCCTGGTTTGATTTATCGATCTTATTCAGCAATAATAAAACCGGTACTTCAGAGTTTTCGATCTTTTTAAAGAATGCTTCATCCTTTAATCCTTCTTCTCCAATTTCAACAATATAGATCAGAACATCTGCATCTTCAAAAGCAGATTTCACAAAATCCATCATGGAAGCCTGTAGCTCGTAAGCAGGTTTAATGATCCCGGGTGTATCACTCAAAATCATCTGGAAGTCTTCTCCATTCACAATACCCAGAATTCTATGACGAGTTGTTTGTGCTTTAGAAGTAATTATTGAAAGTCTTTCACCTACGAAAGCATTCATTAAAGTGGATTTCCCAACATTTGGGTTACCTATAATATTTACGAAACCGGCCTTATGTGCCATAATGAAAATTTTTGCAAAGGTATTTCATTTGTAAACTGTTACCTAATGTTTGTTCATTTTCTAACATTCGGCGTTCAGCCCACTGAAATTTGCTATTTAGCTCACCTTTCTAGTATGATATTATGAATATAATCATTTGATAATCAAAATTTAGTAAAAATTTCAATCAAAAATCTGATTGAGTTGCGCTTCTGTTTTTAATGACTATTTTTGCCGCTTCTTAAAATTAAGCTGAAAAAGCCTCATTATGAAAAAAGTTCTGAACTTATTCGACTTCAAACAACAGGTTAATTACAAAACTGAAGTGCTTGCTGGATTAACGGTTGCTATGACCATGATTCCCGAGTCACTTTCCTTCGCTATTCTGGCTGGTTTTCCTCCGCTAATGGGTCTTTACGCTTCTTTTATTGCTGGGTTGGTTACCGCAATATTTGGTGGTAGACCAGGAATGATCTCTGGAGGTGCCGGTGCAACAGTCATAGTTTTGATCGCCTTAATGAAGTCAGACGGACTAGAATATGTTCTTGCAGCAGTAGCATTAGCAGGAGTATTTCAGATAATTATTGGTGTATTCAAGCTTGGTAAATTTATAAGACTGGTACCTCATCCCGTAATGTTCGGGTTTGTGAATGGTCTGGCTATTGTGATCTTCATGTCTCAGCTGGATCAGTTTAAAACCGTGGTGAACGGTGATATAGAATGGCTTTCTGGAACTGCACTTTATATTATGGGTGGTCTGGTGGCTTTAACTATTGCAATCGTGGTGCTTTTACCTAAGGTCACTAAAGCTGTTCCTTCTTCCTTAGTCGCAATTATTGTAGTCTTTCTGCTGGTATATTTCTTCGGAATAGACACTAAAACAGTAAAAGATATCGCCTCTGTAAGTGGAGGTTTTCCTCCATTCCATATTCCTCAAATTCCTCTAACCTGGGAAACCATAGAATTGATCGCTCCTTATTCCATGATCATGGCAGCAGTTGGTTTAACTGAAGGTTTATTAACGCTAAACCTGGTAGATGAGATCACTGAAACTAAAGGAAATGGAAACAGAGAATGTATCGCGCAGGGTGGTTCTAATATTTTAAACGGATTTTTCTTTGGAATGGGTGGTTGCCCAATGATCGCTCAAACTCTTGTAAACCTTTCTGCTGGATCAAGAGCGCGATTATCTGGTATTATTGCAGCTTTTACAATTCTTGCGATCATTCTATTTGGCGCTCCCATTATCGAAAAATTACCAATGGCAGCACTGGTTGGTGTAATGATCATGGTGGCCATAGGGACTTTTGAATGGGTTAGTTTAAAGATCTTTAATAAAGTACCTAAAAAGGATATTTTCCTGGTAGTTATCGTGGCGTTAATCACCGTATTCCTGCACAACCTTGCCTTGGCAGTTCTGGTAGGTGTGATCCTTTCTGCACTGTTCTTCGCCTGGGAAAGTGCGAAAAGAATTAGAGCTAGAAAATTTATCGATGAAAATGGGGTAAAGCATTACGAGATCTACGGACCTTTATTCTTTGCTTCTACCACTAATTTTGCTGAAAAATTTGACGCTCTGAACGATCCGGAAGAGATCATTATCGACTTCAAAGACAGTCGCGTTTCTGATATGTCTGCTATTGAAGCTTTGAATGCCGTGACTCAGAAATATAGCAAGGTGGGCAAAAAAGTTCATCTTAGACATTTAAGCGATGACTGCATCAGATTACTGAAAAATGCAGATGCTATCATAGAAGTTAACATTCTGGAAGATCCTGACTACAAGGTGGCGGCAGATGAATCTTAAAGAATATTGTCGTTGATCTCGATCCAGTAACCGTCTGGATCCTGCAGGTAGATCTGTTTAACTCCATCAGGGCGGGTATTTGTCGTATTACTTTCGCCTGACCAGTTTTCAAAAGCAATATTCTGCGCTTGTAGAAACTTCATGAATTTATCCAATTCCGAAGTATTTAAGCTCATGTGTACACCTTTGTGGGTAGCAGGAGTTTCCTCGCTTTCGATCAAATGAATCTGTACGGAATCTTTAAGCTGAAACCACCTGATACTGGCAGCCAATCCTCCATTATCTATTTCTTCCAGTCCTAATACTTCGGAATAAAATTTTGCCGAGCGAGAGAGATCTTTTACAAGCAATGCGTCATGATCCTTGTTAAAACTGAAGTTATTAGTCTGAGCACTGCAGTTGTAACCCAGAAATGCAATCAGGATAATTAGAAGTTTCTTCATGGAAAAATTATTTGAAGTTCAAGTTACTTAAATTTCAATGCAATTTTCAACTGTAAAAATTAGGCGTTCTACTGAAGCTTTATCGAGTTAAATTCTTTTAAACATTACTTAAAACGGGCAGTCGGTTGTTTTAATATTCCTAACTTTCAGCTACCAACCAAAACAATCTGCAAATGGCCGAATTAAGCGAGGATGAATTCCAAAATATACTTTCCGTAGAGAATAAGTGCACACGCCTGAATCTCAACGAAAACATCTATGGAACTTTCGCTGAAATTGGAGCGGGACAGGAAACTGTTCGTCATTTTTTTAGAGCAAGAAACCCTAAAGGTACAATTGCAAAAACGCTTAGTGCCTACGATAAGGATTTTAGTGACGCGATTTACGGACTCGATCCTCAGAACCGGTATGTCACCGAGGCGAGATTAAAAGGCATGATCGATTATGAAGCAACTTTGATCGAAAAGCGGCTTTCCAGAAAAAAATATCCAGATAAACTATTTTTTAGTTACGCTAATACGGTAGCCACTATAGACTGGGCAAAGAAATACAAAGGTCACGGGTGGCTGGGAATAAAATTTCAGCGAGAACCAAAGCAGGAATATAGCGAGATCATACTTCATGTTCAGTTTCATGAAAACAATGCTTCCCAACAGCAAATTAGTCTGGGAATCATGGGTGTAAACCTAATTTATGCTGCATTCTACCAGAGTAATGATCCTAAGGTGCTTATCAAAAAACTATACGATCACTTAAGCACAGATAAGATCGAAATCGATTCTATCAACTTTCGCGGTCCGGTTTTTAAAGATGTTGATAACCGACTCATGAGCCTGGAGCTTGTCAAAGATGGTATTACAGATGCAGTAATGTTCTCCAAGGACGGAAACAATATTCTACCTGCAAATGCA
This sequence comes from Gramella sp. Hel_I_59, assembly GCF_006714895.1. Lineage (NCBI taxonomy): Bacteria > Pseudomonadati > Bacteroidota > Flavobacteriia > Flavobacteriales > Flavobacteriaceae > Christiangramia > Gramella sp. Hel_I_59. The sequence goes on along the minus strand of NZ_VFME01000001.1, from coordinate 636,478 downwards.
CTTTATAAAAAGAACATTCTTACACTTAGAGGTAGTTTTCGTCCAGTAACCAATCTGAATCTAAATATGTACATGACCTCGCGGAAACTGTTTCTCGAACAGGAAGAGGTCGATCCTGAAAATACGGTCACCATCTTCGAAATGACCCTGAACAATCTTAAAGCTGAAGGTGAAATAAACGAAAAGGATTTTCTGGATCGTGCAGATCTCCTTTGTGCTTCGGGACAGACAGTAATGATTTCCAATTTTCAGGAATATTATAAGGTAGTGGAATATTTTGCGCAGCATACCAAGAAAGAACTAGGTCTCGCCATGGGTGCAGATAATCTCGTGGACATTTTCAATGAAAAATATTATAGACACCTAAGCGGGGGAATCCTGGAAGCCTTCGGTAAACTTTTCTTTAAGAGTTTAAAGGTGTACCTATACCCAATGCTTGATGAAAAAACGGGGGAGATTATCGATAGCTCAAATCTAAAAGTGCATCCAAGAATGCGTGAGCTCTATAACTTCTTTATAGATAACAATAAGGTGATCGATATTACTGAGTATGATAGAGAATCTTTAGAAATCCATCCTAGAAAAGTGTACGAAATGATACGCGAGGGCAATCCAGAATGGGAAGAAATGGTTCCAGGCCTTACCGCTAAAATGATCAAGGAGAAGAATTTGTTCAGTAAGGAACGAGCATCAGAAAATGAAGCTTAGGTAGAGAATTCAGATTTCATTCCGCGGTCATACATTACGATACTTCCGGCTACAGAAACATTCAAACTTAAAGTAGAACTAAACTTTATCAGATGATGTGATTTTTCGATCGCCTGATTGGAGAGACCATGGTCCTCAGCCCCAAGCAAATAGACACAGCGCCTGGGATGTTTAAAGGTTTCCAGAGGAACTGCACTTTCAGCCAGCTCCACGCCTACAAGCATTGCACCTTTCGGAAGGTGTTTATAGAATTCCTCGAAACTTTCATAATGAAAATAAGGCATTGCACCTACAGCCTTATGGGTATCACAGGCTTGTTTCGCGTACCGGTTGCCTATGGTGAAAATAAAACTCGCTCCCATATTTTGAGCTGAACGCCATAAAACACCGAGATTTTCAGGCGTCTTACCATTTTGAATTCCGATTCCAAAAAATCCCTGTTCGAGGTTGTTTGTTGTCATTTTACAAAGGTACTATTAGCGCTCCAAATTTCAGAATAGAAGTAAAACTTCAGTAGTGCCATGAATAGTAGAACTACTAATAATGAAAAATTTATTATTTTTAAGTACTGACAATCAACTAATTGCAATCTTATGGAAATTTCTAAAAAAAGCCCATCGATCTTATTCAAATTTATAATTACTAGCTTCTTAGCTTTGAATATCTTACTTATTTCCTGTCAGGATAAGCGAGATTACGCTGAAGTTCCAGTTGAAGAACTTAGCCTTCAGGACAGTATTTCGCATGGAGAATACCTCGTGAATACCATAGGTTGCCATGATTGCCATTCGCCAAAACGAATGACAGAAAGAGGTCCACAGGTTATACCAGAGTTAGCACTTTCAGGTTACCAGGCAGGAGATAGTCTTCCTACGTTTTCTTCAGAAGCGATAAAAAATGGATGGATACAAATGAGCGGCGATCTTACCGTGGCCATAGGTCCATGGGGAATTAGTTATGCTTCAAATCTTACCTCGAGTGACACGGGACTGGGTAACTGGAGCATGCGAAGGTTCAAAACTGCCATAAGAGAAGGGAAACTCAAAGGAGATTCCGGTGGCAGGATGATCTTGCCACCTATGCCGTGGCAAAATTACAGCGAGCTGACCGATAAAGATCTTGAGTCTATTTTTCGTTATTTAAAGTCCACTAAGCCTGTTGATAATGCCGTACTCGCTCCGGTGGCGCCTAATAAACTCGATAGTCTCCAGAATGCCTAATTTTATGCATTTATATTATTCGGGAATCTGCAATAAATTAACCGTTTAAAACTTAATCCTCAGCAAATTATAAACGAATACAGGATTTCACTATAAACTCCTCAATTAAAGCTCAAAAACTGAAACAACTTTGAGATTGCCGGTATTTTTAAATATCAGTTTGTTATTTTTATTTCCTGATCGGTAATTTCAGGAATCAAATCTGGGTCTAATTCAACAGAGAATTTTTAAAAATAAAATTTAACCGTAAATACAATTAAAAACGACGCATGAAACAGGAAGTACAGGTTTACTCATTATTTACAGAATTTGACATTTCACTTTTTAGATCGGGTAAACACTACAGACTGTACGAAAAGTTCGGTGCTCATTTAATAACACATGAAGGACAGGATGGGGTTTACTTTTCTGTCTGGGCTCCTTCGGCAAAGTCGGTTTCTGTAATTGGAGATTTTAATTACTGGAATATTGATGACCATTCTCTAAATGTACGCTGGGATGAAAGTGGCATCTGGGAAGGTTTTATTCCGGGTGTAAAAAAAGGTGATAAGTATAAATTCAGAATAGTATCTAATAACGATGGAGAAATTCTTGAAAAGGCTGATCCTTACGCTTTAAGATGTGAACACCCACCAAATACAGCCTCTATTGTCTGGGATCTGGATTATAAATGGAAGGATAAGAAGTTCATGTCCCGTCGTGAAGAGGTGAATGCACTGGATAAGCCTTATTCTGTTTATGAAGTTCATCTTGGCTCGTGGAGAAAGAATACCCTCGAAAACCGTTCTCTTACTTACCTTGAAATGGCAGATGAGTTGGTTGGTTATGTAAAGGAAATGGAATTCACGCATGTAGAATTCATGCCAATTATGGAATTCCCTTACGACCCGAGCTGGGGCTATCAATTAACTGGATATTTTGCTCCAACCTCCAGGTTTGGCGATCCCCAGGAATTCATGCAATTGCTGGATGCTTTTCACAAAGCGGGAATTGGAGTTATTCTGGATTGGGTGCCTTCACATTTTCCTGAAGATAAACATGGTCTAGGTAAATTTGATGGGTCGCATCTATACGAACATCCAGATCCCCGAAAAGGCTATCACCAGGACTGGAAAAGTCTTATTTTTAATTATGGCAGAAATGAAGTGCGCTCCTTTCTAATTAGCAACGCAGTTTTCTGGCTGGATAAATATCATATTGACGGACTTCGTGTTGATGCCGTAGCTTCCATGTTATACCTGGATTATTCAAGAGAAGATGGTGAATGGGAACCTAATGCTGAAGGCGGAAGAGAAAACCTTGATGCCATTAGCTTTATTAAAGATCTTAATACTGAAGTTTATAGCAGCTTCCAGGGAGTACAAACAATTGCTGAAGAATCCACCTCATTTCCTAAAGTTTCCAGGCCGGTAAGCCATGGAGGTTTAGGTTTTGGAATGAAATGGATGATGGGCTGGATGCACGATACCCTGGAATATTTTAAAAAGGATCCAATTCATCGCAGGTATCATCAAAATGATATTACCTTCAGTATGACCTATACATTTACTGAAAACTTCGTATTACCCTTAAGTCACGATGAAGTTGTCTACGGGAAAAAATCATTACTTGGCAGAATGCCGGGTGACGACTGGCAGCGTTTCGCAAATTTGAGATTGATGTATAGTTATATGTATACACATCCCGGAGCGAAACTTTTATTTATGGGAGCTGAGCTGGGACAGTATGCAGAATGGAACTACAATACCAGCCTGGACTGGCATTTGCTGGAACAGGATACTCATAATGGTATCAAGAAAGCACTTACCGACCTCAACATACTTTATAAAAAACAACCTGCATTATACGATAACCAATTCAGTGAAGAAGGATTTGAATGGATCTCATTTGATGACAATCAGAATTCGGTGATTAGTTATTTGAGAAAGGGAACTTCAGAAAAAGAAATACTGGCAGTTGTATGTAATTTTACTCCCACCGTCCTGAAAGAATATACCATTGGTCTTCCGAAGAAGGGAAAACTAAAAGAGATTTATAATTCAGATGCTGCGAAATACGGAGGATCTGGAGTAACGAATAATGCTATTAAAATCGAAAAAGAAGCTTTTCACGGGAAAGAATTTTCAGCAAAAATTACTATTCCTCCACTCGCAACAGTGGTATTTAAACTTGCATAATATCAAAAAAATCATACTCTGGCTGCAACTATTGATCGCCGGAATAATTAGAAGCTAAGAAAAATGATTACAAATACAGAACTTGAACATAAGGGGAATCTATACCCTACCAGCCTGATTTCTTATGAACACGATCAGGATACCGTAAATTTTATCACGAAAAATGGCGTAAGGCTACAGTTAACGATCCTTCGGGACAACATGATGCGATTTCGATATACCACGAATGGTATTTTTGAGCACGACTTTTCATATGCAGTAGATCAAAACCATCCTCATGGATTTAATCACCTGGAAATTTCTGAAAACGAAACACACGTAGTTGTAAAGACCGAAAAGTTCATTTGTAAAGTCGCCAAAGACGATCTTCGTGTAGGTATGTATGAACATAGCGGCAAGATCATTCTGGAAGACGAACTCGGTTTCCATTGGGAAGAAAGCTTTGAGTTTGGAGGGAATTTTGTGAAAATGAGCAAATCTTCGAAAGACCAGGAAAGTTATTTCGGACTTGGAGACAAGCCAACCAACTTCAATTTAAAGGGTAAAAGACTGAGCCTCTGGAATACAGATCAATATGCTTACGGAAAAGATACGAACGAACTTTATAAAGCGGTTCCTTTCTACATGGGGCTTCAACAAAATATTTCCTACGGAATCTTTTTCGACAACACATTTAAAACACATTTTGATTTTTGTAGTGAACGTAGAAATGTAACCAGCTTTTGGGCAGATGGTGGGGAGATGAATTATTATTTCATCTACGGTCCGCAAATGACCGATGTCCTCACGACGTATACAGATCTTACCGGTAAACCGGAATTGCCACCAATGTGGGCATTGGGATTTCACCAGTGTAAATGGAGCTATTATCCTGAAAGCAAGGTCAAGGAAATCACTTCAAAATTCAGGGAATTGAATTTTCCATGTGATGCGATTTACCTGGATATTGACTATATGGAAGGTTTCCGTTGCTTTACGTGGAACAAAGAATTTTTTCCAGATCCTAAACGAATGGTTCGTGAACTGGAAGAAGATGGATTTAAAACCGTTGCCATCATAGATCCAGGTATTAAAATAGACCTGAGCTATGACGTTTTTAAAGAAGCTTTAGACAAAGACTATTTCTGCCGCCGTGCAGATGGACCATACATGCGAGGTAAGGTCTGGCCAGGGGAATGTTACTTCCCCGATTTCACTAATCCCGATGTACGGGAATGGTGGAGCGGTTTATACAGGGAACTTATTGGTGAAATTGGAGTAAAAGGAGTCTGGAACGATATGAACGAACCGGCAGTGATGGAGGTTCCAGGAAAAACTTTCCCGCTGGATGTTAGACATGATTATGATGGTCATGCATGTAGCCATAGAAAAGCTCATAATATCTACGGAATGCAGATGGCGAGAGCCACCTATGAAGGAGTTAAAAAATTCAATTTCCCGAAGCGGCCGTTCATTATTACCAGGGCTAATTATTCTGGAGGACAGCGCTATACTTCAACCTGGACTGGTGACAACGTAGCTACCTGGGAACATTTATGGCTTGCAAATGTCCAGATACAACGACTTTGTATGAGCGGAATGAGCTTTGCCGGATCTGATATTGGTGGTTTTGCCGAGCAGCCTTCAGGAGAACTTTATACCAGATGGATACAACTAGGAATATTTCATCCTTTCTGCCGTGTTCATTCCTCGGGAGATCATGGCGAACAGGAACCATGGTTCTTCGGAGAGGACGTACTTGACATTAGCAGGAAGTTCGTAGAATTGCGTTATCAGCTATTGCCATATTTATACACTGCGTTCTATAATTACGTCCAGGAAGGGCAGCCAATTCTAAAACCGCTGGTTTATTTTGATCAGGAAGATGTGCAAACCCACTATAGATCTGATGAATTTATCTTCGGAAACCAGATCCTGGTGTGCCCAATTCAGGAACCAAATGTACAGGGACGAAGAATGTATATTCCAAAAGGCCAGTGGTACAACTTCTGGAACGATAACCTGGTAAATGGTGGTAAGGAAATTTGGGTTGACGCGCCACTGGATATCGTACCTATATTTATCAAGGCCGGAGCAATAATTCCTAAATACCCGATCCAGCAATATGTAGATCAGGTAGAGATTGAACAAATGACGCTTGATGTATATTACAAACTAGGAAAAGAGAATTCAGAATTTTATGAAGATGCGCATGATGGGTATGAATACCGACAAAACATCTATAGCCTTCGCACATTTAAGCTAACAGGTAAGGAAGATGAGGTGATCATCCAGCAGCATAAGAGCGGAAAGTTCTCAGCTTCCTATGACACTTTTAAGCTAAATTTACACGGACTTCCATTTGAAATTAGAAGAGTATTCTACGAAAATGAAGAAGTGCCATTAGAAACACTTCAATACAATGCTGAAGAAAAAAGCATGATCATTAAAAAAGATTTTAGTGAACTACAACTGGTAGGATAAATCACTATTATTAGAAAGTAAAAAGCCTGTTCTTGTGAACAGGCTTTTTTTATGGAATGGATAATGGAAATTACCGCTCTACTATTGACTTATAATCTTTTCCGTAGAATTTCTTCAGACTTTCCTGAAGGCGTTTTGGACTCGAGAATCCAGCCTTGTAGGCAACCTCCATGGTATTAAAGTCTCCATCGTTCAGCAATTCTCTTCCGAATTCTGCATGAACAAACTCTATAAATTCCTGAGGTGAAAGGTTCACCAGACTTTTAAGTTTCATAAACAATGTGTTGCTTGAAATACCTAAGGATGCGCTAAGATCGTGCACTGTGTAATTATCTTTTTCGATATTATCAAGGATAGTCTGTTTTGATTCCTGAATAAATTTTCTATCACGCTCAGACCTGTAAGCCAGTTGACCACTTTGCAAATGACTTTTGATGAAGTCTTCTCGAAATTCCTGCTGACTTTTCAAGGTTGAAGCGATCTTGTTCATCAATAATGACATATTCAGAGGTTGACTGATAAGTTCTGAGATTTCAGCTACCTGTTCTGCGTCGAATTGCTGACCTTCACTAGTAATCATAAAAATATTGATATGATTTAGACCCGGATTACGTCTAAGCATTTTAGATAGCTGAATAGTGTTCATATCTGATAGCATACTCGCTGCAATAATGATATCTGGGAAGATCATATTTGCTTTCTCAATGCCCTCTTCAGCCGTTGCCGCCTGATAAACCTGGCAATGTTGACCAATTGAATTCGCCAGCAGTTCCCTAGAGGAAGTTTCAGAATCAATAATCAATATCTTACTGCCACTAATATTCTCAATTTCCTTCGGAAGGGATTCAGCAATTGCTTTCTGAGTGTTTTTTGACTGAAGGATACCGGCAGCTCGTTGTGGCACTCTGCGATAATCTTCCTGCCTGTTCTTTAATACCGCTGTGTATGTTGAACCTTCATTACTTTGCGTTTCAAAATTGAAGCTTCCACCTGCTTTATTAATGAGTTCCATAGCTTTAAGGATATAACGAAGTCCGCTCTTATCTCTGAATTTCATTCGTTGATCCAGACCACGCTTCTTTTCCAGCAACTTAATATCCTGCGCAGGAATTCCTTTTCCGGTATCTGTAATCTGAACTTTTAGATCTCCAGCACCAGTACGAATAAGATTTAGAATGATCTTTCCATTTTTAACCGAATATCCGGCACTTCCCGATATCAAACTAAAAAAGATCTTATCCAGCATCTCGAGATTGTAATAAAAAGGTTCTTCTCCCCAATGGTTATTAATGATCAAATCGAGATCTTTTAATTTGTAGACAGGTTCGATCTCACTTACCACCTCTGGAAGATGTGCATCTAATTTTATACTGGAAATTTCATAGACAGATTCTTCATAATTAAAATTCAGGATCTGGTTGAACAGATCATCAAACCTTGCAGCATATCGCTGTAGATCCTCATGGCTATCCGTATCTTTGGAAGCTGATATTTTACTTAAGGATTGTACCGCGCTTTCTACAGGTTTCTGAAACTCCTGTTGCAGTTTTGCTCTAAGTTCTTCCTTGGCCTGTCTATCGGCATTTCTGGAACGAAGCACAAATACATATGCAAATATGATCACAGCCGCTATAATTCCAATGCCCATAAATAGATACACCACTCCAATTCCTCCTGAAACTGCTGCGACTTCTACGGGAATCTGCTTAACTTCAGACCAACTGGAATTTGGTAGTTTTGACCTTACTTCGAACATATAATTTCCCGGAGGCAGACTGGCATAACTCGCTGAATTCACTTTTGAAGGTTTGGACCATTCATCTTCGATTCCCTGCATTCTCCAGCTATAAAGCAATTCATCTGGAGTCCAGAATGATAATCCCTGAAATGCTACCTGGAAACCAGTATTTTCTTTTACTTCGATGATCGAACCACTTAATAATGAGATCCTTCTTTGCTTTTCATTACGAACTGAAGCTTGCATAAGAGTTCTGAATTCCACTTCTGGTTTCAGTTCCTGCTGCGCCAGCATACTTTTCGGCTTAAAAATATTGACCCCATTTGCGGTACCCAGAACAAGGGAACCGTTGGTCATTTTAGTAAAACCTGTAGTTAGTTCAGAAGTTGTAAGTCCGTTTAATTCGCTAAATACTCTTAAGTTCTTCTCGCCTGGGTCATAACTAGCAAGGCCTTCATCTGTAGAGATCCAGTAATTTTCATCCTCCACGATCACTCCTTCCACATTATTAGACGGTAATCCAAATTCTTCATCAAAGATTTCTAAAGCCTCCGTTTCGAAATTGTACGCGATCAAACCTGTGCCTTCTGTTGCAAATAGACCTATACCTTCCTGCGTGATATACAATTGGTTAATCGCATAATAATGCATGGTTTCGCTGGCAGTAAGATTATCAAGATCGCTAATACGACCACTTACGGGATCTATGGAATGAACACGATTCCTGGTTGCTACGATCAGTTTTCTGGGTCCGAGTTCTGCAATTGCCTGAACTTCTTTTAATGGAAAGGTTTTGATCTCATTGGAAGTACTGATCCTGGTCAAATAACCTGTTTCGCCACCTATCCATGTATTTTCAGAAGAGTCAATAAATAATGTATTTGCCTCCAGAACCTCTGTTTTGTAAAGTGCTGTGGGTGCATAATGAGCTCTAAGAAGTGTATTGATATTAATCTTATACACTCCATCTTCGCTGGTCGCAACCCAAACATACTTTCCGTTAGCAGCAATGGAAGTTATCTTATCGGGATTTTGTCTGGCTTTTTTGTAGTTTAAATTTTTGATATGACTATAGCGATCGGTCTCAGGATTCCAGATGCTCAGGCCTTCACTGGTTCCAAACCAAACGTGTCCGCGAGAATCTGTCGCCATGGCACTTAACCTATTACCTGCCAGACTCGAATATTTCGCAGGATCATGATGTAGCTGCCATATTGATTCTGAAGATAGATTTTTCAAATAGAGTCCGTCGTTTCCAACTAGCCAGAGTAAATTTTTATCATTTAACTGAGCTGCAAATAATTGCTTCGGAAAGCTTTCCTCTTTTTTAATAAACTTTAGTTCCTCATCGAATTTATACACCCCATTATCACGGGTAAGAGCAATGACCTTTTCGTTGGTTTTGAGTAAATCTGTAATATGACCTCTGGTAAGATCGAAAGGCAACCTGTAGATCTTCTGAAATCTATCTAGTTGCGCATCAAATTCGAACATACCCTTTCTGTTGGTAGCCAGTAACAATTTATTGCCGAATGGTAAAAGTGCTGTAAACTCCAGATTTTCGTAATATGAAGTTTTAAGTCGTCTGAATTTCCCGGATCTTCTATTAATAGCGATCACAGCATTTGGCCCGGCAAAAATAATTTCATCGTTAAAGATAGTGGAAGTTGTTGCCTGCGTATTTTCAGAAAGAAATCTTGAAAGTCCGAAATCTTTGGCTTCTGAATCGACGTTCAGCTTGAAAATACCGTTTTCTGCAGCCAGCCATAACTGACCCACCGGGTCTTCCAGCATCTCATAGACCTTCCCGGGCATGGAACTAACAAATCTAAAATCCTGTTTTCCGCTCTCGAGAACAGCAATACCTTTGTCTCCGGTAAGCCATACCTGCCCCCTGGAATCTGTCAAAGTAGCATTATATTGTTTCCCAATCTCAGCGGGAATACCCCGAAATTTGTTGTAATCCTCTACTTCCGCAGAGTTATATCGAATAACTTTTAGTGGTGTTGTGATCCAAAGATGATCCCCGTTAGCCTGCTGAATATGGACATTTTCAGCATTAGTAAAGCTATTGATCATCCTGACTTCCTGCAGAGATTTATGAACCTGTGCCGTACCCTTCACAATCATTCCCATAAAAACTACAAGGAATAACCGGAACACTATATTAGATTGTCTCAAATCAACAGAAATTATAAGTTAAGCAGGAATAATTTAGGTAAAATTCGACTTATTAAAGTTCTGTAAACAAAGACTTTAGAACCTAGTTATTAAGACGATATGAACAAAATGAAGTAAGAAAAATCCTATGAGAGCTATTAGCCGGAAACAATCTGAATTCCGGAAGAGGTTCCAATGCGATCTGCACCGGCAATTATATATTCTACAGCTGTCTCCTTATCGCGAATTCCTCCTGAAGCTTTGATTTTCATATGGTCACCAATGCTTTGCTTCATAAGTTTAATATGTTCTAAAGTTGCACCGGCCGTTCCAAAACCTGTAGAAGTTTTTACAAAGTCTGCTCCGGCTTTTTCTGAAATCTTACAGGCTGTAGCAATTTCAGAACTACTTAGGTAACAGGTTTCCAGAATGACTTTGAGAATCTTTTCTCCAATTACCGACTTTATTGATCTTATTTCCTCTTCTACTTCTTCAGTCAAACCAGCTTTAAGAAAACCAATATTCAGAACCATGTCGATCTCATCTGCACCTTGTTCGACCGCAATTCTGGCCTCTTGCACTTTTGCTTCCGAAGTTGATGAACCCAATGGGAAGCCTATAGTAACGGCTAGCTTTACATCAGATTGTCTAACTTGCTTTGCAGCTAAATTTGCATAGCATCCGGAAACACAAACCGCATAGAACTCATAATTTATCGCTTCCTGACAAAGTTTTATAACTGCCTGAGGACTGGCATCAGGTTTTAATAGCGTATGATCGATATACTGATTTAGCTTCATATTAGGGAAGTTTAATTTTATCTATTTCAACCACACCATTTGCCTTTAAACGCATAGAGATCCAAAGGTCATTTTCATCTGCCTTAAACTGAGCAACTTCAAGATCTTCAAGGAAGCCAATAAGATTGATGCCCTCCTTTGCTTCTATTTTATTCTCCAGTTTATTGTTCAAAGAATTCATTTGCTCTTCCAGTTGAGGCATGAAATTAAAATTCATTTTTTCCTTCAACTTAGCGTACAACCATTTGTTCACGACAGTTTCCAATGCCTGATTTACAAGCCAGTTGTTATTCTGCCCATCGATCTCATAATTTGCAAGTT